>CAYFYO010000021.1:0-43953 GCA_964347335.1 uncultured Thermodesulfobacteriota bacterium
ACCCTGTCACCCCCCGCACCCATTCATGGGTTTCCGGGTCCACGCCATCCAGGCTGACCGAAACAAAAGCGCTCTTACATGAAGCCATCATTCGAGCCCACTCGGGCGTGCACAGAACGCCATTGGTCTCAACAGTGAGCATGAGATCCTCGTTCCGAATCACCTCCAAAATCTCGAATATGTCCGGGTGGAGGAGGGGCTCTCCGCCTGTCAATTTGACCCCAGAGAGTCCCAGAGGTTTTGCCTGTTTCACGATTGATTGGAAGAGATCAAGCTCGAGCATCGGATAGGAGCGGCTCTCGGTCTGGTACTTGGGCGCAATCCAGCAGTGACGGCACCGAAGGTTGCACCCTTCCGTGAGGTAGAAGTAGAGCTGGTGGAGGGGATAGTTACCGTTTGAGGGTTTGGTTGGTTTCATTGGTTTTGTTGGTTGAATTGGTTTTGTTGGTTCTTCGGCTAAAGCTTCAAGATCGCTTTGCTTGAGGAGCGCTCCGCTTGAGGATCGTTGCACTTGAGGCGAACAAGAATCACGTTCTGCGCCTCAAGGAATTAATCAACCCGTGCAACTTACGATCAATCACTTCCGCTTTCCTTTTGATCTCCAATGCGTCCTGCTCCTTGATAAGTTGCCGACGTCGAAATATCTCGGTTAATGTGAGCACTTCGAAGAGCGATCCTTCAGCTACATAGAGAAATTGAATGAATTCTTTCTTGTACTGTCTGCCCTTACCCTCAGCGATGTTTTGCGCAACGCTCGAAACGGCTGCTTCCATCTGCCCGACCAGTCTCAGGTATTTGTTTCGAGGAAGTGCTTCCAAAAGTCCAAGTGAGAAGTCAGCCAACTCTACTGCGAGTTGCCAAACTTCAAGCTTTTCGAAAGGAAACCTGAATGCATCCTTCATAAATCTTTAGTCCACTTCCTCAAGCGAAGCGTTCCTCAAGGGAACTCTGTTCCCGCTCCTCAAGCGCAGCGATCCTCAGGCCCCAAGTGGGCCGCTCCTCAAGCGCGGTGCTCGTCTGTTGGCAGTCTCCCCCCATCTTCCAGAAATCGCCTCAAACAGGCATCCGGGCTTGGGTGATTCTCCTCACCGACAATCGTGTAGGCCAGGGCCGGGCAGTTACCGGCGCAGTAGTTAATGTAATCGCATCCCTGGCAGAATTCGAAATCGCTCAGCGGGATCTTGCGCCTTTGTCTGAGCCTCCGAAGTTCCGAATGATTTTGCCAGACTTCTCGAAGATCGTCCCTGTTGATCCGACCCAGTTCGATATGGCTCATTTGACAGCACGGAACCATGACACCATCGCCACGGACAGCCATTTGACTCATCACGCCACCACAGCTTCTGAGATACCCCCGGTCCGGGAGAGACGGCTTCCCTTCCCGGCGAGCCGCTTCCATTTCTAGCCAATTCCTGGCCTCAGCCAGAGGGCCTGCAGCGGCGCTGATTTGGCCGTTGTATTTTCTGTTGAGCTTGAGGAGGGTCTCCATGGCAAGGGTACGCTCTTCAACGGTCAGCTGCACGGCTTCTGCATTCTTTCTGCAGAGCCCCATATAGGAGGCCGCATTGGTCGAAAAACCTGTAAGGCCGATGTCGTCCAGCAAAAGCCTCGCAACCCCTTCGAGATCTCTCACGTTCTGTCGGTGAATCGTCACCCTGACCGATACCGAGACATCATGTTTCTGGAGAGATCTTATTCCCTCGATCGCTTTCGAGAAACTTCCATTGCCTCGGAATGCGTCATGGGTCATGGGGATGGATCCATCGATAGAGACCTGCACGCCGTTACAGCGATCGGTTGCCGCCAGAAAAGCCGCCATCTCGTCACTGATCAACGTCCCATTGCTCAGAATATTGAATCGCATTCGGTTCCGCACGATGCCGTCAATAAGATCCTTCAGATCCTCTCGACAGAAGGGCTCTCCGCCTTGAAGCGTCACGCTCATGACGGCACAGCGATTCAGTTCCTCGAAGAATGCCAGCCACTCCTCAGTGGGCAGGTCGTGATTGGCATCGCCAGCGCTTGTGAAATGGCTGCAGTACGTGCACCGGAGATTACAGCGGTTCGTGATTACGAGATCCATAGACCTTGGCGTTTTCATCAGTTTCATGATCGAAGCCTTGTCGTGTGCTGCCGCTCGAGGAAGACCAGAGGGAAACGAGCCCGGCGCTCTTGGAGCACCAGCGTTTGAGGGTCGCTCCGCCGAAGGCACCATCAGTGTGCCTCCCGCCTCAAGCCCGAAGGCCGCTCCTCAAGTGAAACGCTCCTTTATCTCTCCAGTTCGTATCCTGCCAGTCCCTGTTCGACGAGGTCTTGAACGAAGGTCTTCACATGACCTTCTGCTTCCTCTGGAACGTTGTTGCAATTTTCTCGAAGCTCTTTCAAGAGCTCTGGGACTGTGTGGCGGCCGTCAAGCCGTTTCCATATGAATACCCCGACTGGGTTGAGGCCGAAGGCATTCCCCGAATCAGGGTCAAAGAGAACGGCCCAGTCATCGAACTCCTCTCGGAGGACCGTCAATGGATTGGCGACAGGCTTGCTCTTACTTGTCATGGGTCTCCCTATCCCCTCTCGTATCTCCATGATTTTATTAAAGAACTTCCACGAGTCCGAAAACCCCTTCTGGATCAGATTCCAGCACGGCCCGGGTCATGACACTCTTTGTCATTATGTGCACTTTTTGTGCCACTTCTTATGTGAAATCAGGGTATTAGCTCGGTTTGACGATAGAGGGAGAGGTCCGCCTGGTGCGCACAAGGTGCTTTTGGTTGGGATGATTTATGAATCCCTATGGGCTCCATGAACAATCCGCCCGGAGTGTGGTGTCTCAGTAATGACTTGCATAATTCACCGGATCGCATGGTGTCCTCGAAACCGACATTGTAAATCCGAATGTCGAATATCCCGCCCGAGGCGGGAAACACATCCGAATATCAAATGACCAAAATGCCAAACAGGTTTAGAGAATTGGAAAATTTGAATTCTGATATTGTTTCGGATTTCGAACTTCGTGCTTCGAGTTTTAGACCTTGGCATCTTAATCCGCACGATCCGTTTTGGTGTGGTTTTCACAAATTAGTTTTGAGGCGTGATACCAGGGCTTCGGCCAGGGTCTTTTCAGGCCTCCCCTTTAGGGCCAGCGTTAGGCCGGTGGGAAGCACGCTGTCGAAAGCCGCATCAGAGATGTTCGATTTGTTGCGGGTCTCTATTCACGAATCCTAGAGATTGGTGAATCATGCAGGTTAGACGAGCCTATTGAATGGTCTCGGAAGCGATATCCGATTCTGTCTCGAGCAGGGGGATGAGTTTTCGATGGACAGGCTGAGGGGCTTCTGCTTCCTTGTCCCGGGCATAGTAGCGGTAGTAGCGGCGGTAGTGCACTCTTCGGTCCACCCCATTGAGAACGACTCCAAGGAGTCTGGCATTGGCCATTTCCAGTTGTCTCTTGGCCTCGAGGATGATCTTCTTATCGGTTTTTCCAGCCCGAATGACGAGGAGTACCCCGTCGACCAGGGAGGGCGACAGAGAGGCATGGGCCGCTCCCAGGACCGGGGATGAGTCGAGGACCACCATGTCAAAACTGGAGGTGGCGATTTTGAGAAACTCTTCCATTCTCTTTGACCCCATGACCTCTACGGGGTTGGGCGGGAGTTTTCCGCAGGGACACACATAGAGGTTCTGAACAGGCGTGGACTTCACGGCCGCGCTCACCACCCGGTTGAAAAAGGGCGCCGTGTTGAGTTCCACAAACCTTCTGAAGAAGGCCTGCTCTTTTGATACCTCTTCAGCATAGGTTTCGATCTGACCGGCGTTCATATTCTCGATTCTGAACGTCGGGTTCTCCAGGAGGAAAAGCCTTCGGAGGCTCTCTTCAATCAATGCTTTCGTTACTTTCTTAATCTCTTCCTTGGAAGCAAAACCCAGACTGACAAGCAGCTGGCTGAGTGGCTTTGTCGTGCGCTGCTGGATGCCGAGCGCCTCTTTGAGCTGGTCAAGGGTGATCCTTTTGTAGTGAAGAAGAATCCTTCCAAGAGTCCTTTCGATGGGTCGGTTTTTGAGATTGGCATTGATGATGTTTCCGTTCCTCACCGTCACTTCCACCGCCGTACCGTCGCTCTCAAAAGTCACCAGGCCGCTGCGACCCTGGGCCTCGAGAAAGTAGAGGAGATCGCCAATCGTGTATTCCCCCAGCCTGCCGGAGTCGATATTCACACTCGTAATCCCCACCAGGGCGTTGACCAGGCCAAAGTTTCCATTAATGTTCAGCCATTTATGGACTGAGGGGCGGCGCAAATCCAAATCGACCAAGAGGACCTTCTTCCCCGTGGCAGCGATATTGATTGCCAAATTGGTGGCGACCAGGGTTTTGCCCTCTTCCATGACACTGCTTGTCACGAGGATGCTCTTGATCGGGTCATCGATTGAAGCCATGGAGAAATTGACCATCAGGCTGTCAAAGGCCTCAGCGAAAGGTCCGTCTTTTCTGATTTCGAATATGTTTTTCTTGCCGTGATTGTTTGACCCCATGGATCACTCACTCAGTTTCTCGTCTGTGTGTGCGGAATCACTCCCAAGACGGGGAGCTCGAGGAATTTTTCTGTCTCCTCTCGTGTGGAGAGCCCCACGTCGAGATACTCCAGGAAGAATGTCAGGCCTAAGGAGAATACCAATCCGAGGATGCCAGACATGGCAAGACTCATGTTTCTCCTGGAGCTTGTTGGAGATCTTGGAAGATCCGCCTCTTCGACGATGGTAACCTCGGGCGTTTCGAGGCCTTCCGTGATGTTTATCTCTTTTAGCTTCGCCACGAGGACGTCATAGAGTTCCTTGTTGAGTTGGGTTTCCTTCTCCAGAAGGGCATACTGGACTTCCTTCTGCTCGGTGTCCATGGCCTTCTGGGTATACTGGGTGATGGACTTTTCCAGCGTCTTCTCTTTTGCAAGTAAAACCGCATGCTGGGACTGGAGGCTCTTAATGGCCTTTTTGATGTTTTGATCGATCTGTGTCTGGATTGAGGCGATCGCCGATTGGGCCGCGAGGATTTTTGGGTGTCGCGGCCCATATTTCTTCCGAAGTTGGGCCAGTTCGAGCCTCCCCTCCACAAGGTTCTTGTTCAAAGTGTGAAGGGTTTCAGCTTCGAGGAAGGAGGGAACGTACTTGTTCTTGAGCTTGAGAATTCGTTCTAACTCTTTTGTTTTCGCCTCGACTTCGATGCGTTTTACTTGGGTTTCGTTATGAGTCGACCGAAGCCGTGAGAGTTCTTCGGCTTGCATCTTCGTCTCTTTTTCCAGGGAGAGAATGTGGCTCTTCTGTTTATATTGGTAAAGATTGTAGTCGGCTTCCTCCATCTTCTTTCTCAGGTCGGTAATTTCCTGCTTAAGCCACAAGACGTTATTCTCAGAGGATTGGAGGCGTTTTGTGATATTGAAGTCCCGATAGGTAGCTGCCATAACGTTTGCGAATTTCTGGGCAGTTTTCGGATCCGGATGAGTGGTCTTTATTCGAATCAGATTCGTATCCTTTACCGACTCGACCCGGTAATAGCCTCTGAGTGCCCCAGGCCGTGCGGGAGCGTTGGACGACGTGCCGAGGTTCAAGGCCTTGATCACCTCTTCGAGGACCGGCTCACTGAGCATGATATGGAGGTGGGTGTTGATATTTTTCTCCGAGGCCCAGTAGTCGGTGTATTGGATCACCTGGCCTCCGTGAATCGTCGTATTTTTCTGGTCTCCAATGCTAATCGTGCAGACGGCCTGGTAGACGGGAGTCGCGCGATAGACGCGAAAGGCCCCGAAAGCCACGGCCATCATCATGATGGCAAGGATAATCCACTTCCGTTTGTAGACAATTCGGAGATACTCAAGAAGGTGGACTTCAGATCCTTCCATGGGCTAAGCGTTCCTTCTCTATTTTGGCTTGAGTTTAGCGAGCAAAATCAGTGCCAATGAGCTTTACTGGAGTCTGCTGCGCCTTTTTCGGGACACCATATTGGCCTACCTTGTTTATCGGACGCAAAATGGCCTAAGATGAGTTTTTTTTGTTGGGTTCGGGCCGGTCTTAGACAGCACCTCTCGTCTGGCTGAGAAGAATATACCTGCCGCCCGGGACGGGCCGGCAGATTTTGCAGCCCCTCTGAGATCGTTTTGATCAGACTCAATCTGTTGTTTGAAAATTTTGCTGTGAACGCCCGTTTCTTGGGTTCCGCATTCTGATGGCCTGGAGAAATGTGGTTGAAGATCAACGCGGAGACACCGAGATCGCAGAGAAAAGACCCTTCTGTTTGTCGCGAGACCCCAATGAATAGCTCCCCAGTCAAGTTGCGCGGCACTTCATGGGGCAGGCCGCATTCTACGGGGCAAGTGTCGACAAACAAAAATCATTCGCCCTTTCGGGCCAGGGCCAGTTTCCGTACGTCCTTTGAATGAGGGAGAAAATCCCTCTTGGTCCCCGCAGGGGAGTGGATTTTTCCGATGGCGGAGTACGCCGGCATTGGAAAACAGAATTCTCTCCGTGTCCTCTGCGGCTCTGCGGTGAGGAAAAGTCTGTTTGCCGCTTCAGGATCGTCACCAAAACCACGCAGATCTAAATGAATCGTCAATTTGCGCTATTCTGACAAACTGAAACCGTCTTAGTGAAACTCGAAGGGCTCCGTGGCAAGGGGCTTGTTATTTCGGGGCGCTTTGGTTACCTTAACGGGGTTTTGTCATTTTGATGCCTTATCGAGATGAAAACGATCCTGATTTTGGTTCTCATCACGTTGATTCCAACTCTGGAGCTTCGGGCCAGCATCCCCTTTGGGATTCTCAGGGGCGATATGCCCTGGTGGGGCGTTGTCCTCGTCTGTGTCATCACGAACATCATCCTGGGGCCTTTGGTCTATCTGTTTCTGGACAAGTTGATGGTCCTGTTTTTGAGGTTCAAATGGTTGGATCGCGTGTATCAGCGAACCGTGATCCGGACTCAGCGGAGAATCGAAAAATCCGTGGATCGATACGGGGAGTTTGGAGTGGCCCTGTTTATCGGGATCCCCCTGCCCGTCACGGGCTCCTATTCTGGAGCACTCGGGGCGTATCTCATTGGGTTGGGTTACAGAAAGTTCATCATTTCCAACGTCATCGGGGTTCTCATGGCCGGCACCATCGTCACCACGATCGTCCTCAGTGGCGTTCAGGCTTTTCGGTTTTTGATCAAGGTCATATAGGAATTGGATCACCACGGAGACACAGTGGCCATTGAAAAAATAAGGTTTTCCGATGCCGTGAGACCCCCGGCGAATCGCTTCGCGTTCAACAGGGCAAGTACCGGCATCGGAAAAATTCCCGTCCCTGGAGGGACAAGATGACTTCGGCCTTTTGGTGGAAGGGCTGTGGAAGACTTACGCTTCCCCGCTCAAGGCGGGCTGAGATTTTTTGTTTGTCAGTGTCTCCTGACAAACAAAAAGGGTTCAATCTCCGCGCTCTCTGCGGTGCGTGCATACTTTTCACGAAAACTCGGTGAGTGTCTGTCGACTGATCGAACAGCCGCCTGATGTCATTCAATTAGTGGTGAAGGGGTATCTCGAAGGAACTGATGCTTTTCGGTGTTCGATCAAGGTGATATAGGCTCCCGCTATTGACTTTCCTTTTTAGGGAAGAAATTTTTGCTGAGTCCGGCAAATCCACCTATTTGGGGACCAAATCCGAATTTCGAATATCGAAATTGGGAAACAAATTCGAATGACAGAAAAACGAAATTCAAAAGTCTATGACCTTAAAACCGGTTTGGAGCCATATTGGTTAGAAGCAAATCGCCTTTGGAACATGAGGGCATTTGAATTTTGGATTTGTTTCGAGATTCGTGCTTCGGATTTCGAATTTACAGGGTAGGAGGTTCCCATCACTGTCATCGAGTCCATTATCCTTGGCATCGTTCAAGGGGTCACGGAATTTCTCCCCATTAGTAGCTCCGGGCACCTGGTTCTTTGCCAGCGGCTTTTGGGTTTGGAAGAACCGCAGCTGTTTTTTGATATTGCCGTCCATGGCGGGACTCTTGGGGCAGTTATTCTGGCCTACTGGCCGGATATCGGGTCGATCTTTCGGGAACTTTTCGGCTATCTGAGAGATCGATTTAAAGGTGAGCCTCTCCCGGGATTCCTCGAGCGGCCCCATTGTCGGCTGGCCTTGTGGATCTTCGTGGGGACGATGCCAATCGCCCTGATTGGGTTTACCCTCCAAAACCTTTTCGAACCGCTTTTTGCGTCCTCCCTGGCTGTAGGATTTACACTGATCGTCACGGGGACGGTTCTCTGGCTGACCGCTTATTGGAAAGGATCCGGCAGGCATGTAGCAGAGATGGGATTCTGGGACACGATTTGGGTCGGCGTCGCCCAGGCCTTGGCTTTGGTTCCGGGCATATCCCGATCGGGTTTGACCGTTTCTGCCGGCCTTTTTCGAGGGCTGGATCGGGAACTCTCGGCAAGATTCTCATTCCTCCTCATGATTCCAGCGACGATCGTGGCCCTGGGGGCGCCTTTGGTCTCTCGGGAAGGGCAGGGTTTATTGATTTCCGCAGATTTCCTGCTGGGAAGCTTGGTCGCTTTTCTGACGGGCTATGTCTCCCTTCGCCTTTTGCTGGGAGTGATCAAGAGAGGGAAATTCTACCGATTTGCCTATTACTGCTGGGCTGCTGGCGGGGGAGCCTTGGTTCTATCTATTTGGATTTAGCTCCCCGCCGTCAAATCTCGCCGCCTCAGGTGATTTTCGAGTGACCACCCGCATTCGGTCAACCTTCAGCCTAGAGTACACTCCGCCAGTAGACTCTGATCAGCGGGTTGCTGGCGCCGATGTCTGGATTGACAATGCCCCCGCGGATTCCGATATAGGCCTCGGGTTGTCCGTTGATGAGGGCCACGACGACCCGTGAAGGGATCGCCGACCCGATGACCATGGATCGGTCGCTGACGGTGAGTCCCGCCGTGGCGGTGTCATAGTTGAGGACAGACTCGCCGGTTCGGTAGTCAAGGGCGTAGAGCCTCGCAGTCCCCTCCTGGTAGATGCAGGGATCCTCCGTGTCGAGCGGGGCAAAGGTCGTGAAGTAGGCTGCACCGGCAAAGACCAGTGGAGCGGCGAGGACCTTCTCACCGGAATGATCCGAAAGCTGGACGTACCAGCCGTTTCCGTTGATGATCGAACTTCTCAGGGCATTTTTGTCCTCGGTGCAATCTGGATCCTGGAGGCAATCACTGGTGACATCCACGAGATCGTCCTCGTCCAGCGGTAAGGCCGGGTTGTTATCCTTGACAGCGTAAATCCGATCGACCACGCTTCCATCGTTCGGGTGTGCCCGGTCTCCTGTGCCGAAGTAGAGGAGTTCGTACCCATCCTCGATGGTGACATCGGGCCGATAGAAGATCTTTCTTCCTCCCGCATGGGGACTATTGGAATCGAAGAGGATCTTTCCGGTCCAGTTTGTCGTGGATGAATTGCTGATGTCGAATCGCCAGATCCTTCCCCTCATGTCTCCCACGTAGAGCCGATCGATGTATCCGTTGTCTGTCGTATCGATGGCCGTCAGATCGCTCGGAATGGACCACACGACATCGGGATCGGTGCTCCAGGTGTAGGTCCAGTGGGGATCTCCGGTGGCAAGGTCGACCACATAGATTCCCCTTCCCATGTCTTCGTTGCTCGCCTTGGGATTGTCTGAATCCTGGTTGAGTTCACAGTATCCGCCGCCCAGGAAGGCCACATTTTTGGCCGTTCCACTGTCATTGATCTTCCCGATGACAGGAGTCGCCCAGCTCTGGCCCATCTCTGAGTAGGGGAAGCTTGCATCTCCCTCATCCTCAGCCTCGTGGCTCATTCCGGCTCCGATCATCCCCGTGGGCCGCCAGACATCTGCGGTCTCCCACATGCCGTAGTTGGACCAGCCTGTGGGGATTTTTGGGTTCTCGGGGTCGGTCACATCGAGGGCAAAGTAGGCCCTTCCCCCGCGTCTGAGTCCGCACAAGAGAATGACACGGTCATCCGCGTGGTCTCCGATCTCTCCGCTATGGTCGGCATCGTTGATGTAGACCTCAGGGGATCCGTCCACGTAGTAGTCGTGGCTTGATCCGGCGAGATACTTCAGGTTGGGAAGAAGCACGGGCGGAATATAGGCCCAAAGCTCTGTTCCTCCTGGATGAACGCCAGGATCTCCATCCCAGAAGGCATGGAGCATGCCGTCATTGGCTCCGGCAAAGATCACCACCTTGTTCTCATTGTAGCCGACGACGGCCGGCCTCGAATGGAGAAAGTCACCCAGAATCCAGCCGCGCTTTTCGTCTGTATCTTTGTCTCCGTCTTGGTCATAAGCGTCGTAGCCGTGGACAAATTCGATAACGGCATCCTTCTCGGTATCATCAGCTGCCCCAAGCCTCGCCGCGGTGAGGGAGGCGTTGGTTGTCGAGAAGGCGTTGCTCGCGTCGGTCAAAGCGCGCTCGTTTTTGTTGAGCCAGGTGTAGATGTTTCGCGCCTCGATCCGGTCGAGCAGGACCTGACCGACTCCGCCTTTTTCGGCGTCCCCTCCGTCTTCGATGGTTCCCCAGTAGGAGACGGCCGTGTCATAGATATAACCCGAGCTGTCTGCGGCCAGATTGCCGTTTCTGTCGAGGATATCGCCGACCTCGGTGCCGGCACCTTGCTTGGTGGCAACGCGGAACTTCTTGATGTTTCCCTTCCAGAAGGCATCGAGGGTCGGTTTGAAAAGGGCCAGATAGATCTTGTCGCTGCTTGTGGTTCGCTCCATCTGGCTCACCGGTACCACCGGAGCCGTGTAGGAGTACGTTACGTCGATAATCTCTTGGACGATATTCTGCAAGGCCGAGTTGAGCCCAACATGGTTTCTGCTCGTGTAGTAACTCCCGCCGCCATTGGTCGCCGTATCGTTGAGGAGGCCAAAGTCGAAAGCAAAACCGACCGTGTAGGTGGAGACGGGCTGAATCCCGGGGAAATGGGTTTCATCTGGCTGGGAGTCGTTGTGCTGCATGTAGTAGGCGACATCGTCGAGGTAGTCTGACCCCGCACCATGGTACATGCCCGTTTCATCCCCTTCCCAGCCGTTGGCCTCGGTTCCCCCATTGTCGCCATCCCAGTCCTTCTTCATGTAGTCGCTCAGCTCTACGGCATCGTAGGTCGGCGCGCCGTCTGTGAGAACGATCACGAAGTTCCGGCGACACCAGTAGTCGAGAGAGAATTCATCCGTGGCACCGGTGAAATAGTCCCATACGTCCTCCAGGGACGCGGCGAGCGGAGTCCCTCCTGAGGGGATGAGATCCTTCAAGTTGGACTCGATGGCCGTGCTACTGGAGGGAATTGCAGCGAGGAGCTTCGCACGAGATCCATCTTCAAATACCATGATACCGAAGCGGACATTCGCGTTGGCCGAGACCAAATCTTTGATCACTTGTTTCGCTACGAGAATCCGTGTCAATAAGGCCCGCTGTTCTGGAACCCAGTGCTGAGCCTCGAGGGAGTCCCGATCGGCCTGATAGGAGTAATAGAAGAGCCAGTTCAGGTAGTTATAGTTGTACCAAGTGGATTTCTTCCAATCCGTGGTGTTATGGCTATACTCGGCATAGGGGAGAAAGATCTTGATGTGACTCGGATTGCCAGGATCATAAGTGGCCACGGGGATAAAGTCCCCTGCGGCCCGATCAAAGTAGAAAAAGCCATCGCCTTCGGCCCTCTGCGACGTTTCACTGGTCGGCCCGCTGCAGAGGTCGTCCGGGTCCGTGTAATTGGTGTATAAAAACTCGATATCAAGCTCATTCGTGCTCGTGGATCGAACGAAGAATTGGTTCGGGTAGCAATATTTGTCCTTGACAAAAACGACATTTTTGCCCTGAGGGAGAAGCGGGGTCGTATAATCGAACGCTGGATCGAATGCATCGAGCCAGACAACCTCGTTCATGCTCCCCGAGGTGTCGAGGAGAATCATGACGTTGGGCGCGAGGGTGTTCGAAAAGATCTCTGTGTCCCCGGTGGCGCCGGGAGATGGATTCGACTCGGGATCGGGTTCGGGCCCCGGCTCCGGTGGAGGGGTATACTCGACTAGAATCAGATCGGTGACCTCGTTGTCGTGGCTGTCTCGTGCGGTCACGGTAATGACGTTCGTGCCCTCGGCAAGGCTGATACTGGCAGACCAGTTGGTGGTCCCCGAGCAATTGCCAGATCCTCCAGTGCCACCGTTCCACCAGGTGACTTGGACGATTCCCCACGTGCCACCGGCGACACCGCCGAGGTCGATGACCCCGTTCTCCGTATCGTAGGAAGAGCGGCCCGTCGGGTCCGTGATCGTTATGGTCGGCGCGTCGGGATCGAGGACCTCTTCAGGGGTGACACTGTAAAACGTCGACGGTGAGGCCTGGTTGTCGTAGGAGGTCTTGATCCAGTCTGGTGAGCGGGCGATATCTGAGATGCGTGCCTCGTCGATCACACCCTCGAACTCCCGGCTAATGGTCAAAACATCTGTGCTGGGGAGCAGGGTATAGTCCGCAAGGCCACTCAGTGTCACGTTTCCCTTTTCGACGCCATTGATGTAGACCCGGAGGGTCCTCGTCGTTGCATCATAGGTTCCCACCAGATGGTTCCATTCGGTGGTCAGGAGTTCGGTGGCGTGCTTGTCCCTCCATCCGTCTCCATTGATAAAAACATAGAGGGAGGGGTGATTGTCATGGCTTTGCATTGCGGAAAGGAAGTAGCCCGAAGATTTGTAAAGAACGTGTCTGTTGGCGGATTCGACGAGGTCGGGTTTTACCCACGCCTCGAGGGTGATCGCCGTGGTGACATCGAGACTCGGATCATTCCCCACATTGATTTGTCTACCGCTCCCACTGAGATCCTCGAAATACAAGGCCGGGCCGGTCTGGCCGGCGACCCGGTGCGAGGAGAGCCAGGAGTCCCCGCCGTCGGTCTCGGCGGTCCCATGGTTGCTGTTGGTGGTACTGTCCATGATCTGCGGGCCGAGACCCGATGGGTCTTCCTTTAGGTGCCAAACGCCCTTGAAGTTGGAGTCCCACACGGCGTTCGGTGTTTCTGTCGGAGCCATCACGCAGCCGCTTCCATAATAGAGGTATATCTCCGTGTCCATCGTGGTGGAAAGATCGGGAACTCTGACCCAGGCCACGAGCTCGTCAGCGGTTTCATCGTAGACTTCGATTTCGTGGGGTAACGGCGTTGTCCCATCGGACGCCCGAAAGACAATGTCATAGCCATCGGAACGGGTGTTGTCCTCAATTTCCTGAAAGTCGGTGCCGGTGAGCTTGACCAAGACCGGAAAGTCGACCAAGTCAGATGTTCCACTCACCAGGGTGTGATCGATGGTGATCTTCTTCCGGTAGGCAAAGGTATCGTCACATCCAGCATCGCCTGTTGCTGGCTTGAGGTGCGCGACGGCAACGACTTGGCGGTTGACGGAGGCAGAAAAGTCGGCGCTCGCCGTATCGTTTCCGTTGGCCGTCACCAGATGCTCCGCTGTGGACATCGTCGTGGTGTTGCCGGCTTTCTGGTCTGTCCCCTCGATCCAGCCGTTTCCCCAGCTGTAGGTTCCGCCTTTCCCGCATGTCACACCGGCGACGGACATTCCCCCACTGAGCACACTGACTGTCGCCTCAACAGGATTGCTGGTGGAAACGCCGTTCTGCGTGGTGCTCTCGATTGGACTTGTTTGGTCAACGCCGGCATAGGTTACCGCGGCGTGCATCGCATAGGGAGGGGCCAGTGGCTGATAGGTGACTGCAAAGGTACTGCCAGAGGCATCCTGAATTCCGGCTTCATCGAGGTACCAGATCTCCACTCGGGCCTCATTCCCGCTGGTGATGATGCTCCCCTCGATGGCCTGCGTCATGGGCACGCCGCCGTAGCTGACGGCCGTCACGTCGACGGTGTCACCCTCGTCGGCCTCATAGCCTGTGACAAAAACGAGGAGTCGGTCTGTCCCCGCGCCAACTGTATGGGTCAGTCCGGTGGTCCAGCTTCCAACTGGCGAGATATCACCATAAGCCGGTAGCGCAAAGGATAAGAATAGACCGAGAATCATCATCGCTGATATTTTGAGATGGAGTTTCCTCGGGCGTTTCATTTTTTTTGCTCCTTTTGGTGGAGGCCCATGCTTAGCAGTTCTAAATTGCCTGATGAGTTCCATGGTTTTCTGATCTGGGTCGGCTTCTGCCAGAATCGTGCCAGATTTGGTTGAATTAAGTTTTACAAGCATTACAATGAGTTACAAAAATTTCGCTTTTCCAGATCCCCCTGAAGTATGAAAAAAAATCAAAGTAACTCATAAAGACCTATCCACTCCCGAATGAGAACCGGCCTGGGGCTGCCAAAAGCGGTTTTTCGCTTTTCGTTATTTCCACCGCACAGTCAGGGCCACTGGCGTCCTTTGGGCCTCGTCGCGGGAAGGGGATCCGTTCCTCGTCTCTCTGCCATGGTTTCCTCTAAAGCGACATCTCAAATTCGAAAATCGAATATCTAAATTCGAAACAAATCCGAATACTAAATGACCAAAACGCCAAAGATGTTTTGAGGATTAGGAAATTTGAATTGTGATATGGTTTCGGATTCCGAATGGGTCCGTCTCGGGACGCTTCGTTCGATATTTGATTTCTTGGGGGTGCTTTTTCACGAATCCTAAAGATTCGTGAATCATGCAGGGGAGGGGGTGGTTCGGTGAGCAAAACGCTTTCGACTTTGCGATTTTTGAGGGTTGGTGGGTCGGGTGGGCATCATCGAAAAGGTTGTGACTTAATTTCTTTCCGGGGGTCTTTTGATTATCTCTCCCTGAGTTCCCGCTGCTGAAGAGAGCGGATTCGGTCTCTGAGGCCGGCGGCCCGCTCAAACTCGAGTCTTTCTGCTGCTTCCTTCATTTCCCTTTGGAGTCTTTCCACGGTCTCTGGAATGGCATTGGGTGGGATGTACTCCGCCTCTGGCTCAGCCACGAGAGGGACCGTCAGGTAGTCTGCCTCGAAAATGGATGTCAGGCCGTCCCGGATGGATTTCTTGATGGTCTGGGGCGTGATGCCACGGGCGCTGTTATACTCAGCCTGAATCCGTCGTCTCCGTCTTGTCTCATCGAGCGCTTTTTTCATCGAGGGGGTAACCCGGTCGGCGTAAAGGATGACGGTCCCGTTGATGTTTCGCGCGGCCCGGCCGCATGTCTGAATCAAGGATTTCTCCGATCGGAGAAATCCCTCCTTGTCTGCATCGAGGATGGCCACGAGAGAGACCTCTGGGATGTCGAGCCCTTCCCTCAAAAGATTGATGCCGATGAGGACGTCGAATTCTCCCAATCTGAGGTCTCGGATGATTTCCCAGCGCTCAAGGGTGTTGATTTCGGAATGGAGATACCGAACCCGGAGGCCGATGTCGGCGTAATACTGGGTGAGGTCTTCGGCCATGCGTTTGGTCAGGGTCGTAATGAGAACCCGGTCATTCAGGTCCACCCGTTTGCGTATCTCCTCCAGAAGTTCATCCACTTGGTTGGAAGCGGGTTTCACATGAATCTCAGGGTCCATCAGTCCCGTGGGCCGAATAATCTGCTCAACGACGCATCCCTGGCACTTCGCCATTTCATAATCCCCTGGGGTGGCTGAGACGTAAACGACCTGGTTCATGCGAGACTCGAACTCTTCGAAACTGAGGGGCCGGTTGTCGAGAGCCGAAGGGAGACGGAAGCCGTACTCCACCAGGGTTTCTTTTCTCGACCGGTCCCCCCAGTACATGCCGTTGAGTTGAGGGATCGTGACGTGGCTCTCATCGATGAAAAGGAGGAAATCCTTTGGGAAATAGTCGAGCAGGGTCGGTGGCGGTTCTCCAGGCTGTCGTCCCGTCAGGTGGCGGGAGTAGTTCTCGATACCCTGGCAGTAGCCGATCTCTTCAAGCATCTCGAGGTCGAAGCGCGTCCGCTGCTCCAATCGCTGAGCCTCCACGAGCCGCTCGTTCTGACGAAGCCACTGGAGACGCTCCGCGAGTTCCAGGCGGATATTCTCGATGGCTTTTTTCCGCCGCTCTTCGGTGGTGACGTAATGGCTGCCAGGGTAGATGGCGATTCTATCGAGCTTCCGGATCGCCCGGCCTCTGAGCGGATCGATTTCCGAGATGGTGTCGACGATGTCGCCGAATAGCTCGATCCGAACGGCCAGACTCTCCTCGTGGGCTGGGAAAACCTCGATCACATCCCCACGAACCCGGAAGGTCCCCCGATAGAAATCGAGGTCATTTCTTTCATACTGAATCTCCACAAGTCTCGAAAGGACCTCGTCCCGTGAGATTCGGTCTCCTTTTTCCAGGTAGAGAAGCAGTCCATAGTAGGCCTCGGGGGAGCCTAACCCATAGATACAGGATACGCTGGCAACGATAATCACGTCGTTACGCTCGAGAAGGGATCGTGTGGCTGAATGACGCATCTTATCGATCTCATCATTGATCGATGTGTCCTTCTCGATGTAGAGGTCGGCACTCGGGATATAGGCTTCAGGCTGATAATAGTCGTAGTAACTGACGAAAAACTCAACCGCATTTTCCGGAAAGAGCTCCCTGAACTCTCCGTAGAGTTGCGCTGCGAGGGTCTTGTTATGAGAAATGACGAGCGTGGGTTTCTGAACCTTTTGCAGGGTGTTGGCCATGGTGAAGGTCTTTCCCGAACCCGTCACGCCGAGGAGGACCTGCTCTCGGACTCCTTTGTTCAGGGCACGGCTCAATTTCTGGATGGCCTGGGGCTGATCACCGGTGGGTTCGAAGTCACTGACGAGTTTGAAGGTGTTCATAGTTTTAGAAGACAGGAGTCAGTAGTGAGAAGTCAGGAGTCAGAATGGACTTGGAATAAGTGCCAAGCCTTCAATCTGCTCGACCACAGAGCCACCGCGGGCACGGAGGATTTGATTTTTTCGTCTGCCGGAGTTCTAGCAGACGAAAAGTTCCGGCCCTTCGGGCATGCCACGGTCCCTGCCGGGGATGTCTTTGGCCATGGCCGTCTCCCCATGGGCAAAGACAAAACGGTTCTCTGCGATCTCCGTGTCTCTGTGGTGAGTAAAAGGGTTTTCAATGGCTCTATTTTTCATTACTGACTTCTGGATTCTGCTTCTCCCTTGCCAACTCGATTGCAAAAGGAGTCAGAATTCAGGAGTCAGGAGTCACAATGGATCTAGAGTAGGCGTCGAGCAGCTTACTCACCTCTTCCAATTGCGGCATCAACGCGCTCGTATCAATATATCCTAGATCCTTTGCAAGGATTGGGTAGTAGCGACACTCTTCAACAGAGCCTTGAGCGATATTCATAAAACGATGTTTATCAGATTTACCTATCTTCCTGAATCCTTCAGCTATGTTGGCTGTTATCGAGACAGCAGCGCGCCTGAATTGAGAAGTCAATCCGTATACCTCTCTCTTTGGAAAACTCTCGGTAATTCTATAGATAGAAAGGACGAACTGATGGGCTTTTTGCCACACAATCAGATCTTGAAAGGTCCTTGCCCGCTCTCTTTGCATGCTGACTTCTGACTTCTGACTCCTGGCTTCTGACTTCTGAATTCTGACTCCTTCTCCTCACCTTTGACTTCCCGAGACAGTTTGGGGATTTCTTTGGAGCGCTTATTTCATGATTTCGCCCGCTTGAGCACCTCCCGAGCTGCGACGATCCCGCTGGCCGAGGCCTGAAGAAGTCCCCGGGTGATACCTGCTCCGTCGCCGATGAAAAAGAGGTTTTCCATTTCGGATTCTAACTCGGGGGAGAGCTTGATTCGGTTGGAATAGAACTTGACTTCCACGCCGTAGAGGAGTGTGTGATGAGAAAAGATGCCGGGTGCAATCCGGTCCATGGCCTCGAGCATTTCCATGACATCCTTTAGATAACGGTAGGGGAGAACAAAACTCAGGTCCCCGGGCGTCGCTGAGGAGAGGGTAGGCCGGGTAATGCATCTGGCAATTCGCTGAGGGGTGGAGCGTCTACCCTCCATGAGATCACCCAGGCGCTGAATGATCACACCCCTTCCCAGGAGGTTTGCTAGCCTGGCGATGACCCCCCCGTAACTGATGGGATCATCAAAGGGTTCTGTGAAGGTGCTCGAAACCAGGATGGCGAAATTCGTGTTTTCGGTCTTCCTGTTGGCATAGCTGTGGCCATTGACCGTGACGATCCTGTTACTCTCCTCAATGACAACCTCACCATAGGGGTTCATACAGAAAGTTCTGACCTTGTCATCGAAGGTTTTGGAGTAGTAAATGAGCTTGGACTCGTAGGCGGTATCGGTGAGGCCGTGTAAAGTGGCCGCTGGAGCCTCAATGCGAACACCAATATCAACGGGATTGGGTGAGGAAGAAAGACCCAACCGATTCGTCTGATTCTTCACCCAATCGGCTCCAATCCGGCCGGGAGCCACGATCACGTAATCAGCGGTGAGTTTTTGGCCGTCTTCCGACTCGACACCACGGACTCTGCCCTGGCCGCCCCACAGGTGCTTGACCCGCGTTTTCGTTCGGATCGTGACCTCCTTTCCGATGTCTTCACGCATTCTCTTCAGGATTTTGGCCCAATTCTCGGTCCCCACATGGCGAATTTCCGTCGGGATGAACTCCATCCCGGCCTGCCTCGCCAGATAGGTGAGCGTCTCGGTCTTTTCAGAGGCGGCCCCGAAGGTTTTCTTGGGGGCCCCATAACGGAGATAGAGCCGGTCGGCCTCGATCAATAGGCGCTCGAGTTGATTCCTCGATACAAAGTCCTCCAGGAACCCTCCGATCTCTGGTGAGAGGGTGAGCTTCCCATCGCTGAAGGCGCCCGCTCCTCCCCAACCGCACAAGATGTCCCTGCCGGTCTCTCTTTTACGATCCTCGATGTCCTCGCCCTGTTCTACGATCAGAATCTTCCGGAGGCCCGCGGCCTTCAGCGTTAGCGCGGCAAAAATACCCGCCGGTCCGGCACCGACAATGATCACCCGAAAATTTGGCACCCCAGTCTTCCTCCGGTTACTCTTGCCTAGGATCTGAGGCGAGGACAATGAGCCATGAGGGCCTCGTAGAAATAGTGTACTCCTCACCAGCGTTTGTCAAGCAACCATGCTGAGATTAGCAAGAACTGAGGAAAGATACGCTGAGCGTGAATCAAGATCTGTCGGTCGCAGTTCTCGCTGAATTCGTCGCGTCCGTGATCGTTCAGAATAAAGGCCCGGACCCTCCCGGATCCATGAGGCATCATTCTTTGATTCGCCACTGGGTTCCCTGCGGGCCGTCCTCGAGAATGATGCCGTGGGAGGCGAGGTGGTCCCGTATCTCATCGGCCCGGCTCCAATTCTTCGCCTTTCTGGCCGCATCCCGCTCCCCAAGGAGTCTCGAAATCTCGCTCTCCTTAAGGGAGGCCTTTTGGAGGTTCTTTTCCTTTCTTTCGTCGAGATAGACCTCGGGGTCTGACTGAAACAGACCGAGAACAGCCCCCTGGTTCATCAAGCAGTCCATACCAAATGAGAGAAGGGAGAGATCAAAGGACGGGTCATCTCCAGGATGATGAAGGATCCGGTTGAGAACCCTCGCCATATCGTAGAAACAGCCGATGGCCAAGGCCGTATTGAAGTCGTCGTCCATGGCCTGCTCAAATCGCTTCGGGAAATCGAGCAGGGGCTCAACACGGGCTCTCTCCTCGGGAGAGACCTTTTCGGCCAGGACTTTTACGGGTTTTTCCAGAGCGGGGGAGGGTTTGAGCCGCTTTCCGATCTCCTTGAGGAGCTGATAGAACCGTCTCATGTTTTCAGAGGACTCGACGAGCGCCTGATGGGAGAAGTCAACGGGACTCCGGTAGTGGTGCGAGAGGAGCAGGAGCCGCACAGTTTCGCGATCGGTCTGCTCCAACACCTCCCGAATCGTCACAATATTCCCGAGAGACTTGGCCATCTTCGCCCCTTCATTGGTGACAAAGCCATTATGCACGAAATACTGGACAAAAGTTTTCCCTGTGGCCGCTTCAGACTGGGCAATTTCATTTTCGTGATGGGGGAAGATGAGATCCCGACCGCCGCCGTGGATATCGAAGGTCTCACCGAGGTACTTCGTACTCATGGCAGAACACTCGATATGCCATCCAGGTCTTCCCTCACCCCAGGGGCTTGGCCAGGAGGGCTCTCCGGGTTTGGCGGGTTTCCACAGGGCGAAGTCTGGGACGTCGCGTTTGTCCTCATCCGGCTCAAAGCGCGTTCCAGCAAGGAGTTCTTCCACACGTTTATGAGAGAGCCGTCCGTAGGGTTTGAATTTTGAAACCGCGAAGAATACCTTGCCATTCACGTGGTAGGCATACCCCTGATCCAGGAGTTTCTCGATCAGGCCGATCATGTCGGTCAAATGCTGGGTGGCCCGTGGTTCATGGTCAGGCGGTAAGACGTCGAGGAGTTCCATGTCCTCGTGAAGCTCGCGAGTGTATCTTTCGGCAATGAGCCGTGCCTCGGTGTTCTCTTCCCTCGCCTTGTGGATAATCTTGTCATCGATGTCGGTAATGTTTCGAACGTATACGACCCGAAAGCCCTTGTATTTGAGATACCGGTAAATGACGTCAAAAATGACCGCCGCTCTCCCATGACCAATATGGCATCGATCATATACGGTAACCCCGCAGACATACATCCGGACCTCTTTGGGGTGAATCGGACGAAATTCTTCCTTCTTCTGGGTCAGGGTGTTGTAGATTCGCAGGGGCATCTCATCTTCCTCTGTTCTCGGCGCAGTCATTCAGGCATTTCTGACTCGGTCTCTTTCGTCCACCTGCCAGACTTCCTGAGAAGATCTCTCATCGCAGAGCGCATCCCCGAAGCCTGTGAGTTCCCGAACGTCTCGAAGGCCTTGGTCTCCATTTCTATGGGTTGATCGCTCAGGTCCACAGAGTTTTCAGAGATTGAATAGTTGTCTGGCTTTTTGAGGGGAAAAATCAGGCAAGACTTTTCCCGCTCTCCTCGATCAGGACAACGCAATGGGCGGCAATGGCCTCTTCACGACCAATCGCTCCAATTCCCTCCGGTGAGGTCGCCTTGACGTTGACGTCTTGCCCTTTTAGACCGAGGATTTCTGCCAATCGCTCTTCCATCTTGGAAAGGTGGCTCGCCAATCGCGGCTCTTGAGCGACGATTGTGGTGTCGACATTTCGGATTTCATATCCTCGGGCCTTCGCGCGATCGGCAACTTGGCGGAGGAGATGACTGCTATCGATTTCCGCGAATTTCGGATCCGTGTCTGGAAAGAGCCTCCCCAGATCTCCGTCTGCCATGGCCCCGAGAATGGCATCGCAGATGGCGTGGATCAGGACATCGGCATCGGAGTGCCCATAGAGGCCTCTCCCAAAAGGGATTTCTACACCTCCCAGCACGAGCCTTCTTCCTTCCTTCAAAGGGTGGATGTCATAACCCCAGCCGATTCTCACTGATTTCCCTCAGGACGCAAATCAAGCTTCACCCCGATCCTCGAGGAAAGCCTGTGCAATGATGAGATCTTCGGGTGTGGTGATCTTTATGTTCTTATAGGAACCTTGCACGACATTTACTGGAATACCCAGCCGTTCAACCAGGGCTGCATCATCTGTGGTCACGATATCCTCTGCCACAGCTCTGCGATGGGCTTCAAGGATGAGGCGATAGTCAAAGGCCTGTGGTGTCTGTACGTGCCAGAGACCTTCTCGGCTTGGCGTTTCAAGGACAAAACCTGCGGAAGAGACGATTTTCAGAGTTTCCTTGACAGGTACAGCCACCACGGCGGCCTGCGCCTCTTCTACCGTGTCCAGCAACCGCTCGAGCATGGCGGCATCGACAAATGGACGGGCTCCATCGTGGATGAGGACGATATCGACGTCTTCTCTGATGGCTTCTAATCCTAGGCGGACAGAGTCTTGCCGCTGCAATCCGCCAACCACTGGCGGCTTCGCCTTCTTGAGCGAAAATTCCTCGAGGATCTTTTGGTGCCATGGACGGATGTCCGCTTCTCGAAGGACCGGATAAAGGCTGTGAACGCGAGTGCAAGCCTCAAAAGGTTGAATGGCGCGTACGAGAATCGGGATACCTTTGAGTGGGATAAGAGCTTTCGTCTGTGCGGTCCCCATGCGGCGTCCCTCGCCGGCAGCCACGATGAGAGCGGCGACTCTTCGACTCGGTTTTTGCACAGCTACCCTCGCTGCCATTCCTGACGGTGCGGGTAAGATTCGCCTTGACTCCCCGCCCCTTCCTCCTTGACCCTGGCGAAGATCATACGGCCCGCCGTGGTTTGGAGCACACTGGTCACCACCACATCGAGAGACCGGCCCATATGTCTTCGGCCGTTTTCGATCACGACCATGGTCCCATCGTCGAGATAGGCAACTCCCTGGCCAGGCTCTTTTCCCTCTTTGAGGATATAGACGTCAAGCTCTTCTCCGGGCAGAACCACCGGCTTCAGGGCGTTGGCCAGGGCATTGATGTTGAGGACACTCACCCCCTGAAGCTCTGCAACCTTGTTGAGATTGGCGTCGTTGGTGATGATTTTGCCGTCGATTCGCTTGGCCAATTCCACCAGTTTTGTATCGACTTCTTTGATGCGGGGAAAGTCCTGCTCACTGATGCGGATCTCAATATCCACAGATTTTTGCATCCGATGGAGAATCTCCAGTCCCCGTTTGCCACGTGTTCTTTTCACCGAATCAGGAGAATCTGCAATATGCTGCAGTTCATGAAGCACAAACTGGGGGATAATAAATATGCCTTCGATGGAGCCTGTCTCGCAAATGTCGGCGATACGCCCGTCGATAATCACACTGGTGTCGAGGATCTTAAAGCGCTCGGTATCCCCCCCCTTGGAGAACCTCAGCATTTGGAGGTTGAATTCCTCTCCCTTTTTCAGACCGATTTTTAATCCCACATAGCCGAGAATAGCGTAAATCACTCCGCTTATGGCTATGCTACCGGACTTGACGAGAACGGGCACAGCAGCTGAGATCAGCCGACCAAAAAGCAGCCCGACCAACAGACCAAGCACCCCTCCACAGATTTTTCTCAGAGGGATTTTCTTCGCATTTTCCACGAAGAGAATGGTGAGAATCGCGAGAACCGCTCCACATAGCGAGCCCCACAGTGCGAAGGTTCTCGAGGAGCTAAGCTCACTGCCTGCAATATAGCCCCCGAGAGAGCTGAAGAGAATAAGAACTATCCAAAGTATTAACGATCCCATTTTATCTCCTTCTAGACCGGGCACAATGTCGACCGATGGTGGGTTCACCATGACAAAGAGACGCATTCGGCCCGGAAAAGTTTTCGGATTGGAGAGACTCGGCTGATGAAGGGAAGGCTCTTGGAACAAATTCTGAGAGGCTTTCGAAGGATAAAGGATTTTAGTATTCCAGTTCAGACGATCTAACTGTCGAGAATTGTCAGGAGCTCTTGAATAATCTCATTCTCATGGGCACTCTTGGCGATGGCAATCTCTGTAACGAGAAGATTCTTGGCGGTGTCTAAGATCTTGCGTTCGCCAAAAGAAAGCTCCTTTTCACTCTTTAGCATAGAGAGATCTCTCAAGACTTCGGCTATCTCGAAAATCGATCCCGTGTTGATCTTTTCCATGTACTCCCGGTATCGACGGTTCCATGTCTGATTGTCGAGGGAAACGTCCTTCTCCTTCAGGATCTGGAAGACCCTTGGAACCTGAAACTCAGGGATGATTTCCCTTAGACCGACAATGTCAGCGTTGTCCGTCGGGACCATGATGGTCATTCCATTGTCCAGGATCCGCAAGACATAGAAGGACTTGTTGTTTCCCGAGATTTCTCTCGTTTCGATTTTCTCGATAACGCCAACTCCATGTCCAGGATAGACAGCCTTGTCTCCAATCTCAAACATTTTTCAGACTCCCCTCTTTTGCTATGCCTAGATTTTGTTGTGTCCCCTTTCTGTGTTTAGAATAGACTTCTCATCGGAAAATGGGCCTCACCGTATCGTTAGCGCTGAAGCCCTTTCCCTCTGTGATTTCTGCCACCGACGAGTCAATCCCGAAGAGGCCTGCAACACGGATCTCCCCCTTGGGTTCCTCAGTGGAGGCGGGGGGATATACAGAAAAGACGTCTCCGACTCGAATGCCTGAGAGTTTTCCAGCGCTCAGATAAACTCTGTCGCTGTCAACTCCAGCGATTGTTGCATACCAGCTGACTCTCTTCAATTCCTCAATAATACTTGAAGCGATTTTGGAGGTGATGATCTCAATTGCTTTCAACTGGGCTCGCTCTTCGGCAAAGTCCCCTTTTCCTTCCGATTCAAAGATCGGGTTTTTCTCGTCCCATACTCGCAGGACCCTCCCCGAGTTTGCCTCAACAAGTTTGGCACTGATTTCAGCAATGGCATAGGTGGTCTTGCCTCTTCCCTTAACCTTGCTCTCAGTTGAGGAGGTGAAGAAATGGTTAATCGTCCCGGTGACGATCGCGTGGACGTTAAACAGCTCATTCGCCAATCGTATTGACTCAGGAGACCCAAGGGATTCAAAATCGATGCCTCTAATCCGCAGCGTTTCCATCAAGGTCTCGCCGTCAAACAGGGTAACCTGATCGGATCTGGTCTGAATCATCGACACCAAGCTTCGCATGGCGACATCGGAAAGCCGCTTGTGCGAGGCATGGGCTAAGTCTTGAAAAGGGACAACCATGAGTCGCTTCTTGAAATGCAGAGAAATTGCTTTTTCGCTGGCGCTATCCGCTGCTTCTGTCGGGGGAACCGATGCTGTGTCCAGTTCAGCGGGCTTCCATTCTTCTTCCTCAGGGAGCGGAGTGGAGGCGACGACTGCGTCATAAATCTGACGATTGGCGAGGTATTCCTCGACCGGCACATAGCGATACTGCATTTGATTCTTCTCTGTCCCGGCCTCCTGATTGGGTACCTTCACGTACACCCGATTATCGATGCGGACGAGTTCTTTATGGCGGACCCTGCGATCGACTCTATGGGTAAAGGGTATTTTGAGTCTCTCGATATGGCTACAGGCTGCTGGGAGGGCTAAAATAACCATCAGGGCGAACCACAGGAAGCGCTGTAGGCCGGGATAGGACAAGTCCCCCTCCGATTTTGAGGACAAAAGAAAGAGAAGAGAGCATGACAAGCGATAGAAAATACTAACAGATTCAATCTGAAAATGCAAGAAAGATCAGACGAACGGGTTGTCCGCCAGACGGCGAAAACGAAAAGGCGGGCGGATCGAGGAAGCTCTCTTCTCAACTGAATTTTGCTTCCTCCGGGCTGCGCACTGGCCACCTTGACTTTTTCAAGGGAACTCTTTAATATGCCGCAAAAAGCAAGGGATTTCGAGTGCTTCCCTCCTCCTCTCTGGCTGCAAGGTCGGGGAAGCCCGTGAGTATCGTCACATGGCATCCAGGAAAAAACTCGAAAAGACGAGAAACATCGGATTCGCGGCGCATATCGATGCGGGAAAGACTACTGTCACCGAGCGGGTCCTATACTACACTGGGCGGACTCATCGCATGGGAGAGGTCCATGACGGTGATACGGTGATGGACTGGATGCAGCTGGAGCAAGAGCGGGGGATTACCATTACGTCTGCGGTGACGACCTGCATGTGGCGGGGTCATGATGTTCATATTATTGACACACCGGGGCACGTCGATTTTACCATCGAGGTCGAGCGGGCCTTGAGAGTTCTCGACGGTGTGGTCGTCGTTTTCTCCGCCGTCGAGGGTGTTGAACCACAATCGGAGACGGTCTGGCACCAGGCGGACAAATATCACGTTCCCAAGGTGGCATTTATCAACAAAATGGATCGTGTGGGAGCCGATTTCCACGGCACCGTGAAAATGATGGTCGATCGGCTCGGTACGAAGCCTCTGTTGATTCAAATACCCCTGGGCGTGGAGAGTGAATTCCGGGGCGTTATCGATCTGATTAATTTCAAAGCGATTCAATGGCAGGAAGAAACCCTTGGCGCTTCATATGGTGAGGCTGAGATCCCCGAAACCTATCGGGCCGAGGCGGAGGATTTCCGCGCTCGCCTGATCGAAGCCGTGGCAGAGACCGATGAGAACTTGACCGAAAAGTATGTCGAGGGGAAACCCATCACGGAACCGGAGATCTTGACGGCAATCCGAAAGGCGACGGTCGGGATGAAGGTGGTTCCGGTTTTGTGCGGTTCGGCTCTCAAGAATAAGGGAATTCAGCCGCTTCTTGACGCGGTTGTCAACTACTTGCCCTCTCCTCTGGATATTCCAGGGATCACAGGGAGGAACCCGAGGACGGGCAAAGTAGAGACCCGATTGGCTGATGACAACGGACCCTTTGCTGCCCTGGCTTTCAAGGTCATCATGGACCAGGGGAGAAAGATGGTCTATGTGAGAGTTTATTCAGGGGACAAAAAGGTGGGTGGAGAGGTTTACAACCCGCGGCTGAGCGCAAAGGAGAGAATTTCCAGGATCTTTCGTATGCACGCCAATCACCGTGAAAGAATCGATGAGGCCTCGACGGGGGATATTATTGCCGTGATGGGATTGAAAGGGACCACAACGGGTGACACCCTGTGTGATGAGGCTCACCCGATTCTTCTCGAACCGATCGATTTTTACAAACCCGTCATGTCCGTGGCCGTTGAACCCAAAACCAATCAAGACCAGGACAAGCTGAATTTGAGTCTTGAAAAGCTGGCAGAAGAGGATCCCACCTTTCTCGTCAAGTTTGATGAGGACACGGCTCAGACCATCATTTCCGGGATGGGGGAGCTCCATCTCGAGGTTCTGGTCGCGCGTTTGCTGAATGAATACAATCTCCCCGTAAACGTCGGTCGCCCCCAGGTTCTCTACCAGGAGACTATTGAAAAAACCGTCGAGCAGACGGGAACGTTTCTCCGGCAGGTCGATGAGACCCGGCTTTTTGGAGAGGTCACACTGAGAATATCTCCCCAAGAAAGGGGCCAGGGAATCGCCTTTGCGTCATCGGTTTCGCGAGAGAAACTACAGGGAGAGATTTCCGAAGCCATCGAGGAAGGGGTAAGAGATGCCGTGACGGTTGGACCTCTCATGGGGTTTGCTCTGACAGACGTCATGGTGGAACTCATCAACGTTAAGTTTGATGCGGACAATCCGTCCCCGATGGCTCTTAAAATAGCGAGTTCCAACGCCGTGAGAGAGGGATGTGAAAAAGCGCAACCCGTGCTTCTCGAACCCATTATGGCAACCAATGTTGTCGTTCCTGAGGAGTTCATGGGCGAGGTGATTGGCGACTTGAAGTCCCGGCAGTGTGATGTTGAGTCGATTTCACCAAAGGGGAAGGTGGTCCATGTTCAAGCGCGGTGTCCCCTGACCCGTATGTTCGGTTATTCCACGGATCTGAGGTCCCTCAGTCAGGGGCGGGGGACCTTTTCCATGCAGTTTTCTCGGTATGACAGAGGGCCTTCGAAATGATAAGGCAGGAGTCAGGAGTCAGGAAACAGGGGTCAGAATTCAGCAGTCAGGAGTCAGAATTCAGCAGTCAAAAGGGAAAAAAGAGGGACAAGAACCTTTGGGGACCTGATTTCCGTGACAGAAAGCGCTTCGATCTGTTCTTTCCGTCCCTTTGATTCCGGAAGGTTTTTCTAGTAAAGAAGGAAACCGGGTGACTCCCAAACTGAGACGCCATTACGGGTTTATTCTGAATCCTGGCTTCTGGCTCCTGACTTCTTCTTTCAATATCGAATGATCACAAGAATGGTAGAAACATCAAATCCTAAGTTCGACTCTCCCGTGAATGAGGTAATTCTTACCGCCCTTGAGGAGTGCCAGGGGTATGTCTCCGGTGAGGACCTGAGTCGGCAGCTTGGTTTGTCGAGAGCGGCCATTTGGAAGCGGATTCGAACCCTGAGACAGGATGGCTACAGAATCGAAGCGAGCCCCCATCGGGGCTACAGGCTGGTTGAGAGGCCTGATCTTCTGTCGGCTCGAGAGATCGGCCGGAAACTGAAGGCCGTGAGGGTGGCAGCTGAGATACATACGCTTGGAGAGGTGAGCTCAACCAACGATGTGGCTTACGAATTGGCCTTTCAGGGAGCCCGGGAGGGGGTCGTTGTGATCGCCGAATCCCAGACCCAGGGTCGGGGGCGAATGAGTCGTTTCTGGCTCTCTCCTGCCGGCAGTAATCTCTATCTCTCTCTTATCCTGAGGCCAGCGATTCCGCCGAGGCTCGCCCCACTGCTGACTTATCTCGGTGTCATTGCAACGGCGGAGGCTCTATCCCAATGCTTCTCGTTGAAGGTGGAGGTCAAGTGGCCCAATGATGTGTTGGTTCGGGGGAGAAAGCTCGCGGGGCTGCTCAACGAAGTGAAAGCGGAAACAGATCGAGTCGATTTCGTTGTTCTCGGGTTTGGGGTGAATCTCAATATGGAAGCAGACGCCTTTCCCGCGGAGCTCAGTGAGAAAGCCACCTCTGTGATGAGGGAGTTGGGTCACAGGATCTCAAGGGTCGAATTTACCCGGTCTCTTCTTGAATGGCTAGACTTTTGGTACAACGAGTTTCTGCTTCAGGGAGCCGATGTCATCATCAAGAAGTGGGAGGCTGTGGCCCGTATTGGAGGAAAGACCCTGGAGGTATCATCTTTTGGTGACGTGTATCGAGGTGTGGCGGAGGGACTCGACCACGACGGGGCACTTGTTATCCGCACAGGGAAGGATGAGACGATAAGGGTTGTGGCCGGGGATGTAACAAATGTCTCGGTTCAGCCCCAGGGTCCAGGGGTCACGGAAGAGTTCCTCGATGCGTGACAGGGGTCGCCTGACTCACATCTTGTTGGCCCTCTGAACAAGTTGGCCACAAACTGGCCCTTCCGTGTTCTCAGATCCTGTACCAGCAAAGCGCGTTATTTGAGCCTCGTCGGTCCGCTATGGGTTATTCACTGTGATTTTTCTGATAGCCGATAGGTGACAACTGCATGTTGTGTGTCGGAGATGAAAACGATCAATTTTGAGACAATTGATGAGACTTTTCTTCGGAAACGAGCTGCCCTGAAGTGGTCCCCGTGGGCGGAGGATGTTATCTCCCTATCCGTGGCGGACATCGATTTTCACATTCCCGTGGAGATCAAGGAGGGGGTCATCAAGGCTCTTGAGGAGGACCGGACCCCCTATGGGGCGTATTCTGGAGATCCGGATGTGTTGGAGGTTGTCTGTGAGAAGATCAATCGGGTGAACCGGATTCCGGCAAACACCGAAGATATCCATATGGTCCCAGGAACAATGTTTGCGATTTTTCTGGCATGTCACCACACCCTGAGACCCGCGGATGAGGCGATCATCTGTCCAGCTCCGATTTATCCACCCTTTATCGAGAATATTGAAAATGCCCAGGCGGTTCCAGTCTTCAACCCTGTGGATTTTTCCCATCACGTCACGTTGGACTTAGACGATCTCAAGCGTCGGATTACCCCGAGGACTCGGCTTCTCATGGTATGCAACCCCCACAATCCAACGGGAAAGGTCCTGAGTCGAGAGGAACTCGAAGCAGTCGGAAGAATGGCTCAGGAGCACGATCTGTTCATATTCGTTGATGAGCTCTATGAGGACATGATTTTCGAGGGGGATCACGTGAGTCTCGCATCGTTGAGCCCTGATTTGTTCGAACGGACACTCACGGTCTTTGGATTCAGCAAGGCTTTTGGCATTGCCGGATTTCGGATTGCGTATATCGTGAGCCGCGGCAGGCATATGAGAGAACTCAAGAAGAAAATCCACGGAATGATTGTCCACACCGATACACTGGCCCAGGCTGCGGCCAAGGCCGCCCTGATTCACGGAGATGGCTGGATCAGGGAACTCAGGTCTCATCTCAGGAAGATGAGAGACTTCGCCATCCGGAGATTGGGGGAGATCCCCGGCGTGTGGTGTCCAAAACCTGAGGCAACGCCCTTTGTTTTTCCGAATGTGTCTTCCTTCGGGATGACGAGCAAAGAGATGGCCGATTATCTGAGAATAGAGGCGCGGGTCGTTGTTCAGAGCGGGTCGGATTTCGGTCCTCACGGGGAGGGCCATATCCGAATCAACCTCGCGACAGCACCTCCTGTCCTTGAAGAGGCCTTCGATCGCATAGCGGGAGCCCTCCGGAAGCTCTCCTGATCGCTCTCTGAAAAAGCCGTGTTTCACTGCTCGAAGGCTTCGTCTGGTGCTGTCAGTTGTCGGTTGTCAGTCGTCCGTCGCAGGGGAACATTCAAAGCAGTCTGTCAGAAGGGAGATACCTCGGTCCTCTTCCTGTTATCTCTATTGTTCAGTAGATTCTGATATCTGAACAACGAGCCACGGACAACGAACAACGGACACGGCCGTTGATGATCGAATTCTGATTCCTGGGATGGTTTGGCCAGGTGAGATAAGGAAGCTCCAACAGAAGCCAATCCACATTTGAGTTCAACTATGGGATGAATTCGCGCTCATAGCCTGCTTTTCAGCTTTCCACACCCCTCACACATCAAACTTGAGATTGAATCGTCGATTGGATTATCTCGAAAATGGCGCCGTTCCTTGCTTGACAAGGGCTAGGGGCCATGTTAGATAGCTCATAGGAGGATGTTGTGAAAGTCGCGATCTCGGGAAAAGGGGGTGTCGGTAAAACGACACTCGCCGGGGTGATGGCCCGTCTCCTTGCCGATGAAGGGAGAAAGGTTCTCGCGATTGATGCAGATATGGATGCGAACCTGGCGTCAGCGATCGGGATCCCGGCAGAAGAGCTATCAGGATTGCTTCCCCTCGCCCAGAGAACCAGTTTGGTCGAGGAACGGACGGAGAGCAAAAAGGGAACATTCGGGGGAATGTTCAAGCTGAACCCGAGGGTGGATGATATTCCCGATGCGTACAGTGTAACCTATCGAGGCGTCAAGCTTCTGGTATTGGGAGGGGTCCTGTCGGGAGGGAGTGGCTGTTTTTGCCCAGAAAATGTGCTTCTGAAGAATCTCATCAGTCACCTGTTCGTGGCGAGAGACGAGGCTGTCATTGTCGACTTGGAGGCAGGTTTAGAGCACTTGAGCCGGGGGTCGACGAGTTACGTGGATGCTTTTGGCGTGGTCGTGGAGCCGGGCTTGAGAAGCTTCGGAACGGCGAGACAGATCAAACGGCTTGCGAACGATCTCGGTATCGCGAGGATCTATGTCGTTGGGAACAAGATCGCTTCGGACGAAGATCGGCGAATCATCGAAGAAAACCTCGGAGCAGATTTCGATATCATTGGCCATCTTAGTTTCAGTCCTAAGATCCTCGAAGCGGATCGCGTCGGTGTATCGCCTTACGATCTCGACGAGAATTTGAGGAGAGAGGTCAAAATCATCGCCGACCGGATGGGGGAGAAGAGATAGAAAGACTTCTTCGGACCGCTCTTGGACTGCTTTGCCTGGTCGTCAGCACTATCGTGCTGTCAATCTTGGGATTCCTGACGTTCCCCTTTGATCGAAAGGGGAGGATTATCCATGGCTATGCGAGGGCCTGGGGGTGGTTGATCACCAAGTGCAGCGGGGTTCACGTGGATCTGTCTGGCGTGGACCATATGGAGAAAGGGCGACCTTACATCCTCATGGCGAATCATCAGGGCGCCTATGACATCTTTGTTCTGTTGGCCTATCTCCCTGTCCATTTCAAGTGGTTGGCGAAGGAGGAATTGTTCAAAATCCCCATCTTCGGATGGGCCATGGGAGCTGCTGGGTATATTAGCATCGACCGCAAAGGCAAAAAGAAGGCCCTGGAGAGTATCGAACAGGCGGTAACCAAGATTCGGGAAGGCGCATCGGTACTGGTTTTCCCTGAGGGGACGAGAAGCCCCGACGGGCAGATCCATTCTTTCAAAAAAGGCGGGTTCACCCTGGCGATCAAGGCGGGTGTTCCGATCGTTCCGATCGCCATCCGCGGGAGCAGAGAGGTACTTCCTCGAAGCTCCCTGAGAGTGAGACCGGGGCGAATCCAACTCGTCGTCGGAAAGCCCATCCCCACAGATGACAGGGGCATGGCGGATAGGGAGGGTCTCATGGAGGAGGTCAGGGCGGCCATCGAGGGCAGGTTTGCCAGGTGAGGCGTTATGTTTGAAGATTCGAGGCAGAACCGGATTGGACCCGAAGTCCTCGGCCTGATATTGTTGGGCCTGGGGTTTCTTCTTGGGGTGGCGCTTTACTCGTATCATCCCTCGGATCCCTCACTGAATGTTCAGCATATTGGGAAAGAGAGGGAGATCCACAACCTTGCGGGTATTCTCGGGGCCTACGGGGCGGATCTTCTTGTACAGATCCTGGGCGTCGCTGTCTACGTCCTACCACTGGGGTGTGTGTGGATCGGATCCTTAGTCTTGCTAAGAAGGGATGCGAGTCAGATATGGGCCAGGGCAGGAGGCGTTGTTCTTTTGATTTGCTCCCTCTCGATCGGCTTTGGAGCCTGGATAGATGAACTCCGTATCCAGGGTGAGAAAGTGGTTGCCGGTGGTGCATTTGGTGAAATCCTATCCGTAAGTTTCTCAAAATATCTGGGTCCCTTTGGTGCTTCGTCCCTCGTTGTTCTTCTGCTGGTTTTATCGACGGTGATCGCCACGGGTCTTTCTTTTTCACGACTCGCCGTCGGCGCTTACCACCTGTTGTCAAGGATCGAAGAGAGGGTTCGGGTTTTCTTGATGATTCGTTTTGAGCAATTTGGGAGAAAGCGGCGAGTGGGCATGGAGAGGAAGGTTCACAAGAAAGGGCGCATCGTAAGGCTTACTCCGGTGTCAGAGTCTCCAAAGGCCAAGAGAGTAAGAGAAGAGGCCCTTCAACAGGAGCAGATCGTATTTCCGGCGACAAAAGAAACCTTCCATCTCCCTCCTGTCTCCCTTCTCGATACACCTGATGGGGACGAGATCAGGGTCGACAAGCAAAGCCTGATTATGAACTCCGAGATTCTGGAGAAGAAACTCAGGGACTATGGGGTTGATGGAAAGGTTGTGGAGGTCAGGCCTGGCCCTGTGATTACCGTTTTTGAGTTCGAGCCGGCACCCGGGGTGAAAGTCAGCAAAATTGTGGGCTTGGCCGATGACTTGGCTCTTGCCCTCAGCGCCGTCAGCATCCGAATCGTCGCCCCCATCCCCGGGAAGGCCGTCGTGGGAATCGAAATTCCCAACAGGGTTCGGCGGACCGTCCATCTTCAACAAATCGTCACATCCGAAGAATTCAAAGCATCTCGGGCGAAGCTTTCCATCTGTCTTGGCGTCGGTATCTCTGGTGATCCCTTTGTGATAGACCTCGGCAGGATGCCGCATCTCCTGGTGGCCGGATCGACTGGGTCGGGGAAGAGCGTCTTTCTCAACGCCATGATCTGCAGCATCCTTTTTAGATGTAGGCCCGAGGAGGTTCGCTTTCTTCTGATTGACCCGAAGATGCTCGAACTCTCATTGTACGAAGGAATTCCCCATTTGCTTCTTCCGGTCGTAACAAATCCCAAAAAAGCGGCCCTTGGCCTCAGGTGGCTGGTCGATGAGATGGAGAGGCGTTACGAGATTCTGGCCGAGAGGGGAGTTCGAAACATCGACCAGTACAACAGGCAAGTGGAGAAAATTCTGAAGGAAGCGACGAGTCATGTCTACCGAAAGCGGGGTGACACGCTCGAGGAAGAAAAAGGGGAGGTCGTGGAGGAGCCAGTCAGGTTACCTTACATTATTGTGGTTGTGGATGAGCTGGCTGACCTGATGATGGTGTCCTCCAGGGAAGTGGAAGAGGCCATTACCCGTCTCGCTCAGATGGCGAGAGCCGTGGGTATCCATTTGATACTCGCCACCCAGAGGCCATCGGTCGATGTCATCACCGGTATCATTAAAGCGAATTTTCCTGCCAGGATTTCTTTTCAGGTCTCGTCGAAGATAGATTCCAGGACTATTCTGGATACGATCGGAGCGGAACACCTCTTGGGGGCCGGGGACATGTTGTTTCTACCCCCCGGGAGTTCGAAGATGGTTCGTGTACACGGGGCTTTTATCTCAGAGATCGAGATCCGGAGATTGGTCGATTTCCTGAAAAAGCAGGGCGAGCCTGAATATGACACCTCGATTATCGAGGAGAAGCGGGCGATGGAGGCCCGGGCAGATGAAGAGGATTATGACGAGAAATATGATGAGGCCGTGGCTTTCGTGGCGGAAACCGGCCAGGCTTCGATCTCGTTAATCCAGAGGCGCTTCCGGATCGGCTACAACCGTGCCGCGAGAATTGTTGAAAGGATGGAAGCTGAGGGTATCGTCGGTCCTTCTGATGGAGTTAAACCCCGGGAAGTGCTGATTCACAAGATGTAAGGGATTAATGACGACTGAATAAACCCCCTCGAGTGTCTGTGGTGATCGTGGTGAATCGTCAGCCCTTCCTCCAGTTGTCGGAATGCGGACCCAAGTCAGCAGGTGCGCAGGGGAATTCGATGAACAAGAGGCTCACCCTTTTGATTCCGCTTTTTTTCCTCGTGTCCCTTGGCCATAGTCTAGCCCTGACAACCCGCGAGGTGGTTGACAAGGTGCAGACGCAGTACGAGAGTATCTCGAGCCTGACGGCGGATTTCACCCAGGAATCAACGAACAAAATGCTCGGACAGACTCAAACCACCAAGGGTAAAGTCTATTTTGAAAAGGCTGGGCTCATGCGCTGGGAGTACACCGCACCTCCCAAGAGTACATGGGTGAGTGACGGGAAAAGGCTCTGGTTCTATCAGCCCGAGGAAAATCAGGTCATCGTTGAGAACGTGAATCCCGAAGATGGGAGACTTTTCCTCGCTTTTCTGGTAGGGCAGGGGGATCTCAGACAGGACTTCACAGTCCATCGGTGGGACGATGAGGTGGATCAGACAAAATATGGATACCGAATAGAGCTTACCCCGAGGAAGCCACATGCGATGTTGGATCGACTGATTCTGACGATCGACAAAACAACAAGCTATGTGCGTCAGGCGGAATTTTACGACGCCTATGGAAATCCGACGCTTATCCTTTTCAAACATATTCGTATCAATAGGAAGCTGCCAAAAGACCTCTTCACATTCACCATCCCTCCGGGAACAGAGGTTATTGAGAATTCAGGAGTCAGGAGTCAGAAGTCAGAATAGGTATGGAATGAGGCATAACCGGTCTACCGGTTTGTTCCAATCTTCACGTTTGTATTCCTGTGTTATTTGGGACCCTCAAGAATTATGATTAGCTGGGCAGAAAGAAGGCCCGGATAGGCTTTCGGCAAACAACGGGATCTTGAAGATTTCTCACTTGATATTTTCCATTCTGACTCCTGAGTTCTGACTTCTCGCTGCCATCTCATCATCTCGTCCGAAAAAGCGGGCATCGTTAGCAAGCGCCTGGTTTGGTTTTTGGTGAACTATGCCCCTGAAACGCGCCACTGGCATTATCATTCAGTCATTCGACTATGGAGAGTCGGACAGAATTGTTACCCTCTTTACGAGGGAACACGGAAAAATGAAGGGGATTGCGAAAGGGGCACGAAGGAGTCGGAGGAGGTTCAGTAATAGCCTCGAACTGTTTTGCCATGTAAGGATCCTCTTCTTTGAAAGAGAGGACCGGCCCTTGACGAGAATCGACCAGAGTGATGTGGTGGAGTTCTTTCCCGCTTTCAGCCAGGATATCGTCAAGATGGGCTATGGCAGTTACTTCGTCGAATTGGTGGACGCCATGGTTGGAGAACGGGAGGCACACCGGGAGGTCTTCGATCTGCTCAGAACGTCGCTATCCATGGTGAGCGGCATGAAGCCAAGGGAAGAGATGCTGCGGATTTTTGAAATCCGCCTTCTCTCTCTCCTCGGATATCGGCCAAACCTGAATTCATGCATCCAATGTCGGAGGCCACTCGACCGGCTCGAGCAGGTTTACTTTGTCCCGCTCAGAGGAGGGATATTCTGTGGGAGATGCTGTCCAACGAACGGCGATTTTTTTGGCCTCTCAATGGGCACGATAAGAGTCTTACAGAAATCCATGGAGACTGACCTCTCAAAGATCCGTCGCGTGAGATTCTCGCCTTCATCCCTGGCCGAGAGCGGGGAGATACTGCCCCGGTTCATCCGGCATCATCTCAACCGGGAGTTGAAGTCTCTCAGATTCCTGGAAACTGTCAGGCCAGGCGTCCCGTCTTGACACGCCCCAGGCAAAGTGTTAGAGATCTGTTCCCAGAACTTCGGAGTCGGCTCAGCAGTTGATCGGGATCAGGGGAGACCAGTTGAGTCGTTGCCAGGGGCCAGAAAGAGCCAGAAGGCCGTTGAGAAGGGTGAGGGGGAGCGGTTCTTTGAAACGGATCCCTCTAAAGCATCACGGAATACGACGTGGGCCACTGCCAAGCGATCCCGATCAGCTTTAGACTGGGTTCATTGCTGACAACCGATCCCCTTGGACGCTGTCAACCGAGGAGGAGGCTTGTGACTTTCCAGGAAGTGATCTTGGCGCTAGAGGGCTTTTGGTCCCAAAGGGGGTGCATTATCTGGCAGCCCTATCAGACAGAAGTCGGTGCTGGGACCATGAACCCGGCCACATTTCTGCGCGTCTTGGGTCCTGAACCTTGGAAGGTTGGCTACGTGGAGCCGTCCAGAAGGCCTGCTGATGGACGATATGGCGACAACCCCAACCGGCTCGAACAGCACTATCAGTATCAGGTGATTCTGAAACCATCGCCTCTCGAGGTTCAGGATATATATCTCGATAGTCTGAGGAGTTTGGGGCTTGATCCCTTGGCTCATGACATCCGTTTCGTTGAGGACGATTGGGAGGCACCCACCCTCGGAGCCTGGGGCCTTGGGTGGGAGGTTTGGCTTGATGGGATGGAGATCACGCAGTTCACATATTTTCAGCAGGCCGGAGGATACGATCTCGATCCAATATCTGTGGAGTTGACCTACGGCCTCGAGCGAATTGCGATGTACATCCAGGGCATAGATAATGTGTACGACCTGACCTGGATCCAAGGAATCCGGTACGGCGACGTATTTCATCGTCGGGAGACCGAATACTCGGTTTACAACTTCGAAGTGGCGGACACGACCATGCTTTTCCGGGTCTTTGATCTCTTCGAGAGAGAGTGCGCCCGACTCGTGGACGAGGGGCTTGTTCTTCCTGCCTACGATTACTGTCTTAAATGTTCTCACACCTTTAATATTTTGGATTCCCGTGGAGCGATCAGTGTGACGGAGCGAACCGGCTTTATCCATCGGGTGAGGGATTTGGCGGGACGGTGCGCCGAAACTTACCTGAAACAGCGCGAGTCCATGGGTTATCCCCTTCTGAAGAGATTTCAGCAATAACTGACATCTTGCCGGCGCTCCCCGCCGTGGCGTGAAGAAGGGACTGTCTTTAGACAAATTCGAAATCCGAATATTGAAATCCGAAACCCAAGTTCAATATCAAATGACAGAAAACGAGAACAGTGTTTAGAGCATTCGAGTTTATGATTTCGAAATTGTTTCGTATTGGTCCCTGCGCGAAAGCTTCACCCGGATTTCATGCTTCGGATTTGAAAATTGTTCATTCGCTGGTGTACAGGATGCAAGGCCGCGGCCTTTTGAGAGACCGGGGTTTAGCTAACGGTCGCTGAAAAATGGCCGTGGAGCGAACATCACGAAGTTTCTGGGGCGACCCGTCTTGGCGACCGGAGTGTCCCCGAAGGGGCGAGCTCCTACTGTCTGATCCGCCGAAGGCGGAGAGTTTAGGAGGTCGAACACAGGGAGGCCCTGCAACGGGTCAGAAACTTCGTTCAAGGAGCGAAATGGACATTTTTCAGTGGTGACTAGTTAGGAACACCTGAGGTTGGGATGGGTAAAGAGCTGCTTCTAGAGATCGGGACTGAAGAGATCCCTGCACGCTTTACTCAGAAGGCTCTGGAAGACCTTGCGGCTCTAATGAAGCGAGAGCTTGAGACGGTTCAGGTTAGCTTTGGGAAGATGCGGACACTGGGAACCCCCAGACGGCTGGTTCTATGGGTGGATAGCGTCGCTGAGTTCCAGAAGGATACGGTCGAAAGGAAGCTGGGTCCTCCAAAACATCTGGCCTTTGACGAGAAGGGCAATCCAACCAAAACAGCCCAGGGGTTTGCCAGGGCTCAGGGAGTAGGAGTTGAAGATCTAGAAAGTGCCCGTACGGAGAAAGGGGAATATCTCTGTGTGATGCGGCGACAGAGGGGAGAAAAAACGTTCGATCTTCTGCGGAAGAGCCTGCCAAAGGTGATCACCTCTCTCTCTTTTGTGAAATCGATGCGGTGGGGGAGCTCGAGCCTCCGATTTGTGCGCCCCATCCATTGGATTCTGGCACTTTTGGGTCGTGAGGTTGTCCCCTTCAAACTGGACGAGATTGAAAGCGGGGATGCGACATACGGACACCGATTCATGAGTCCCAAAAGTTTCAGAGTCAGCGGATTCCAAGACTATTTGAAAAAGATCCGAAAAGCCTCGGTGATCGTGGACCCGGGGGAGCGGAGAAAGATGATCGAGGACGGTATTCATGGGGCCGCCCGAGAGGTTTCGGGGAAGATCCTCGAGAATCAAGAACTCCTTGACGAAGTGACGTATCTCGTCGAGTTCCCTGTCATCACTCTGGGGGATTTTGAAAAGGCGTTCTTGACACTCCCCAAGGAGGTGGTCGTTCACGCCATGGAGGACCACCAGCGATATTTCCCCGTGGTGAATCGAAAGGGGAAACTTCTCCCCCATTTCGTATGCGTGGGCAACACCCGGGCGGCGGATATGGATGTCGTCAGGAGGGGGAATGAACGGGTTTTGCGCGCTAGGCTCTCAGATGCCCGGTTTTTCTATGATGAAGACACCAAAATCCCCCTGAAGCAGAAAGTTGAGGCGCTCAGGGAGGTCGTCTTTCAGGCGAAGCTCGGGACGTCTTACGAAAAGGTCATGCGCTTCCGTGCCCTTTCCCGTCTTCTGGCCAGAAACCTGAGACCCGATCTCGAGGAGTCTGTGGATCGAGCTGCTCTTCTTTGCAAGGCCGATCTCGTAACCGGCATGGTTGGGGAATTTCCCAGCCTACAAGGCATTATCGGAAGAGAGTATGCCCTTCTCTCCGGTGAATCCGTCGAGGTTGCCGATGCGATTTACGAGCACTATCTGCCGACCTTTGCAGGGGACAATTTGCCTTCATCCCCTATCGGTGATTTTGTGAGTATCGCAGATAAACTCGATACGATCGTTGGATGCTTCGGGGTGGGATTGATTCCCACAGGTGCCGGCGATCCCTTTGCGCTTCGCAGGCAGGCATTGGGGATTCTTAACATTCTTTTGGAGAAACGCTACGCAGTCTCCTTGAAGGCGATGATCAAGGAAGGCCTTGGGTTACTCAAGGAGAAGTTGGAATTGCCGTCTCGTGAGGTCGGGGACTCGGTCCTTGAATTCTTCAAGCTTCGTTTTCAGAATTTCTTGATATCCAAAGGCACCCCCTTGGATGTCGTGGAGGCAGTGCTCGGGATCGGTTTTGACAATGTGGTTGACTGCCATGACAGGATTGTCGCCCTCACGACGGTAAAGAAGAGCAAGGAGTTTGCCCCTCTGGCCATGGCTTTCAACCGCGTGGTCAACATCAGCCGGGGGTTCCCGGGACGAAATGTCACCCCATCCCTTTTCAGGGAGGATGCCGAGCAAAAACTGCACGAGGCGCTTTTGGAAGCGAAGAAGAGACTCGATAAGCTTCTCAAGGAAAAGGAATACCAAAAGGCGCTGACGGAGATGACTCAACTCAAGGCGCCTGTGGACCGGTTCTTTGACAAGGTGTTGGTGATGGACAAGGATAGGAAACTCAAGGATAACCGTCTCGCCCTCCTCGGCCAGGCCGCGGATCTTTTCTCTTCCATTGCCGACTTCTCCAAAATCGTGACAGAGTAATCTGCTACCCGACGAGGTGAAAACTGCTTGCTTTTCTCGTCTCTCACAGAGCACGCAGAGCCTCAGAGGTAACTTCCTCTGGATTGGTGAGCGGCCCATCGAGGGGAGATCAACTCGGCTTAATTTTTCGTCTCAAAAAATGAGGCCAAAAATCTGTTGAATCAACTATCTCACTCAGCGAACTCCGAGAGCTCGAGCGACCCCGAGTAGCGCCGAAGGGCCTGCCCTGAGCAAATTCGAAGGGGAGTGGGCGAGAGAAGCTGTTGGTTTCATTTTTTGAGATTTGGCGATCAGAAGTCGACGCTGGAAATCCAATGACTTCACCCAGGCCTTTCTGCTGAGAGCTTAACGCTGACGGCTGAAAGCTTAGGAAAAGGAGTTCAGAATGGTTGAGGAAGATCACGCAATCATCGATGGATACGTCTCAAGAGAGATGAAGCCAAAGCTCGAGCGCGAATACATCAGCTTGGCTCATACTTTTTCACTGCTTAAGAGGAATCCCCGCGAGGCTTTCGAGAATCTGTTTGTGATTATGTTCATGGCACCCCTATTGGTGGGTCGCAGCAATATCGCGAGGCGGAATCTCCTGTTATTGAAGGGACTTGTCGATATTCTCGAGATGGAGGACAAAAGATCGGCTCTGGCGAGTGCTGTGATCGAAGGATTCTATGAGGAGTTCGATTCAGTCATTGTCAAAATAAACAAAGTCCAGCAGGTCTATGGTGTCGAGATCGATCTTTCCTTCCTTAAAGGACTGGACATAAAAAAGTAAACGCTTGTTGCCTTTATTCCGCATTCTGATCACCTGAAAACGCTTGGCTAAGGATTCACCGCAGAGACGCGGAGATCGCAGAGGTGAGAATCTCTGGTTTGTCGGGAGACCCTAGTGAATAGCTCCCCAGTCAAGTTGCGCGGCTCTTCATGGGACAATCGCATTCTATGGGGCAAGTGCCGACAAACCAGAATCATCAGCCCCTTCGGGGCAGGGTCAAGTTCTCAGCGCCCTCTGCCTCTGTGATGGGATATTTGCGCCTGCTTGTCTACTAGGCTACCTGAAGATGTGCGAGAGAAGAGCTATGCGTGTTGATGAGCCAATTGCGTGTTTCTAAGAAAACCCTGAATGGGGACTGCTGACAACTGAGGGCTGTCCTAGAAGAACACGTTAAACGGGTAGTCCGGGTCCTCTAATTCGGTTTTGTCCCTCCTGGTTTCTCTCAATTTGGCCTGTGCTGCTGTAAGTCGCGCGACAGGAACACGATAAGGTGAACAGCTGACATAATCCAGCCCAAGGGTATGGCAGAACTCTACGCTTCGAGGATTACCTCCGTGTTCGCCGCAAATGCCCACTTTGAGTTTAGGATTGCTTCTTTTTCCCCACTCCATGGTGATCTTCATCAGCCTCCCTACCCCCTTAATGTCCAGAATCTCGAAGGGGTTATCCATGAGAATCTGCATCTCGTTGTAAAGGGGAAGGAACTTCTTTTCGGCATCTTCCCTCGAAAAAGAGAAGGTCGCCTGGGTAAGGTCGTTCGTCCCGAAGGAGAAGAAATTTGTCACTTCTGCCAATTTGCCAGCTCTCATGCAGGCTCTGACGACTTCGATCATTGTTCCGAACTGGAAGAGAACACAGATACCGTATTTTTTCTCCACGATCCCTCGAATCTCGTCCATCCACTTATGAACCTGCTTGAGTTCCTGAGCCGTACAAACCTGAGGGACCATGATTTCGGGGAGGATATCGATCCCCTCCTTGATCAGTTCTGCAGAAGCCTCGAGAACCGCCTGTATCTGCATCTTGTAAATCTCGGGGTATTTAATCCCCAACCGGACTCCCCGGTGCCCGAGCATCGGATTGACTTCAGACGTCTCACGCACCTTTCGAAGAATGTCCTCCTTCTTCTGAAGTAGCTCGTCAAAGAGTTCCTTTTCCTTGATTTGCGACAGTTCTCCTAAGACGTGTTTGATGGGGGGCACGTATTTCTGAAGAGTAGGTTCTATGATGACTTTGAAGGAATCGGGAATCGTCTCGATCTGTTGGAGGCTTTTCTTCACTTCCCTGAGTCGTTCGATTTCCCATACGAGAGATTCTACGGATGGGAGAAATTCGTGGAGTGGTGGATCGAGGAGGCGGATGGTTACGGGAAGTCCTTGCATTCGACTGAGGATCTTCTTGAAATCGCTCTTTTGCATAGGCAGTAACTTGTCGATCGCCTCCTGTCGTTCCTTGGCTGTGTCGGCAAGAATCATCTCACGAACAATGGGCAGGCGGTCCGCAGCATTGAACATCCTTTCCGTGCGGCAGAGGCCGATGCCCTCAGCTCCGAGTTTCCTCGCCATGGCAGCATCTTTGTGTGTATCGGCATTCGCCCTTACTCCCAGGGTGCGGACCTCATCGGCCCATTTGAGAGTGGTTTTGAGATCTGGACCGAACTCCGGCTCGACTGTGGGGACTTCCCCCTCGTAGACGCATCCTGTGGCACCGTCTACGGTGATTACATCCCCTTCCACGAGACGATGGCCATTCACCGTGGCCATCTTGTTTCTCTCATCGATGGCTATCTCCTCGCAGCCGACGACGCAAGGCTTTCCCATACCCCTTGCCACAACAGCGGCATGTGAGGTCTTACCGCCCCGGCTAGTTAGAATCGCTCTGGCTCTGAAGAAGCCGTGAATATCTTCGGGTTTGGTCTCCTCGCGCACGAGAATGACATTCTCTCCCAGCATGCCTCTTCGCTCTGCTTGATCGGCATCAAAGACGACCTTACCGTGAGCCGCTCCGGGAGATGCTGGAATGCCCTGGGCCAGTGGTTTGACCTCTGCTTTCTGGTCGATCCGACGGTGAAGAAGCTGCTCCAGGTGGTCTGGAGTAATCCTGAGCAGTGCTTCCTCTTTGGTTAGGAGCTTTTCTTTGACCATGTCTCGGGATGTCTTAACGAGGGCAGCCGCATTCATCTTGCCATTTCGAGTCTGAAGGATATAGAGTTTCCCCCGCTCAATGGTAAACTCAAAGTCCTGAACTTCGTGAAAGTGTTTCTCTAGGATATGGCGGACCTTCTCCAACTCCTTATACTGTTCAGGCATCTCATCCTTCATTTGCAGGACGGGCTTTGGCGTTCGGATACCGGCCACCACATCTTCGCCCTGGGCGTTGACGAGATACTCTCCAAAAAGCACGTTCTCCCCGGTCCCGGGGTCCCGAGTAAAGGCAACCCCAGTGGCTGAGTCAGAGCCCATATTGCCGAAGACCATGGTACAGACGTTGACAGCAGTTCCGTTTGCCATGTCAGGAGTGATTTTGAACTCCTTGCGGTAGTCGACAGCCCTTTTTCCCATCCACGATCCGAACACGGCCTCTATAGCAATTTCGAGCTGCTTGAGTGGATTCTGGGGAAATTCTCGACCGAGTTCCTTTTTGATGACCCTCTTGTAGTCTTGACATATCCCCACGAGGGTCTTGGACTGGAGTTCTGTGTCAAGCTTCGCCCCGGACCGCTTTTTGGCCTCTCGCAAGATAACGTCGAAATCGGTGTCATCGACACCCATCGCCACTTTGCCAAAAAGCTGAATGAGTCGCCGATAGGCATCATAGGCGAAGCGTCCGTTTTGGGTCGCTTTTGCCAAGCCTTGCACGACCCCGTCGTTAAGTCCGAGGTTAAGAATCGTATCCATCATGCCTGGCATCGAGATGGCCGAACCAGAGCGAACGGAGACAAAGAGGGGGCTTTCAGGCTTTCCGAAGAATTTCCCCGTTTTCTTTTCCAGCCTCTTGATATGCTCTTCAACCTCTCTCATCAGGCCCTTTGGGAGTTTTCTCCCGTTGGCGTAATACTCCTGACAGGCCTCTGTGGTGATGACAAAACCGGGAGGAACGGGCAAGCCGATGCGGGTCATCTCGGCAAGACCGGCACCTTTGCCTCCGAAGCGTTGCTTGTTCCGACCATCTGCCTCTTCAAAGGAATAGACATACTTCGTGGCTTTCATGTCGCTCCCTTTTCTGAACGGAATCTGTTGCCCGGCGCTTGGCCGTGCAAAATGAGTACCACTCAATATTACCACGAGCACTTCAAAAATCAATTGATTCGAGATTGAGGTTTCCTGGCTTTCTCGTCAACTCCGTTGTCGATGAGTGACTCACGGGAGAAGGGG
>CAYFYO010000021.1:44053-49813 GCA_964347335.1 uncultured Thermodesulfobacteriota bacterium
GACTGGAGACTGGAGACCGGGGACTGGTGAGGAGAGACCAGAGACGAAAGATGAGAGACGAGGGATGAGGGACGAGAGACGAAAGGCTGGAGACGGGAGACTGGAGACCGGAGACTGGGGACTGAAGGTTCAAGGAGACGCAGCCCCAACGCGCCTCTGGCCTTTGTTATTTGTCATTTGCCATTTGTCGTTTGGCATTTACCCTTTAGCCTCTAACCTCTATCCTTTAACCTTATCTGGTCTGGGGTTCCCAACGCTTCCGCAAACCTCCCTCACGGGCATGAGTGTCCGCAAAACTGAGGAAACTCCTCCTCCTGGTTTCTTGACTCTTTTCGGACAATAATATAAAAGGGGGAGCAAATAGAGCGGATGAGGGCCGCCTCTTCTTCACCCGTGGGCCCGGTTTGATGACACGAAGAGGTAGGGACTCATAAGACTCATGGCCACGGCCTTCTGTGTTCTGAATCACTCTCCAAATTCATGATGGCGGAGACCATGAGGCCAATCATGAAAAACAAAACCCAGCCAAGTTCGATGCAGCCCAAAGTGGTTGACCTAGACCGGGGTCGAGTGCTCTTTGTGTCAGACATTCATGATAGACACGAGGCGTTCGACCACCTTGTGGCGATCTTCCGAGACCGGGTTGAGAATGGAGAAGAGATCTTCCTCGTCGTGGGAGGAGACTCCGAGAAGAGAGAGACTTTTGATTGCCTGTGGGAGCTCAAACAGACCTATAACGAGCGAGTCGTTCTTCTCACGGGCAATTATGAATGTGCAATCATCATGGGTTTTTGGTCTGTCGGTCGCTGCAGGGAGAGGGATGAGGTCGATCTTATCTTTGCGAAAATGGCCGATGAGCTTGGCGAGGATGTGGAGGTCTATATCCAGTTTTTTCGATCCATGTCCTTTGCAGCGAGAACTAGGAATGGGATTGTCTTGACCCACGCCGGAGGCTCTCCGAAAGTCAAAAGCATGTCAGACATTGAACGGTTTGACTGGAGCACATGTGTGGACCGGTACACGGGAGATGGATATGATCGATTCCTGAACACACCTTTGGGAGACTTTCTCTGGAACCTGGATCTTCGCAATCGAAGCGCAAGACGCTTTCTCAAGGCGATGAGCGACGAGAGAGTTAAGGCGATTGTCTCTGTCAGTGGTCATGCACACCTCCCCGATCTTCGGTCTCGATGGACCCGAGAGGGTGTCGGGAAGATTGGTAAACAGATCTTGATCTCAAACTTCTTCAATGACAAAGCGCCCGGGGTCTACTCCTATGTTGAAATCGACACGGAACGCTGTTACAGGAATGTCGATGATTTCCTCGTGGGGAGAGAGATCAAACACTTCGTTCTCTGATAATCCCATCCATTCTCTGACTCTGTGCAAGGAAAGGGGAGAAGCGTCACGTCGTTGGGCGAGGATTTCTATTTGTTAAATTCGGAACTGGGATATCGAAACCCGAAAACAAATCCTCATAAAGAATGAACGAAATTCGAGACTTCTGCAGAGCGTTTGGACTTAGTATTTTGGGATCGCTTCGCATTCATCCCTGCGGGGACGCTTCGCCCGGATTTCGTGTTTCGAATTTCCGATCACGGGCTTGGCTCAGGGGTGTACCGAGGGGCTATCGGCCTGAAAGGGGTTTGGCTAAATCCGCTGGGTGGTAAAGCGTATTCTAGACACTTAATTCTGAACCCTTACCCTCTCCCGTCTTCAGGTCGATGGAAAGGGCCCGATAGATTTCGTCGGTCACAAAAATCTGGGCCTTTACCCGTACAGCGAGAGCGATCGCATCGCTTGGTCGTGCGTCGACAGGGATCTTCTTCCCATTCAAGTTCAGAATAATCCTGGCGTAGATGATATTCTGCTTCACATCATGGATGAGGACCTGGTGAACTTGGGCATGGAGACCCTTCAGAATGTTCTTCAGGAGGTCGTGAGTCATGGGACGAGGGGGGACGATTCCGTTGATCTCAAGGGCGATGGCATTGGCCTCACCAACTCCGATCCAAATTGGGATTGCCCTCTCTTCTTCCATGTCTTCCAGAATCACGACTGATTTTCCCTCGAGGGGATCAACGTTCACCCTCATGACTTTCATTTCTCTGATCCCGGTCTTCTGCTCTGACGGGGAGGTTTCTAGAAAGACCGCAGCAACGAGAATACCAACGGAAAAAAGCAAGAACCACTTCTTCAAAATCGCCTCCTTTCTTGGTTTGCGTGCCTATGATTCGGGGAGTTCTCTTGGCCGCAACCGCGGGTCGATCTGGCGGGCTCGGTTCCATTCTCGGTCCGCTTCTTTTTTCATGTTTTTCATATAGTAGACCTTTCCCAAGTTCAGATGTGCGAGTGCAAAATCTGGGTTGAGGGCGATAGCTCCTTTAAAAGCCGCAATTGCCTGATCTAGCTTTTTCATTTTCATATGAACCAAACCCATATTGAAAAAGACCTCCGGGTAATTCGGATTGATTTCCAGGGCCTTTTCCCACGCGGAGAGAGCCTCATCGAGCCTCTCCATTTTGAAGTAGGCACTGCCAAGAAAGTTGTAGGTTTCCGCCCTGTTTGAATCCACCTGAAGAGCCATCTGATAATGGTGAATGGCCTCCTCAAGAGATCCCATTTTTTCAAGGACCAATCCCAACCTGTTCCGAGCCGTAACAGAAAGCGGGTTGATGTCGACACATTTCCTCAGTTCAGAGAGAGCCCCCTCCATATCCCCTGAGGTCTCATGGGCCACGGCAAGGTTAAAATGAGCCTGAATATGATCCGGGTCTTTCTTGATGGCGCTCTGGTATGATTTGACCGCTGCCTTCAAATTTCTTCGCCCATGATGGATCAGTCCGATATGGTAATGAGCATCAGCATGGGTCGAGTCGAGATCGATGGTCTTCTCAAACTGAATCATGGCGGCATTTATCATCCCCTTCCTATAATAGACGCGCCCGAGGTTGAAGTGCGCTTCCGCATAGCCGGGTTCTAATTGAATCGCCTTTGAGAATTCAGCCATAGCCCTTTTTGAATATCCCTGCTCAAAAAAGGCGAGGCCCATGCGGTTGTGATATCGCGCAGGACTGTCTGAGGGGATTTCTTTTGGTCGGATCGAGCAAGAAACCAGAAGCATGCATCCGAGGAGGATAAGCATGCCTCTGCCCCTCGCCAGGCCTATGAGAAAGACGGCCCTGCTTTCTCTGTTGGAAGCCGAAAAATCCGAGAGTAGCTCAAATCGGTCCCATCTGTCGCTTCTCGTCAATCGATTACCCTCGGGAAATAGACTCTAAAGGTCGTATGGTTATTCTCTGCTTCGAGTTCAATTCGCCCGCCCATAATTTTCACGAGTCGGTTCGTGATATGGAGTCCTCTGCCCTTGGTCTCTCCACCGAGAATTTGCTCTCTCTCGGCCTCGGAGATCCTCCCGGTGTTGCTAATCTCTGCAACAGCCCATGGATCCATCGGGTAGGTCTTGACGACCAATCTTCCTCCTTTTTGAGGAATGGCTTGAGTGGCGTTACTGAGGAGATTGTCAAAAACGCGTTCCATATGAAGGGGATAGCATCTGACCCAAAGCGGTGTCTTGAGATCTTTGATTATCTGTATGTGCCGGCGCTTCTGTTCCCGTATGGCCTCTCTGTTCAATTCGAGGCGATGGGCCAGTTTATCGGTCATATCAACATCCTCTTCCTTACCAGCACCGTAGACACTGTAGGCCATCTCCTGCATCCTGGAGGTTTCACGGACCAAAATGTCGAGATCCCGGAGAATTTTTTCTCTCTTTTTCTCGAATTCTCCCTTTTCGAGTGCGTTTTTGACCCTTTTTGCGAATCCTGCAGTCGCGATCGCTGGGTTCTTGAAGTCATGAAGAATGTCATCGAGCTGCTCAATTTTCGCAGCTTTCATGAGTTCTTTTCCAAAGAAAACGAGCAGCTCGATTTCCTCGCCGGTGAAACTGGCGTGTTTGTCCAGGGCATCAAAAGCGAGGAAATAATTGACCGTGCCCCCTGTTTTCATGGGCACATAGAGGATCGAATTGATGTTATGGGTCATGGCGAATCGCCGAAGCTCTTCGGTCAAGAGACGGCTACGCCGAGGATTGTCAATCAAGATATAGGAGGGGTAGATCTTTTCGTCCTCGTATTCCCCAAGGATTGAAGATTGATGAATAATCGCACTAAAATACGGCTCTTCATTGACAGAAAAAACCTTCCCCACACCATGATACCCTCCTTTTTCAGGATAACCTGCCTCAAGGCTAACCTGGGTGCGATCTGGGCTGACTGAGAAAAAGGCACAGCTCTGAATCCATATGATATCGGCCAACTCCGGAATGATGAGGGTGAAGACGTCTTTCATCCGTATCCCCTCACGGTTGCCCAGCCTTTGGAAGATGATTTCGACAATTCTCTCCTTCTGTTCGTTCAACTTGTTGAGGTCGAGAATCCTCTTGTTCGCGATCACGAAAGAAACCCGACGGGCGAGCATTTCTGCAACGCGGATGTCAACGTCAGGGAAATCTCGATCCGCCTCCTTGTAGTATATCTGGATTGTGCCTCGGATGTCCCTCTCCATCATAGAGAAACGTTGAATGTGAAAGGGAATGGCCATCATCGAGAAAAGGCCCAGCCTTGTGGTGATCTCCTTATTCTTATACCGTGGCTCTTTCAGAATGTTTGGTATGGCTATGGTTGTCCCCGCTTGAATTGCTTCTCCGGCAATGGAATCCTCGTAGGGGACAGATTTCTCCCGAGTCGATTCCTCATATCGGTACGATCCATAAGATACCATCTGATGCTGGACAGGATCATAGATCCTGATCGATGCCGCATCTGCCTGTAGGAATTCGGCGATGTCTCTAACGGCCGTCGTCAAAATCTCCCTTTCCGTCAAGCTGGGATCGATTGTGATGATGTGCTCGGCCTTGTCGATAACCGCTCTGATGTTGTCGGCCACGACTTCATCATGAATGGCCTGTGCAAGTCCTTGCAGATCGTTTTGGGACAAATGAGACTTCCTGAGGATAGGGTTCTTTTCCAGATAGTCGAGGAGTTCTCTATCAAAAAAGCCATTCGTCATGAGGATCTTGAGGATAATCTCGGTAAGGGCTTGACTGACTCATAGTATTCGCTGAGCCCCTCTTTGTCAAGGAGACGAACCGATTTGGAGAGAGGTGGCCCTTGAAAATACACCACTCCTTATTATATTAGTTAGAGAACTGTGGCGAAGAGAACCGAGGCATGAAACCACGATAGGAGAATGAAAACGATGCCTATCTATGAGTATCGCTGTAAAGCATGTAACCATGTTTTTGAAATGATCCGCGCGAGTAACGAAAAAGACGATGAGATCATCTGCCCGGCCTGCCGCAGAGGCTGCGTAGAAAAGCTTATGTCTTCTTTTAGTTCGGCAGGAAGTCGTTCCGACGATTCATCCTGCAGTCCCGGACCCTTTAGCTGAGCTTAAGGGAGGCGGCAGTCTGTCGCCAAAACGACCACCGAACCACCACGCTCGAGTTCCCGGACCTGTTTCTGCTCTCCCCGTCAAACACCCCTGTTGTGATCTCTTTCGTGCTTCCTGTCTCAAAAATGAGAAGACTCCAGAGGAGGGTCTTCCCCAGAACGATGAGACGTGCTCTCGAGGAGTTTCCCCGTTTCCCGAAGGACATGTCTCACAAGTTACACATTTCTTTGAATATTTTCGAGTTCTCAAATGGGAACCTACTATCCCTTCGCTCCCAAGCTCACGCGGTGACCCTTATCGGGATTC
>CAYFYO010000022.1:0-49076 GCA_964347335.1 uncultured Thermodesulfobacteriota bacterium
CTCAGTCTGGCGGAGCGAGAATTTCTCGGGATCCATTCCACGCCGCTCAGCCTCCTCTCGGAGGGCCTCGGTATTGAGAAGATGCGCAGGCAGAATCGGCATCGCCCACCTACTCAAAGCCGGCGAATAAAGGCGCTTGTAGACAATACGCACCGTCAACGGGTCGAGAATTTCTACTGCCTTGACGGGTTCGTAATCCGCAATGCGAGGGGACAAATTTTTGGGATTCATGATGGCTTCGTATGTGAACTTAATGTCCTCCGCGTCAAAAACATGCCCATCGTGGAATTTGACATTGGGCCTCAGATGGAACACGATCACAGGGTTGTGCTCCGTAGCGGGAAGAAGTTCTTTCCCGTATGCAGCTTTTTTCTCAGAAAAAACCTCAGGAAGGACTTCAATGAATCGCGCCCCATCGAAAGAAGAGAAATAATCCTTCCCCAGAAGTTCTGAGAGGTGCTCGAAGAGCTCTTGGTCCACCTCTTTCAGCACCAGGCTTATCCGTGGAGGAGCGGCGACCCGGATTTTCACCGGAATGATATCTCCCCCCGGACCCTTTTCTTTTCTTAAGACCTCATAGGAACGCCGCGGAAGGGTCTCAATCTTCTCAATGTTCCCCAGAGACCGGGAAATGGAGTCATCCTTGTCTTTTCGGTCTCGAATGGCGTCTCTCAGGAGTTCGACCACCTGGTGTGGGTCGGCTTTTCCGACGTTTGGGATTGAAGCCTGGTCATTGACATAGAAGTAAGCCTCCTCAAAAATCTCCCAATGTGTGGCGAGACGCCCCCTGAAATTGAGATCCTCATCCCGATCGATCAACCCCTCGAAGACCTTTGATTCAATCGCACTGCTGGCGCTATCGGCCGAAAGAATGGGGTTGAGTATCTGGGCATCGCCGATGGAAGCCTCGATGTACTGGCTCAGCCGCTCCGGATTGCCTCGGGTCTGCTCCTCATACGTCGGGACCCAGAAATACGACTGGACCAGGAAAAGGATAAACAGAATTGGAACCCACGTCAGAATTCGACGCATTTTCCCCTCTCATCCTATCAGATCTCTCACTCTGGACATATTTCCTGCGACGAGATCATACCCGTTCATGTAAGCAAGGTTCCTGCCAAATTCTACCAGGAGTCTATGGCTTTCAGCAACAAAATGCAGCGGTATAGCTGCGTGAGATTGTGTAGAAAACCGTGATGGCATCGGAGCTAAAGGAAAATGGTGTTCTTGAATTACCGCTTCCAAAATTCGGGAACCAAGAGGATAATAACTGTGTAGAGTTCCAGCCTTCCGATAAGCATACAGAAAATGAGGGTCCATTTCCCCAGGTATGGGATCGATCGATAGTTGTCCATGGGACCCACCATACCCAGCCCAGGTCCGATGTTGTTGATCGTGGCTGCAACAGAGACAAAAGCCGAAACAAGATCGAGTCCTAAAAGAGCCATGAAAACCGAGGCCAGGACAAAAACCAAAATAAAGAGAAGGAAAAAACCCCAAACAGACTGCATAACCTCTTGCGGCACCGTCCTACCGCCCAGGCGAATGGGGATGACCCCATGTGGATGGATAATTCGAAACAGCTCCCGATAGCCCTGCTTAAGAAGGAGAAGAATCCGCATACACTTCATGCCTCCTCCTGTCGAACCGGCTGATCCCCCGATAAACATGAGCAGTACCAGGATGTACTGAACAAAAAACGGCCACCTCTCGAAGTCAGCCGTTGTGTATCCTGTGGTTGTCATAATAGAGGTCACCTGAAAAGAGGCATATCGAAATGCTGTTCCGAGGGTCTCATAGGTTTGAGCCCAGAGAATAAGGGTGACAAGAATCATGGCGCCCACTAGGGTCATCCAGTAGAAACGAAACTCACTGTTTCGGTGAAACGCGCCGAGATTACCCGTAAGTACTTGATAATGAAGGGCAAAGTTGGTTCCTGCGAGAATCATGAAAATCGTAATGATTCCATCGAAGTAAGCCTTATTATAGGAGCCGATGCTAATGTTCTTCGTCGAGAAGCCTCCCGTCGCCATGGTTCCGAAAGTGTGGCAGAGCGCCTCGAAAAGGTTCATCCCTCCAAACATCAGCAAGAGGGCCTCGACACCAGAAATAAGCATGTAGACCTGCCAGAGGATCTTGGCGGTTTCAGCGACCCGTGGCTTCAACTTATCCGCCACCGGCCCCGGCACCTCGGCCTTGAAGAGCTGCATACCCCCCACGCCCAGAAGGGGCAGGATGGCAATCGACAGAACGATGATCCCCATGCCACCCAGCCAGTGAGTCAGACTTCGCCAAAACAAGACTCCCCGAGGCACGCCCTCCATTGCTGCGAGTACTGTGGCGCCCGTCGTGGTGAACCCAGACATTGACTCGAAATAGGCTTCCACAAAATTCGGCAGAACCCCGGCAAACACATAGGGGAGGGAACCAAAAAGGGCCGCAGAAACCCATCCGAGGGTCACAATGCCGAAGCCCTCTCTGTGAGAGATCTCTTCTGTACTCTTTCGGAAACACAAGAACAGAAAGACCCCTGCACCGGCAGTGATGGAGGCGGATAGGAGCAGAGCCCACAGATCTCCGTCTTGGTAATAGAGGGAAAAAAGGATCGGAAAGACCATGGTGAGGCCGAGGAAAGAGATCAGTGCCCCAAGGATCCGGAAGACAACGCCAAACCGCATCAGAAGTACTCCAGTTTGACCATCAAGGCCTTCTCCACTTTTGGAATCGACGACTGGAGCGCGAAGATGACGACCCTGTCCTCCGGGAGGATGACGTCGTCTCCCCCAGGGATGATGACATCTCCATCCCTTACAATCGCTCCGATGAGGGCTCCCTTCGGAAACTTTATCTCCCGTATCGGCCGGTTCACAATGTCCGATGTCTCGAGAGCAACGGTTTCGATAACCTCTGCATCCTCTTCTCTCAGGGTCGCCACGGAAAGGACCTTCCCCTTCCGGATGTAGTGCATAATTCTCCCAATTGCCGATAGACGTGGGCTCACGACGGCATCAATGCCGATGGTGGGCAGGACCGACAGATAGTGAAGATGTCTAACCAGGGTGATGGTCTTCTTCGCACCGAGCCTTTTGGCCAGAAGCGATGCCAGGATGTTGGCATCCTCATCGTCCGAGACAGAAATGAAGAAATCTGTCTCCTCAATACCCTCCTCCTGTAGCAGGCTCTGATCAGTCATCTCCCCTCGTAGAACCAAGACCTTTTCTAGACTTTCTGCCATCTGTTCACACCTTGCCACTTCCTTTTCGATCACCCGGACAGCCATTCCTTGTTCCTGGAACTGCCGAGCCACCTCAAAGCCGATTGCACTCCCGCTCGCAATGAGAAGGCGCTTGACGGGTTCCTCCTCTTTTCTGAGATAGGCAAGCACGTCTCTCACCGATCGCCGATCAACGACGGCATAGAGAATATCTCCCATATATACCGTCTCATTTCCATGGGGAATGATGATCCTATCATCCCGAGAAATAGCCACAATCAGCACTTTGAGATCAGGAAAATGAGCCCGCGCCTCTTGAAGCTCCTTGAGCTTCTTCCCCCTGACGAAACTGTCCTCGTCGACTTTCACTCCAATAAGCTCCACCATGCCTTCCGCAAACTCGGCAAAGTCAGCCGAGCCCGGATGTTCAACCAATCTCACAATGGTCTTGGCCGTTTCCAGTTCGGGATTAATGCAGAGATCGATATCGAGATGCTGTTCGTCGAAAATCCGAGTCTCCCGGGTATATTCCAGATTACGAATGCGGGCGATCCGTTTGGGGATTTTGGACTGTGTGCCCGCTATGAGGCAGGCCACCATGTTAATCTCGTCACTGTCCGTCACCGCAATCACCATTTCCGCTTCTTCCATCCCGGCCTGCTTCAGAATAGCTGGGCTACTGCCCTCGCCGAGCAACGCCTTCACATCCAGGCTCTCATCAATATGCCGGATCTTGTCGGGATCATGGTCGATCACCACCACATCATGGCGTTCATAAGAGAGTTTCTTAGCCAGATTGTACCCGACTTCACCCGCTCCGATGATGATGATGTTCATACCTGCATTCCTCTCGTATGCGCGCAGAAATTTCGAGTTATCGAGATGTTATCAAAACAGAATAACCCAGGGCGACGAGTTGCTCGGCCACACGATAGGCCTGCGCCTTGCTTCTAAACCGACCGACCCTCACGCGATAAAAGTTACCCCCACTCGTCTCCACAGTGGTCATGTACGCCTCTTCAAAGACCGTTTGCAATTGACTCAAAAGACGCTCTGCATTCTCTTTTTCGCTAAACGCGCCGACCTGGACAGCATAGATCTGAATTTCCGGACGACGTGCCTCTTTGAGGCCGAAAGCGACCACTTTGACATTGGCCGTTCCTTCCTCCACCATACCGACGGCCCGCGCCGAAGCATAGGAGAGATCAATGATTCTCCCCTTGACAAAAGGTCCGCGATCGTTAATTTTGACCAAAACCGAACGCCTGTTCTCCAGATTGGTGACCATCGCGTAGGTCCCCAGAGGTAGTGTTTGATGAGCTGCTGTCAGTTCATACATATCATAGATCTCACCGCTCGCCGTTCGTCTCCCATGAAACTTCCTCCCATACCACGAAGCGATCCCATGCTGGACGTAGACGGGCCCTTTAAGCTCGGGCACCTTTCTCGGAGGTCTTCTGGGCCCCACACAGGAGCAAACAACGACGCTGAGACCCAGCATCAGGGCCATCCCAAGTCTTCTGGTAATCATTTCATCCCAGGGCAAACTGATGCCCCTTCGGCTTATCACGACACATTGCGAGAGATCCTCTGGAATCCTCCAAAATTAACATGCCCCGAGGAATCTCCGGGTCTGGAAGGATGTCGATAGAGGCAAATCCGTAGACCCGCTTCAATTGCGACAGGTTCTCCTGTCTCTCGCCTTTCAGATTGGACAGATCACCGGGGGCGATTCGAAATCGCACTCCACCTCTCTGCCGGCTTTTCGAGTGCTCGATAAGTCTGCAGGCCATATCGTAGAAAATGGACGATTCCACGAGAAACCGGAATGCGGGGTGATACGGCCCCGCCACAATGGCCTGAGGGGTCTCAAGACTCGGCGTCACTTGGAGTCCCATCCGGATGACACGGATTTGAGCCTGGTCAAGCATTCTAAGGGCCAACTTTGCCCATTTGACGGCGTCGGTTAATGAGATGGGTTCATACAGCCCGCTTTGATAAAGCCTCTCGAGGGGCGATCCTTTCAGCACTAAAAGAGGATAAATCCTAACAAAATCTGGAGTCAAATCAACAATCCGGCGGACACTTGTGAGAAAGAGGCCCATGTCCTCTCCGGGCAAACCAAGCATGAGCTGAACGCCGACTTCAAAACCCATGGACCTCACGAGCCGCACACTCTCGTCGACGTCTCGACTCGTATGGCCTCTCCGAGATCTCCGCAGAACTTCATCCACGAGAGATTGTGCCCCCAACTCGACGGCCTCGACCTTGGATTTCCGTAGTAGGTCCAGTCGGTTCGAGTCCACGGCGTCTGGCCTCGTCGAAACGCGAATTGCATCAATCAGGCCGTCATCGATAAATGGCTTAACCGATCGAAGCAGAACGCTTTGGTCATCGACTGGAAGAGCCGTGAAACTCCCCCCATAGAAGGCGACCTCTCTTCTTTGGGGTCGGTCCTTGACTGTCCGAAGAAAACAGGCGATTCTTCCCTGAATGTCAGTCACTGATGGGATTCCCAATTTCCAGTCGGTAATCATCTTTTGGTTGCAGAATACGCACTGATGGGGGCATCCCTGATGTGGGATGAATATTGGAACAATGATTCGCTTCCCGGAGCCAGGTGTTTTCATTTCGCATTCTTCATCAACTTTGTCAACGCTTCTTTCGCAGCGCGCTGTTCCGCCTCCTTCTTCGTTCTCCCCTCTCCGTGACCCATGATCACGTCTTGAATCGAAGCGCTGACGCGAAACTTCTTTTCATGGTCGGGACCCGACGCTCTCACCACAGTGTATTGGGGGACCGTCTTGTGCCGGACCTGGGCTTCCTCCTGCAGGAGGTTCTTGAAATTCTGTCTCGGAATCCTCCGCACAAGCCTGGCGAGGACCCGAGAAAAATGAGCCCGTAACATCCTGGAGACTTCCCCGAAACCTCCATCCAGATAAACGGCACCGACGATAGCCTCATAACAGTCCGCCAGGATGGACACTTTCGTCCTCCCACCGGACAGGTCCTCTCCTTTTCCCAAAAGAATGAAACGGCCCAGTCCGATGTGTTTCGATATCTCCGCCACGGCTTTTTCGTTCACCATCGCCGCCCGGATTCTCGTCAGTTCACCTGCCGATAGATCAGGAAATCGCTCCATCACCAGGTGGCTAATCACCAAATTCAACACGACATCCCCTAAGAATTCGAGTCTTTCGTTGTCGACAACCTTTTCTTGAAGATTCTCGTGAGCATAGGATCTGTGGGTGAGTGCCTCGGCCAGTAGGCTCAAACTCCGGAACCGATATTTCAGAGGAGCCTCAAGACCTTCCACCCGTTTCGATGTCTCTTCGCGAGAGGGGTCCACGGAATCACTCTACTATAAGTACTCGGGAGGTCAAGTCCAACGACAAGACTAGAGGTCAAAGGTTAGAGGTTTAAGGCGAAAGACCAGACGAAACAACTCGCATACAATAAAAGCCAAATCCCATCCAATTCCCCCTGAGGACCACCTTTCTTCATTGTTCCTTTATCCTTTCACCTTGATCCTTTTTCGTTTCTTCCTGGGCCCTGCACCTTGAGCCTCGTGCCTTGTGCCCTAATCCTCATACCTGCTTTCCCAATCTAGACCCTCCTCCCTAAGACCTTCTGTCCGCTTACCTCCGTAATTTCGACCTCGATCTCGCGAGTGGACGGTCTTTCCTGCGGCTCGACCCATACAGGAATATAGTTCCTCGATAACGCCTTACGGCGGCCCGCTTCGTCTAATGTCGTCTTCTCCTCAAGGACTCTCATCCTCTGACGGAGAAACCGTCCGTAAAAAGCCTCCCGTTTCTTCTGTCCGAGTTCCCGGAGCATCTCACAGCGTCTCTTGATTTCGCTTCCCCTTATCCTTTCGGGAAAATCGAAGGCAGCAGTGCCGGGACGGGAAGAGAACGGAAATACATGAAGATAAGCCACCGGAATTGCTTCAATGAGATCAACGGTGTTTCGAAATTGACGTTCCTCTTCTCCCGGAAACCCACTCATCACATCAATACCAATACAGACGCAGGGGATGCCTTCAGCGATTTCGAGAATCAGTGCTCGAAATTGATCCCGGGTGTACCTTCGATTCATGCGGCGCAAAATCTCATTATCCCCGCTCTGAAGGGGAATGTGAAGGTGAGGACAGATTTTTTGGGATCCTTCCATCGCCCCAAGGAGTTCCTCCGTGAAATCGGTGGGCTCCACAGAGCTCAAACGAATCCGAGCCGGGATGTTCGGGGTGGTCTCCACCAAAGCCACGAGTTTGGCGAGGGACGTCGGGGGTCTAAGATCCAAACCATAACTGCCGAGGTGGATCCCCGTTATGACGACTTCCTCGTATCCTTTCGCACTCAGCCGCAAAAGTCGTTCCAGGACCTTCTCGGGTGGGAGACTTCGGCTCTTCCCTCGGGCGCGAGGTACAATGCAGTAGCTACAGGCCGCATCGCATCCGTCCTGAACCTTAAGAAAAGCCCGGCAATGACCGGAAAAACCTTCGATGCCCGGCTCCTCCAATGGACCATCCACAACGGGTGGGACTCGAACAAAGGGTTTCTGGTGCACCGTCAGTGAGGAAATAAAAGAGCTTACATCTTGCTTAGCCTGGTTTCCTAAAACGCCTGAGACACCCTCTAGGGCACTCACCTCGTCAGAAAATACCTCAGCGTAGCATCCGGTGGCGACAATGATTGCGTCCGCGTTGAGGCGACGGGCACGGCGGATGAGCTGACGAGACTGATAGTCCGCCTTTCCGGTCACAGTGCAGGTATTGACGATATAAACATCGGCGATCTGGTCGAAGGGAACCTCCCGAAAACCTGTCCGCGCCAGTTTCTCCCGCATGACTTCCGAATCGAACTGGTTGGACTTACAGCCGAGAGTAGTGATGGCGACCCGCTTCTGATTCATCGGCTGGCCTTTATCCCCCATTCAGAGAATGGGACAAAACTCGCCTTTGCCTGTCGAGTCTCGTTCCGGGAAGCTCAAAACTCGGATACCTCAATCCGAAACAAATTCGAATACCAAATGATCGAAACCCGCTCGGGGTTTGGAACATTTGAATTTATGATTTCGAAATGGTTTCGAACTGGTCTTGGCCGCGACGCTTCGCCCCAATTTCGTGCCTTGGATTTACGGGTCGTTGCCCGGCTCAGACCCAGCCCCACAACGATCTCCCCCAACGGATACTTGGCTCTCATCGCCGCGGGCTAGATTTTGACAACTTCAATACCCCCCCATACGCCGAAGGTCTCCCCCACGACGACAACCGCCCCTGTGACACCTTCGATTTCCTGGGCTAAGTTCAGCCCCTTTTCAATGTCCTTCATAGACTTGACGCAGTTGCCTGCGGCCGTGGCCGCGGCATCGGCCAAAGTCGGAGACCTCGAAACGATGCAAACCGCATCGGCTTTACCAAAACTTCGGGAATGGCCTACGGTCCCCGATGACGTGCAAACTCCAACAGGAGTCTCCTGAGGAGACACAGCGATCCCAATTTTCAAACTCAGAGGAGATGTTCCCCCATAGATTGCCACCCGACGCTTCTTGGATGAATTGATGTAGATATCTCCGCCGTTTTCGATGATGACCTCTCTCGATTGGTTCAGAAGATCCTCGCCCACAAACTGGGAGATCGCCCCCGCGACGCCAGCCATCGGGCCCACACCGCACTTCTGGCTCGCTTCAAGCATCTCGCGGACGATCCGGGGCGCCAATGGGTCAGCCTCAAGTGGAATCAAGGAGTTTCGAAACTGGGGGTGCACGGCCATATAGGCCTCAATAGCATGGCGATGCCGAACCACGGCATCACGAGTCTTCCCTGAGAGATCTCTTTCTGCCATCACAAGGAGATCGGTCTCCTCGACCGTCACCCGAAAGCCAACGAGATCACCAGCGTTGACGAGATTGCGGTATTTTCTCTCTCCCATTCCTTCCATAGATACAGCTTTCAGGGGTCAGCTGGCAGCCCCGCATCCCTTCCGATGAACTCTACAGACCCTGACCCAGACTGGGGTCGCTCCATACATCTGTTGCCATTGCTCGATAATACCCATCCCTCCTGAGTCCTTGAACTGTCTCCATCGGCTTCACCAACCTCTGACCCTGGTCCTATAAACTGTGGTTCCAAAATAAAAACCCCTTCCTGAAACGAAGAGGCGAATCCTCAACAAGAACGACGTACTCGATGAAACGAAACTGTTGGCGAAATATATCTTTACCCGAGAGAGGGCGACCCCTTTCCAATCTGAGGGTTGAGGATCGTTTGGCTCCAGGTTTGAGGCGAGGAGCCTCCTGCCTCCACCCTCAAGGCTCGCAGGACCGCTTTGCTATGCTCCGTTTGAGGACTGCACGGCCCAAATGGGCTTCGCTCAAGGTGGAATCTCCGAAGTTCTAATCCTGAGCTTCCTCCCTGGAGGGGACGAATCCCCCGGTCCTCCAACCTCAAGGGGACCAAGTCCCCGGTCCTCCGCCGTCTCACAGATGTCTGTTAATGAGTACCTCCGCAATTTGCACGGCATTGAGGGCAGCACCCTTGCGGATGTTGTCCGAGACAATCCACATATCGATCCCAGCCTCTATGGATTGATCCTCCCGGATTCGTCCGACAAAAGTCTCATCTCTGCCAGCAGCATAGACGGCCAGAGGATACTTAAAAAGCGAGGGGTCATCTTCGACGACCACACCCGGCGCCCTCGACAGCAACTCTCTGACCTCCTCAGGGGAGATCTTTTTCTCGGTCTCAATATTAACAGATTCTGAATGACCGAAGAAGACAGGCACTCGGACGGTCGTTGCGGTCAACCTGATCGAGTCGTCCTCCATGATTTTCTTGGTCTCGTTGACCATCTTCATCTCCTCTTTGGTATAACCGTTCTCAAGGAAGACGTCGATATGGGGCAGACAGTTGAACGCAATCTGGTGAGGGTAAACACTGATCTTAATCTCTCGCTGGCTGAAGACGGCACGGGTCTGCTGCTCGAGTTCTTCAATCGCCTCCTTCCCCGTGCCTGAAACCGACTGATAGGTAGAAACTACCACCCTCTTGATCCTGACCGCATCGTGTATGGGCTTCAGGACAACGACCATCTGAATGGTCGAACAGTTCGGATTGGCAATGATATTTTTGTTCGTATATTCGCCGATGGCATGCGGATTCACCTCAGGAACTATGAGGGGAACCTGAGGATCCATACGGAACGCACTCGTATTGTCGATGACGACGCACCCCTCCTTTGCCGCAATGGGGGCGAACCTCTCGCTAATCGCACCTCCCGCAGAAAAGAGCCCAATCTCGAAACCTTTAAATGAATTCTCGTCGAGAACCTCCACGGTGATCTCTTCTCCACGAAATTCAAGCTTCTGCCCGGCACTTCGAGTGGATGCCAGAAGCTTGAGCGCTTTTACTGGGAAATTTCTCTCTTCAAGGACATTGATCATCTCATTTCCCACAGCGCCAGTGGCACCCACCACGGCCACGTTGTACGTTCTGTCTCCCATGAAAACCCTCCCGATCTATCTCGGCTCCTCCCGACGTTTACTCGGGTAAGGGCCCAGAAAGCACCCCGCCAGTATCCAATTCTCGAGTCGTCCTGAAAATCCGCATATGTTACCACATTTTCAGAGGATGAAAACCCCCTCGAAGCACAAGCGCACAAAAGACTCACCCTCACTTGAAGTAATGATACGCTGCTCGTATCAGGTCTCAGAACCGATTTGTGAAAATCACACCAGAACTGATCACATGTATTAAGATGTTAAAGTTCAGAATTCGAAGCTCCGGCGAACCATCCCAGCGGGGACCGATTCGAAATTCGAAACAATATGAAAATTCAAATTTTCCAGTTCTCGAAACATGTTTGGTATTTTGGTCATTTGATATTCGGATTTGTTTCCCACCTCGGGCGGGATATTCGATTTTCGGACTTGAAATGTCGGTTTTGACGACACCACGGGATCGGGTAGATTATCCAAGTTATTATTTGGTTATATGGACACTACACTAGGCAGTACTTCCTATTCCTTGATTTCGGCCGCATTTTCCAATAGAATTCGCCAGATCGGCCAGCCTTCTCAAACGGAAAAGAGAACCTTCTGACGACTTGGTACCGCCATGCAACACCCGGATTATGAACTCACCCCGGGATCCGAACTGAGAGATCGGATTCGTCGATTTCAGTCGCTCTTACTCGACAAAAAGGTCGAAGGCGCGCTGATCTGTCAGAATGCTGATCTTTTCTATTTCTCTGGAACGATTCAGCGGTCTTTTCTCTTCGTTCCATGCGAAGGGGAACCTATCCTGATGGCCCAAAAAGGTTATGAGCGAGCGCAAAGAGAATCTGCAATGAAAGTCATTGCCCCCCTCAGAAATACCTCAACCATTCCCGGTTTTCTGAGTGAGTGTGGCTATCGCCGATTCGCCCGGCTTGGGTTGGAACTCGATGTTCTCCCTGCAAACCTCTATCTGAGAATAAAGACCCTGTTTCCACGCGCCGAAATGCTCGATGTCTCTCCTGAAATTCGGAAAACCCGCATGGCCAAATCTTCTTTTGAGACAGAGCAGATCAAGAGGGCAGCCGCCATCTGCACCGAAACGATGGAAAAGGCGCGGGAGGTGATCCGCGTAGGAATGACAGAGATCGAACTCGAATCGACGCTGATCGACTTCGGGAGGAAAAAGTCCCATCACGGTTTTATCAGAATGCGAGGGTGGAATCAAGAGATGTACTATGGCCATGTCCTTTCCGGCGAGAGCGGCGTCGTATCCTCTTTTCTGGAGTCACCGACTGGAGGCCCGGGGGCCTCCCCGGCTACGGGTCAGGGAGCGAGTTTCGCACCCATCAAGAGAAATACGCCCATCTCTATCGATTTGTGCTTCGGGGTGAATGGGTATATCGCAGACCATAGCCGAACTTTTGTGATTGGAAATCTCCCTCATCCCCTCCCGGGGGATTATGAGAAACTCTTAGAGGTCAAGCGTGTTTTCGCGGAAATGGCAAAGCCAGGTGTTGCCTGTTCTGACCTCTACCAAGCTGTCATGAACAAGGTCGAATCCGAGGGTCTCAAAGGAAATTTTATGGGTTATGGAGAGGAGAGAACCCCGTTCATTGGTCATGGTCTGGGGTTAGAGGTTGATGAGCTACCTATCCTTTCTCCCAATTCTTCTCAGACCATGCAAAAGGGGATGATCTTCACCCTAGAACCCCGGCTGAAGTACCCTGGAATTGGGGTCATTGGTTTTGAGGACGACTACGTGGTGACGGCTCGTAGCGTCGAGAGAATTACCACGACTGAAGAGGGAATCATCACCGTCTAGGAGAATGAGCCGGACCATCCTCCACATCGATATGGATGCCTTTTATGCCGCGATTGAGCAGCTCTACAGGCCGAGGCTGAAGGGGAAGCCCGTCATCGTCGGTGGAGGTGTGAGAGGAGTTGTCTCGACGGCCTCATACGAGGCCAGGGCCTTCGGCATTCATTCGGCCATGCCGATTTTTCAGGCCAAGCGTCTCTGTCCCCAGGGAGTCTTTCTCCCGGTTCGCATGAAGCACTACCGGGTGGTCTCGAGACGGATAATGGCCTTTCTGATGACCCTTTCACCGGCTGTGGAAGTGGTCTCCATTGACGAAGCCTACCTCGACGTGACAGGAACAGAGAGACTGTTGGGTAACCCGATTGATCTTGCCAGAAAAATCAAAGGATGGATTCTTCAGGAAACACGGCTCACCTGTTCCATCGGCATTGCACCGAACAAGTTTCTCGCCAAGATCGCCTCGGAGTGGGAAAAGCCTGACGGACTCACGATAATCCGAGAGGACGAGGTTGATGGCTTTTTGGCAGAACTTCCCGTTGCCAGGCTTCCGGGTGTCGGCAAGCGTGCGCTAGAGACTCTGGAGGGCCTCGGCATAACGCGAACCGGTCAGCTGCGGAAGCTTCCCGAGAGCATACTGGTGAAAAAATTCGGAAAATTCGGCCATCACCTCGGGGAGCTGTCCAGGGGAATCGATCCGTCGAAGGTTGTCCCACAGCGCGAACCCAAGTCTATCAGCAGTGAAAACACCCTGGTTGAGGACACTGCCGACGTCGCGATCCTCAAGGGGTGCATCCTGACCCAGGCGGAAATCGTCGGGAGAAGGCTCAGAGACAACGGCCTGAGAGGCCGAACGATCACCTTGAAACTGAAATATAGCGATTTCCGCCTCATCACCCGATCCCGGACGATTGAAAGGTCCACCGACTCGACAAAGGTCATTGCAGATACGGCTTCCGAACTCCTCGAAAATGAGAGACGCCGATCACGGGTGAGACTCGTTGGCGTGGGTGTGAGCAACTTTGAAAGGTGGACCGAGCAGCTCCCTTTGTTCAAAACCCCAACGGCCCAGGATGAGAGGCAAACCCGCGTCGACAGGGCCATCGACGAAGCCAGTGGAAAATTTGGGGCAGGTATCCTGAGAAGGGGGCAATAGAGCGGCCAGCGTTATTCAGAACCTTGGGCGAGAGCCGTCAAAAATCGACTTTCACCCGATCCTCGTCGACGCTTCGAAGATGACAGGTGTCATTGAGGCATGTCAGGACAAAGTGCCCTTTTTTGCATATCAACACGTTGATGGCCGTTGTATCCTGGCCAATCTGCCAAAAACGGGAGAGATCAATCCCAACGAGCCCACAGATGAGAACACGATTGACCACCCGATGAGAGACCATGACGATTGTGTCCTCAACATGATTCAGGATGACTTGTCTTACAGCTTCCACAGTCCTCGACTGGAGGACCTTGAGGCTCTCTCCTCCAGGAAAGGTCACGGTCTGGGGCTCTTGTAGCCAGCGTCGGTAGAGATCCGGGTACCGCTCTCGAACTGTCACGTGGGAAACCCCCTGCCACTCCCCGAAGGAGAGATCCCTCAGACCTTCGATGATCCTTACCTCCAGCCCATGGAAGCGCGCGATGGCTTCCGCTGTATCTTTGGCCCGATTCAAGGGACTCGAGTACACCGCCTGAATAGCTTGGCCGCTGAGGGCTTCGGCGACGAGCTGCGCCTCCTTTCTTCCAATCTCATTCAGGGGGACATCTACTGTCCCCCTGAAAATCTCCTCCCTGTTCCACTGGGTCTGTCCGTGACGCACCAGATAGATCTTCGTCATCGACTCTCAGTTCTTGGATTTGTGAGAAGTGGATGGATCTTTAATTCCCTGAAGTACCTTTCCAAATCGCCGCCGTTCCAGATTCCTTTTTCCGTGATCACGGCTGAAACCAATTCAAGCGGGGTGCAGTCGAAGTAAAAGTTGAGGACCCCCATGAGGCCACCATCCTCAACGATTTCTTCTGGCGGCTTGATCTCCTTTTCCGGACCAGCACGGACTCTGGAGACAAGACACTTGTCCGTTCCGGCAAGAACGTAAAATGGAACATCTTGATAATTTGCGGCCACAGCCAGACCGCGCGTGCCGATCTTGTTGATTACACCTGAAGGGGAGATTGTATCCGCTCCGACAAAGACCAGACTCACCTGTTCAAGGAGCTGAAATGCCGCGGTATCGACGATGAGCCGCACAGGGACCCGCGCTTCCGCCAAACGACGGGCCAGCATGATACCTTCACGGAGAGGTCTGGATTCGGTGCAGATAACCGAAAGGTCCCGATTTTGATGGTGAAGGGCAAGCAGAGTCGCCGAGAGCGTTCGACTGGAAGAGTGAACCAAAACCGTGGAACCTCGTCCGACAACGGTGCTTGCGTAGCGGGCGATCCTCTTCAGGCCCTCTCTTGAAGCCTCTACGACCTCCTCTGCGATCTTCTTCACGCGGAATCTACCTTCCTCAACGGTCGCTGATTTCTCAGTCTCCAGAAGTGCTTTGTTTACCAGATTGAAGAGGGGAGCCATGGCCGGCTGGGCCTCGATGATCGCGTGACCCATCCTTGATAGCTCCTCCATGAAATTCTCTTTTGTGCCTCCTTTGAAGCTCTCAACCGAAGTGACCAGGCATTTCGCGGCCTTCTCGGTGATTTCGGACGCTCCCGACTGGTGATCATCTCGGATCTCTCTCAACAACTGGCTTGTCGGCTCTCTCATCTGAGGCTCCTCTGTCTCTGAAATCCCTCCGATCGATGAACGACCACAAGTCCCTCAATGAGACCAGGCGTTCCCCCATTTCCCAGGGGGCATGTCTGTCAGGTTACAGATTTTTTGAAATATTTGCGAGTCCTCAGATGAGCGTCTTCCATCCCTTCGCTCCCCCCTCTCGCGGCGACCATAGCGGGATTCGTCAATTCTGCGCTTGCAGGACAAAGGAAAAAGGTGAAAGGTTCAAGGAGACGCACTCCTCACAAACATTGGTTACTGGTTATTGGTCATTGGTTACTGGTTATTGGTTATTGGTTATTGGTTACTGGTCATTGGGCATTTAACCCTCAGTCTCTCGTCTCCAGTCTCCAGTCTCCAGTCTTTAGCCTATCTAAAACCCCGTCTCGCCGTAGGCGGGAATGCTCAGCGACAGCAGTTTCCTTCAGAAATGGGGGAATCCCAGCAAAAATGCCGCTTGACATTTGAAAAACGATTCCTCATCGCAGCAATTCTGGGTTTCGACTCGTCCGATAAAGGAACCCCTTCGGGCTCAAATCAGAATACACCTTCTTGATCTTTGCGCCGAAAAATGTCATTTTCTCATAGCCGTCTAGCAATTATGGAGGACTCGCCATGAAACCCTTCATTTCAAAACTTAGCCATGGATTTGCGGCCGGTTGTTTCGGTGGATTGATAAACAGTCTCGCCGTATGGCTCTCCGGACACTACCACATTACCTATCTCCTTGGGGTGAAGCTATCACCTTCCCTCTCCCTTCCATGGCTCTATCCACGCATCGTCTGGGGAGGGATCTGGGGGTTCATCTTTCTTTTGCCGCTCCGGGGTGGATATACAATACGGAATGGTTTTCTATTGAGCCTCGGCCCGACTTTGGTTCAACTCCTTGTCGTATTTCCTTACAAGGCACACCAAGGCCTCCTGGGTCTCGATCTCGGAACTCTGACCCCCTTGTTCGTTCTGATTTTCAATGCCTTTTGGGGGATAGCCGCTGCCCTTTGGCTGAAAATGGCCAGAGGATGAGCCCCGGCGGCGAGGCCGCAGCGAAATCCTAGCTACGAAAGACAGTCAACTGCGCCAAATTCTGCCGATCAAAACGCGGATCCGATGTCCATTCCGAACAACCGTAGCGCATTCTCTGTTGTCTTTTGGGCCACCTCTTCGAGAGAGATTCCTTTGACCTCAGCGACGAGTTCGGCAGTGCGCCGCACATCCGCCGGTCTTGAAGATTTCCCTCGATATTCGACAGGGCTATCGGTTTCTATCAGGATCCTTTCGAGAGGCGCAAAATGAATCGCCTCCCGGTGCTGTCGACTATAATCCAGAGCCGGTGTGGCCGAGATCGAAAAGCCAGAATCCAGGATCTTTCTGAGGATTTCGACGCATCCGCTGTACCAGTGAAAAACCGCCCTTTGGAGCCCAGACGTCTTGACGAGCGCCAGCGTCCTCTCGTGAGAGAAACGGCAGTGGAGGATGGCAGGTTTCTCACGGAGAAAGGCAAGTTCAAGCAGCCGTGAGAGGACCTCTCTCTGAAGCGGTTTTTTGACCCTGGCCTGATAGTCAAGGCCTACTTCTCCCAGAGCAACGCAAACAGGGAGGTGCTTGTCGATAAATGCCAGGTTCCGATCAACCGTCTCTGGGCTAATTTCCCACGGATGGTATCCGATGGCAGGATAAACCAGGCCAGGGTACTGTCGTGCGAAGGAGAGAATCTTCTGATTCGATTCGACCGTCATCCCGACACCGACAATGGCTGCAACCCCCGCCTTTTCGGCCTCAGAAAGTGACTCCTCCAAGTCGTTGATTTCGTCGAGATGGGCATGGCCATCGACGACCCGTGGTCGTTCTCCATGGGACATCCTGCGACAATTCTACAGAACAGAATCCCTTTGTGCAAATCCCGTGATTTCGGCGATCCTGTGATATACTCCCATAAAAAAAACCTGAATTCGGAATCCCAAGCCATCCCGATAGGGCAGTGGAACGGTGGGACGTCTCAAAATCAATGAAACACTCTCCCTCGGAAAGACCGTTCTCATTAGAGGAAAACCCCTGGAAGTCCTGAGAGCACACACCGGGAGAGTCGGGGATCTCTTTACCATAACCGACAAACGAGGACGAGATTTCCGCGCCCGGATTCTGACCTTGACACCACGCCACAGTGAAGCGTTCGTCTTTGAATCTTTCGAGGTTCCAGTGGAACCCTGTCTTGAAATCCATCTGATTCAAGCCCTCCCGAAGAAGGAAAGACTCGAGTGGATCATTCAGAAAACCACCGAGCTCGGGGTTTCTTCGATCGTGCCGTGCGAATCAGACCATTCGATCACCCTGGAGGAGAGGAATTCACCTCAGAGAAAATCCCACCGCTGGCAAGGGATCGCAACAAAAGCGGCCAACCAGAGCCGCCGCCCGAGAGTCCCCGTGGTGTACCCCACCGTTCCGTTTCGCAGGGCATTGGAAATCGCCCGTGAGAGCGACCTTAGGCTTCTCCTCTGGGAAAAAGAATCCAGCATAGGGATCAGACGTATCTTGGTCGATTTGAAGGATACCGCGAGGAATCTTACCCTGGCCGTTGGGCCAGAAGGTGGGTTTAGCAAGCATGAGGTGGAGAAGGCCCACGAATGCGGATTTATTTCCGTCGGTCTTGGCCCCCGGATTCTCAGAACCGAAACGGCGGCCGTCGCTGCACTCTCGATACTCCAATATGAACTCGGGGACCTGGGTGGAACGACATAAAGGTTCCAGAACCTTAGGAGGGAATGGGACGCTGATAGCGGTTCGAGGAGCCTCCGGCTCTGCGGGACTTGAGGCGAAACGCCAAAACCCTTTCCCTGTGTTTCAGTGGCCTAGTTTCCGGGCAGGTCTCCACGAATTCTTTTTCGAATTTTCCTGATCGCTTTTCTGATCTGCCCTTCCACCTCCTTCTGATCATCTCCCGATGCGCTGATCGTCACGTTGATCTGAACGTCCCTGCCAAAATGCGTTGGCCGCGATTTGATATAGACCCTCGGAACCTCCTTTAGGACCTGGTTTAATATGTCCCCAAGTTGGGACTCATCCCCGAGCCGAGTGGTGATGGTTCTCTCCAAGAAAACCTTTCTCCCGAAAATACCTCTGAGGATTTCGACCATCTCCTCTTCAAAAATGGCTTGCATCTCTTTTGGAACACCTGGAATAGAAAAGATGGAAAGATCCTCCATTTCCAAGTATACCCCTGGAGCGCTCCCAACCGAATTACGAAGGATTTGGCATCCCTCGGGGATCATGGCCATCTTCTTCCGACTCGGGGTCATCCTGTCAGAGTCCACATACCCCCGCGATTTGAAATAACGGTACCGGCTTCTCACGAAATCAAGCGCGCGAGGGTTAAGCCTGAGCGGATGGCGGGTAGCTTCGGCCACCGCGGCGAGGGTCTTATCATCTACAGTCGGGCCCAGGCCACCCGTCGTAATGATGACCCGTGCCCTGTTGGACCGGGCTGCCTCAACCTCTCTAGCGATAGAGGGCTCATCATCATCCACGACGGCAATCCGTGCCGTCCTGCCCCCGAGGGAGGTCACCCTCCTTGCGATCCAATTGGAGTTGGTGTCAAGGGTCCTTCCGGAAAGGATCTCCCGGCCCACAACGATGATTTCGACTCGATTCATGACGATTGGCTCTGTTTTCTGCAACCAGTCAAGGGCTAACCCTCATGTCCCACAGGCTATACATGATGCCACCGGAAGATCAAAGCATCCGAAGCACGAACCCCAAATTTCGAAACAAATTCAAAATCCTTTACGCTTCCTGATTCTCCTCTTTCTCCTCTTTTCCGGCCTTTTTCTGTTTCGATTTCCTGGGCCGACCAAAATCTCTCATCTTCTGAGCCAGTTCCTTGAGACGGCGGTCCACACGATCATTAACACTCCCAGGGGTATAACCTCCCTTTCGGAGTGGCGCGCCCGCCTCGACACCGGTGAGGATCTCGATGCCCTCGTCGATGTTCTTCACGGGATAGATGTGAAACCGCCCCGCTTCCACTGCTTCAAGCACGTCCTTTCGGAGCATAAGATCCTTGATATTCTGTTCTGGAATGATGACCCCCTGCTTCCCATTAAGGCCTTTGATCGTGCAGACGTCAAGAAAGCCCTCAATTTTCTCATTGACACCGCCGATCGGTTGGATCTCCCCTTTCTGGTTGACCGAACCCGTCACGGCAATGTCCTGCCTCAGGGGGAGTCCGGAGAGGCTCGACAACAGGGCATAGACCTCTGTTGACGAGGCACTATCCCCATCAACCCCGGTGTAGGACTGTTCAAAACATAGGCTTGCACTCATGGTCAAAGGTTTATCCTGGGCGTACTTCCCCCTCAGGTATCCAGCCAAAATCAGGACGCCCTTGTTATGAGTCTTCCCGCTCAGGTCCGCCTCACGCTCAATATTGATGATGCCTGCTCTCCCCATGGCCGTTTTCGCCGTGATCCGTGATGGCCTTCCAAACTCATGATCTCCCATCTGGTAGATCGCCAGGCCGTTGACCTGTCCGACGACGGCTCCCTCGGAGTCGATCATGATGGTCCCGTCTGTGATCATCTCCCGGATCTTCTCCTCCAACATATTGACCCGGTAGATACGCTTCTCAATGGCCAGATCCACATGCTCGCCGTGAACCGTTTCACTTTGGGCTTTTGCCGCCCAGTAGTTGGCCTCCCGCATGATATCCGAGATCAAATGAAAACGAGTCGATATCTTATCCTTCTTACCCGCCAGCCGAACGGCGTGTTCGACAATCGCAGCGACTCCCGTCTTGTGGAAGGACCTTAACTTCTCTTCCTGACAGATCTTGCAGACAAATGAGGCATACTGCCGCATGGTCTCGTCCACTTTGTCCATCACTGGGTCGAAATCGGCTTTGATCTTGAATATCTTTTTGAAATCCTCATCAACTCGGTAGAGGAGATGATAGAGCCGGTCGTCACCGATCATGATGATTTTTGATTTGAGGTCGATGGGCTCTGGTTTCAGCGCTGTGCCGCCGATGAGGTAGAGCGGATCGTAGGTCTGGATCTCAATCACACCAGTCTTCAGGGTACGCTTTAGCGTAGTCCAGACCCCAGGCTCGATGAGCGCGTCAAGGGCGTTGAGAATAAGATATCCACCATTAGCCCGAACGAGTGAGCCGGCCTTAATCCTCGTGAAGTCAGTTCTCCACAGCCCCGAAGGTCCCACCACTCGCTCGAGGGTGCCGAACAGATTCCGATAAGTCGGGAAGTTCTCAATGACAATGGGCGCCCCCTGAGTCTCGGCATTGTCCACCAGAACATTCACCCGAAATTCAAGAAATGGGTCCGCAGAGGAGCCTGGCAGGAGCCTCAAATCTTCTGTTTTCTTCTCTTCCACTTCCTGAAATCTACCGAGATTTAGTAAGATTGCATCCTGCACCTCATCGAGGTATTTCCGGATTTCGGGATGGTCGTACTTCTCCCTGATGTCAGAGATCATCTCCCTCACGAGCGGCAGAACTGCCTCCCGGTTTAGATTACTGACGGCCTGTTCGATCTCTCTCTCATTTTTTCGAGCCTCCTTGAGGAGCTTCTCGAGCATTTCTGTCAGTTCCTTGTGCCTCCGTTTCACCTTTTCGAGGTCTTCGTCCCCAAGCTTCTTGGCGTCCCTCCTGGCTTCTAACTCACTCAGGTCTATAGGCTTTCCGTCTACGAGTGGAAGAATCCCAGGCCGTGAGTAAGGTCCCATCTTGAACTGGACAAGAGAGAACCCCGAGGCTTTAACCTCTTTCTCGAACTGGCGCCATAGATTCACCTGGGTTGCCCGCAGTCGTTTCAACGCCGCTTTCCTCTTCTTCTGGTACATCTCACTTTCAAATATCAGAGGGATATTTCGCTTGAGACTCTCGATCAGGTTCTCCAAGTCCCTCTTCAGGGCATTCCCCTGGCCGGCAGAAAGCGCGATCGCTCTCGGCATGTCCGGATTCCTAAAGTTGTTCACGTAACAGAGATCCTCAGGAATGCGACCGGTCGTGTCGATCTCCTGGAGTAGTCTTTTGATCGTCGTGTTTCGCCCCGTTCCAACCAGGCCAGTCACAAAGATGTTGTAACCGAAGCCGCCGATTTCCAAACCTACACGGATAGCCTCTGTCGCCCTTGGTTGGCCAATGATCTCCTGACAGGCCTCAATTTCCTTTGTGCTCTCAAACCCAAGTCTTTCTGGATCACATCGCCAGCGCAGCTGATCCAATGGGAGTTCCCGGAATTCGGACTTTTTTGCCATACAAGTTATCCTCTTTAGGGAGTCTGCACCCCATTGTATCACAAAGACGTTTCCTCCTCACCATGCGGAAATCGAGTGGTTCGTCCATCCCGACAATCCTGCATAAAAAGAAAAAGGCCCTTGCGGGCCTTCACTCTTTTGCGCTTTCCATCAACTCCCCTTGGTCTATCCACTCTCCCGTTATGCCATTCAGGGGCTACAGTCCCTCCTTGGCAAGCTTTTGAATCAGTTCTCTCTGTCTATCGGTCAGACGCTTGGGGACGCTGACGATCACCTTGACGTAGAAATCCCCCTTGCCCCCTCCTTTCATATGAGGGATCCCCTGCCCCTTGAGGCGGAGGCGAGTCTGACCCTGGGTCCCAGGTGGGACTTTCACTCGGCGAGTTCCATCCAACGTCTGGACTTCGATGGTCGTTCCCATGACAGCCTGCGAGAAACTGATCGCTTTCTCCACAATAATATTATCCTCTTCGCGTTTGAAGACCGGGTGATCAGATACGCGGATCTGGATGAACAGGTCTCCCGGTTGCCCACCCCGTGGGCCGGGCTGGCCCTTTCCCGCAAGGCGTAGCTTTTGACCGGAACGAATACCCGCGGGAATCTTCACACTCATCTCCCCGCTGGAGCCCCTTCCCTTGATACTTAGCCGCCTTTCACCCCCTTTAGCCGCCTCCTCGAGAGAGATGTAAAGGTCGGTCACGAGGTCAGCTCCCTTCCGGGGCGTATGCGCCTCTTGTCCTGTCCGGCCTTGCCTAAAAAACTGGCCAAAGCCAAAATCCCCACCGGCAAAGTCGCCTTTCCGACTCCCCCGCCTGAAGCCACCGCCGAAAAGGGTGGTGAATATATCATCGGAGAAACCCAGATCTCGAAAGATGTCCCCGAAGTTGGCGTTACGGATGATATCTTCCTGGGAGAAACGCTGATGAAAAGCCTCGGCTCCGAAGGTGTCATACTGCCGCCGCTTTTCCTTGTCGCTCAGGACGGCATAAGCCTCATTGATCTCCTTGAACCGCTCTTCAGCTTCCTTGTTCCCTTTGTTCCGGTCAGGATGGTATTTGAGGGCAAGCTTCCTATAAGCCTTCTTTATCTCGTCCTCTGTGGCCTTTCGGCCGACACCCAAGACCTCGTAGTAATCGCCTCGACCCATGATCTCGGTCTCCTACGACCATCTATCCGTGGAGTACAACAGGCTCCAATCCTCTCAGCCCTTTGCGTGGGCGGGAGTAAAACAGGTTTCTGGAAATTATATATCTAGGCAGGCATTCCCTCAGTCCCCCGAGGACTTGTACGTCTCCTGGATCAGCCGGTTCAGGAAACCTTCCGGTTCATCCACAGCCTCCCGAGTGATCACAAATTCCTTCATGCCGGTCTTGTCTCGGATCAGTTTCAGACCATGGTCATAATTCTGCGAAAACCGCTCCCAGATGGCCGAGACCCCAGCCGACTCCTCCATGACGAGCTCAGTGATTCTATCGACCGCCCCCTCATCGAATTCAATCTGGATGTTGTGTTTCTCGCTGAACTCCCGCTCATAGTCATTGACCTGATTGGCAATTCCGACGGCTTCCTCATATACGGATTGAATGTCCAGGGCTTTGTGGATCACCTGACTGGCAATCAGATCGATGCGATTATCCCCAAAAACAACGCCGTAGCGCGTCAAGAAATCCTTCCGCCGCTTCCGAATCATTTCCTTGATAACGTCCTTCTCCTCTCCGGCAACCTGCTCATAGAGCCGTTTCGTCTCCGCTTCATTGTCACTGGCAAGGAGATGTTGCAATTCGCCCTGCGGGTCGCCTACCATCGCCTCTGTGACGACGAGGCGGGTCGTATTCGTGGACGGAAGTCTCTTCTCAAATTTGAGAAGGACCCTTTCCACAGCACTCACCAAGCCGCGAGCTCCGGTCTTCTCTTCAAAAGCCTTCTCTGCGAGTCGATAGAGGCTCTTATCCTCGAAAAGCACTTCAATTCCATAGGCTTTGAAATCACGTTTTTTCCCGATAATGATCGGGTTATTCGGATTCTTCAAGATGTGATAGAGGTCCTCTACCTCCAGTCGATCAAAGACCACGGTCACCGGAAGTCGTCCAACAAACTCAGACTCAAACCCATACTCAATGAGGTCTTCGGCCTTCACCTCCTTCAGATAGGCGGCCTTCTCGTCTTTGGACTTGACATCAGCACCAAACCCAATCCCTTCCCGGTTCAACCGCTTCTTGACGTTGTCCTCCAGACCTCCAAAGCCCCCGCTCATGATAAACAGGATGTTTCGGGTATTGATTGTCTTTTTCTGATGCTTCCCTGTCTTTCGGTATTGCTCGATGGCTTCGAGTTGCGAAACCGGATCATGTGGAACTCTCAGGTCAATTTCTGTTTCTTCCATGGGCTTGAGCAGTGCCCGCTGGACCCCGGTCCGAGACACATCCGGGCCGACAAGGTTATTGGATGAGGCAATTTTATCGATCTCATCGAGGTACACGATTCCGTTCTCAGCGAGCTTGATATCTCCGTCTGCCTCGTGAACCAAGTCACGAATGAGATCCTCCACGTCCCCACCGACGTAACCGGTCTCGCTGAATTTCGTTGCATCTCCTTTGACAAAGGGAACGCCGATCTTATTGGCGATTAATTTGATCAGGTATGTCTTGCCGACCCCTGTGGGTCCGATCATGAGAATGTTGTTTTTGATTCGCCCGACCTCTTTTCGACCAACTCGGGGCGAATTCTTTTCCGCCTTGGTCCGGTTAAAATGGGTGCAGATTTTTGTCGCGAGAATCTCCTTGGCCTCGTCCTGTTTGATGACAAATTCATCCAAATACGCCTCAAGTTCTTCGGGTTTTAGATCAAAATTGATCTGCAGAGACTCCTTTTCTGCTTTGTCACCGCCGTCCTTACCTCCCCGGTCTCTGTCGGGTTTGGGAAAAAGCATGGGCACCACGAGCTTAACCCGATCACCGTACTTCTTTCCCAGATAATCATTCAACTCCTTTTCCAGTTCCTTCTGGTCAGGAATCTTTGCAGTTTCGATTCGATCATCCCTCATGGCCGTCTCTATCTCCTGAATATTGCTATTAGTATAAACCTTCACCTCCCGGTTTTCAAGAAAAAGGACCATGCCATTTCGGCTGTTTCTGGCTCGCTGAGACGGAGTTGACGGTTGTTTGACTGTGCCTCGAATTGCTCTTTTTCTCAAATTCTGTGCCAATCGCGTGCCTCTCTATCCTTGCCTTTCTATTCACAGAGCTTGAACATTGACAAACCGATTTCCCCATAATAGAGTCTACCATGCTTCACGGCTCCGTGAGTTCGGAAAGGGAGGTTGAGAGATGGGGCATTTGGGCCGAGACTTAGGGGTTTACGGAAAGCTGCAGAGGCGTCTCGACCGATATCCTATAGGCGCTCCACCCGCCAAGGAGCTTTATAAAATACTTCGGATTCTCTTCTCTGAAGAAGAAGCGTCTATCGCCTCAAGGATGCCGATTCGGTTTTCCGACATCAGAAAGCTCTCTCGGCTGACGCAAAAAGGAGAGAATGAGCTCCGTCCCCTCCTGGAGAGCATGGCTGACAAGGGACTCGTCATGGATTTCGAGAGGAGGGGAAAAACCTACTACATGCTTTCCCCCACATTGTTGGGCTTTTTCGAGTTTACCTTTATGAGAGTCAGAGATGATATTCCTCAGAAGAAACTGGCCCATCTCATGTGGAATTATGCCCACGAAAACCGAGATGTTGTTCCCGGAATCTTTGCTGGACAAACCGCTCCTGGCCGCGCTCTTGTCCATGAAGATTCTCTTTCCGAGGAAGACCGTTCCCAAATATTGACCCATGAGATTGCATCGGGACTCATCAGAGAGGCAAAGAAAATCGCCGTCGGCCTCTACTACTGCAAGCACATCAGAGAACATCAGGGAGATCCTTGCAAATACCCGATGGATGTGTGTACGTCTCTCAATGGCGGAGCGAATTTCGTCGTCAGGCGTGGATTTATGAGGGAGATTTCAAAAGAGGAGGCCCTGATATCTTTGAGCGAACCAAGGAGGAGGGGCTCGTTTACGTTGCCGACAATGTGAGAAGAAGACCTACTTTCATCTGCAGCTGCTGCGGCTGCTGCTGTGGAATGCTCGGGGCTTTCAAAAAATTCCAGATGACCCACGCCGTTGCCACTTCGGCCTATATCGCCCAGGTCGATCATGAGAAGTGCGAGGGATGTGGGCGCTGCGCGAAGCATTGCCAGGTGGACCTGATATCGATGGTTCCAAAAAACGGGGAAGATCGCGCTCTGGTGGACGAAGAGCTCTGTCTGGGGTGCGGTGTCTGTGCCACCCTCCGCAAGAAATCGGCGATCACGATGGAGAAGAGAGACGAGAGAATTATCACGCCCGAATCCTCCATGGAGAAGCATCTCATGATGCTCCTCGAACAGGGCAAGTTGGGCAATCACATTTTCGACGACTTCACCAGCCTCCCCTATGCCGCCCTCAGAGGCATGGTGAATGCCATCAATAGCCTTCCACTGGTCAAGAAATACCTCTCCTCAGTCGACGTGAAATCGAGGTACGTGAAGAGACTTGTCGGTCGATAAAGACATCGTCGCACCTCATCCGGGGACCGAATACACTCCATATCACCGCTGCTCGGACGACTCATTCTCTCGACTCTCCATACGGGGCAATACTCGACCCATTCGCAGTCTTTTCACAATCTTGCCTATTTCCCGAAAATGCATCTCCGTATGCTTCCATCCGCGCTTCGCCTTTTTCCCCTTGTCCGATCCCGTTCGCGAACTCTGGACAGCGAGGCACCCGCCGAGGTTATAATCAGGTAAATAGATCAATGCAGCAGGGACGGATTCCTGACAAACCGAAGGCGAATCACCCGGCCGAAGGGAGGTTAGTCATGAAAACACGATGGATGCTGATTGTTTCTATCGTATTGGTGCTGGGAACGACAGTACAGGCGAAGGTTGTGACAAAGGTGGTACCTTACCAACACGAAGGGGTGGCCTTGCAGGGATATCTCGCTTATGACGATTCTGTTGAAGGCAAGCGACCTGCCATCCTAGTGGTTCACGAATGGTGGGGCTTGAACGATTATGCTCGCAAACGGGTCCGACAGTTGGCAGAGATGGGCTATGTAGCGTTCGGATTAGATATGTATGGGGATGAAAAGGTGACCACACATCCCGATCAGGCCGCCGAATGGATGAAACAGATCACGAGCAATATCCGCCAGTGGCAGGGACGTGCACTGGCTGGGCTTGAGGTCCTGAAAAGCGAGGCGAGAACGGACACTACCCGTATTGCGGCGATCGGGTACTGTTTTGGTGGGGCAACAGTTCAACAACTGGCTTACACGGGCGCAGATATCAAGGGGGTCGTGAGTTTTCACGGATCCTTAGTGCCCAGCGCAGAAGAGCAAGCGAGACAAGTGAAGGCAAAGGTCATGATCTGCCACGGTGGCTCTGATCCATTGGTCAAAGCGGGTGCGATTGAGAATTACATCTCTGCCATGGAAAAATCAGGGGTCGATTGGCGGATGATCATCTATGGGGGGGCCAGACATAGTTTCACGAACCCCGATGCCGACCAGGTCGGTATGGATGCCTTGAAGTACAGTAAATCTGCGGATGAACGCTCTTGGGCGGATATGAAGGCGTTCTTTGATGAGATCTTTGGGTTGTAGCTCCCTTCGACGACCCCGGCCGCTTCGTTTTCATACACGGAAAAATCCGAGGGGCCTTGTATGACAAGACACCCCCACCGCTAGGCATTTGGGTCAAATGGTAAAAGGGATGGATCATTCGATTTCTTGGTAAGCCGTGAAATCGATCCGATCCGGATCTTGACTGAGAAAGGGCGCCAAGACCCGATCCTCCCACACCTTCCAATTCGCCGGATAGTTCTCCATTGTTGTTGGATGATCCGGTTTTCCCCAGAGCTTTTCCCAAGCCTCCCGACTTTCATAGACCCAGACGGCTGCATAACAGCCCCTGCGAGACCCTCTGATTCCCTTGACGAAGTGATGTTCCATGAGCCCGGGCAGCCGGAGCAGCCCACGATCCTCGGCCTCCAGGATGGCCCGCTCAAAGTCCCTTTCGTCCACCCCAGGTTTAAGGATGTATTCATGGATACTGATAATCCTTGGCATTTCGCTAACCTTCAGCCTAGTTCGTTGGCACTGAAAAATACCCATTCCGCTCCCTGAACGGAGTTTCTGACCCGTTCTCGGGGGGCCCCCTGCGTTCGACCTCCCAAAACCTCCACCTTCGACGGATCAGACAGTAGGAGCTCGCCCCTTCAAGGACCCTCCAGTCGCCAAGATGGGTTACCCGAGAAACTTCGTGGTGTTCACTCCCCGGCCATTTTCCAGCAGCCAGCAGTTAAACTTTCCAACAGACTGCTTTGAATGTTCCCCTGTGACGGACGACTGACAACGAACAACTGACATGACGAGAAAAAGCTTTTGAGCAGTAACGCTCCCTTCTTCAGAATCCTCCTAAACAACCCGCCTCAGATAGCGCCCATGAACCCATCCTTGAAGGTCCATGTCACCATCCACCGTGTCCAACACGTCAACCCTCCGCCAACTCCCCTGATGATCCAATAGTTCGACACGGGTCCCAGAAGGAAGTGGATTATCTATGATCTTCTCATAATGGGTCCCCGGACCCGTTCGGATGTTCAAATTCGTCATCGTTTCATACTGTGAAGCTCCATCTGCTGCAAGACCCAAGACGTTCGACCGAAATCCGCTCAAGGAAAACGCTGGGCCAGGGTCTATCTTGCGTCCAGGTGATATATCGTCATGGCCCACCAAGTCCAGTAGACTGTAATGTTCCACAAGCACAATAGACAGTTCCAATGCAGCTTCAATTTGTTCTCGGGTAAAAATGTGCCAACCTGCCGGGTTTGTTTCATTTCTATGTATCGCTTCAATCACGTCATCACGATCGTATACGCCTCCAAACCAGGCCCGCCATTTTTCACCTTGCCGTTGTAGCTTCCCCGCGTTCTCCAGTTCGATTCCCAGAGAGTATTGGTTCAGCCCCTTTAGACCATCCCACGAGCTGGCACCCGCATGCCACGCGACTCGATCGAAAGGCACAAGCTGTGTGATGCTTCCATCTCGCCCGATGACGAGATGAGCAGAAGCCTTCCTCTTTGGGTTGATGAGCGACCTTATGGCGACTTCTAAGTCTGGAGTCGCGGTGTAATGCATGACAAGGTATTTGGGCTCGGCTTTGCCCCCCTTGTTAGGACTCGGGACAAACGGATATGGCTTACCATCATCTTTGTGAAGACGATGTCGAATGATTTTCATCGAACCAGTCCTCCCGGCATTTCATATTTGCTGCAATTTTGCCAGTGCTTGATTGGCACTCGGAGGGATGCGCCGGCCAGCGCATCGGGTTGGCCGACTCACTCAAAACCGCTTTAGCCTCAGAGCCTTTATCGCTGGCAGTCTCTACTGTACCGAATTGAGCCAACTCTAACTATACGCTCCAAAGATCGTGCCGTCAAAACAACTCACCTACGAGGTCAGTGCGCTGTTGAGAGAACTACCTATGGCGTTCGACAAAATCTTGGAGAACTGGGATTTCGCCCAGTTTCTCACCCAGGTCAGTCCACAAAATCCCGAGCGGTTGCCGGTACCGGCATTTTGTCTGAACGATCTCCTCAGGCGTTGCAAACCAGGTGACCGCGATGTCGTGAGCAGTCATTTCGATTTCACCGTCCGGTACGACCTGAAGATGATGGACCGTCGTTACGATCGGTGTGGTTTCTCCTATCAGTTGAGCCTCTCGGGTAAGGGCGTATTCAAGGTCCGAATAACCACCCCCCTTCCCGAGACGAGCCCCATCTCGGGAGACCGCCACAGAACCAGCAACAATCAGATCGATGGTAGACATCTCTCCTAGGGTGACGGGTCTTCCCAGTGCAAAAGCTCCGCGAATACTGCTGGCCTCCCAAAGCGCCTCTCTCTGGAGCCGGGTCGGATCGAGTTCGATGAATGGCTTCCGATCCCGCAGCCGGGGTACAGCCATATACGTGACCTTGCCAGCCTTCAGCCCCATGTAACGAATATCCCGCTGCGGCGAATCGGGATTGCATTTGATAGTCCTCGCCTGCTGCCAAACCTGGAGCGCTGCCAGATGTCGTGCTGCGGTTTGTGTCCCCACGAAGTTTGGAATACGTCCATGAGCTCCAGGATAACGGGCGACCCTTTTCGCTGTCATTGTGCTCCAGATTTTCTCCCGTAAGGCCTTTTTGGAATCGGACATCCTCTCTGTCTCTATCTCCAGCGACTTATTCTTTTCTCCAGAATCTCAAATAATTGACTTCTGAACTCCCGGGCCCCACCCTGGGCAGGATGCCGAACTCCATGGAAATCTAACTCAAGGGAATTCAAACAGTCCGCCGATGTTTTTCCCACCCCAATGATTACGGCACCTGGAAAGAGTTCGAGGAAGCTTATCAGGGCATTTCGACTGTAGATTATCTCTTCGGTTTGCGGCCTCCGATTGCTCAGAATTCCCTTTTTCCCATTGAACGGATGCCACGCGAATGCGTTCCAAAGAGCGAATTCGGTGGATCTCAAACCAGCACTGAGAATGGCCCCCCAAACGATCGTCGCCGTTGGTTCCGCAAAGCCGCGTGGCATAATCTCGGGCTTGCTCGTTCGCCGGGGCTTAAAGTCCGGCAGAACGTCTTCAGGATGGATTCCCCTCACCCTGTGGAATCCCAGAAGGATTCGCTCAGAGGTCATGGCAATCCCACTGAAATGCCCCCCCTGATATCCCACCGCCTCCCCGATCAAAAGGACCTTTGCTGTGCCCACCCTGACTTCAAGATAGTGGCTGAGATGCTCCTTACGGATTCCTGGAGAAGAGTAGCCAATGTCATGATCTCTATCCACATCGGCCCATGGATTGAACACCTCTCGAAATGGGAGTGATACGGACAATAGGGAAACAAAGTGCGATATCGCAGAATTCATCTTATTTCCCTGTGGGGCAATTCGGGAGATCGTGCCGTGCGACCTTGCGGTCTTCTGCTCGGTAATAAAAAGGCCCCGTATTATAACAGATAGCCACCGTTTTCATGAGAGTTGTTTTGTACCTTCCCCACCTTTCCGATGGGTCCTCGACACGAGCGGCCCCAATCCCTTTGAGCACTCCATTAAGCGCTCTTTGCTCATAATTCTAAAGAAAAGGGACTCGGGCGCTTATCTTAATCATATCAAAACAAAGTCCATGGCTTCATCGTGACGGTGACTTGATTCCTGGCCTTTCATGAATGGATCAGCGGCAAAAACTTGTGTTTACCACAGAGCCACAGAGCACAGGGAGATGAGGTTGCTTTTTCGTTTGCCGGGAGAGGATGGCAAACGAAAGCCATCAGCACTATCGAGCAAGGGGTATACCATTTCTTGGGCCGCGGCCAACCATGTTGCCCCTATCCTCGCTGTGGAGGACAGTGTTTTTTGCCCATCGTCGTCTCCCCATGGGCAAAAAACAAAAACCCCTCTGTGTCCTCGGTGCCTCTGTGGTGAGACATTCCAGAAAGAATACGTCACTGTGTCTATGAATCGGAGTACTAAGATCAATTCCCTGGCAAATCTCCACCAACAGGCGTATACTGGTTGAACTTTTCTGATTGGGTAACTCCGATAAGAGGATGAATCATGGAGAGAAAGGTCTCGATAAGAACGGAGCTTCCAGGGCCTCGGGCGAAAGACCTTCTGAAACAAAACAAACAATACCGATATCCACAGGGTCCATTCACGTTCGACTTTGTGGCAGAGACGGCCGAGGGGGCCTTTGTCCAAGATGTAGATGGCAATCAGTTTCTGGATTTCATGGGAGGAATCGCTGTCCTGAGCACCGGCTCGTGCCATCCCAGGGTCGTCCAGGCAGTCGAGGCACAATTGAAGAAGTTTCTGCACGTTGGACCCACCTTCTTTTTTGATACCGAGATTCGTCTCGCTGAGAAGATTTCAGCCATCGCTCCTGGTGAAACTCCCAAGAGGGTCTTTCTTGCCAACTCTGGAACGGAGTCCATCGAAGCGGCGATCAAAGCAGCCAGACACAGGACAAGGAGGCCTGGACTCATCTGTTTTGTCGGCTCCTTCCACGGAAGAACCCTTGGAGCCATGTCACTGAGCACCAGCAAAGTCACGCATCGAAAATTCATGGGACCGACCCTTCCCGGAGTTCACTTTACTCACTACCCCTACTGTTATCGATGTGCCTTCCATCTGGAGCCTGGAGAATGCGGGCTCTACTGTGTCACTTACATTCGAGAAGTCATTTTTCAGAAGATCATCGCACCAGAAGAGGTTGCCGCGGTTGTTGTCGAACCCATCCAGGGCGAGGGGGGCTATATCGTGCCTCCTCCTGAGTTCTTGCCGGCCCTCAGGGAACTCACGCGGGAGTTTGAGATCCTCCTGATTGCAGACGAAATTCAGTCAGGAGCAGGCCGAACGGGCAAGTTCTTTGCCGTCGAACACTGGCAAATCGAACCGGACATCATCTGTCTGGCGAAGGGGATTGCTTCTGGGTTGCCCCTAGGCCTCATGATCGCCAGAGATGATGCCTTAACTTGGGAGCCAGGTGCCCATGGAACGACGTTTGGAGGGAACCCTCTCTCCTGCGTGGCCGCTCTCGAGACGATTGACCTCCTCGAAAACGGTCTCATTGCCAACGCCGCGCAGGTAGGCACTTGGATTCTCGATCAGTTGGAGCGGTCCAAAGACCATTACGGCATCGTCGGGGATGTCCGGGGAAAGGGCCTGATGATTGGTGTGGAAATCGTAAAGGATAAAAGAACGAAAGCCTTCGACACTGAACGGCGAAATGAAGTCATCAAGAAGGCCTATCACAAAGGGCTGCTGCTCCTTGAGTGCGGCTCCAGCAGCATTCGTCTATGCCCACCACTCGTCCTCAGTCGTGATGAGGCGGAGATGGGACTCTCAATTCTGTGGGAAGCGATTGAAGAGGCTTCGCTTTCATAATCTCTGCACGTCCTTGAGTAAATTCGGGAATCGCCCGAATCCCCTTTCTCCTCTCCCAAAAGGATATCGACCGCTAGCACTCAGAGGGATCGAAAGCCCGGGATCCTGAGTCTCCCTTTAGGAGTTCCCCCATTTCCGAAGGGATATGTTTCATAAGCTACAGATCTCTTTTAATATTTGGGGAGTTCCCAAGTGGAACCTTCTCGCCTCTTCGCTCCCAAGCTCACGCGGTGACCCTTATCGGGATTCGCCGGCGGGGAATTTCTGCCCCTTCCGCGCTCTAAAGGCGCGGCTTTCCCCTTCCTGCTCATCCTCGAAGGGTCCCCACCGCTTCCGCTACGTCGCTCAGAGCCAAGAAGGTCCCTCAAAGATGGGAGAACTCCTCAGTCTCCCTTGGATTGACATTTGAGCTGATAACAGATAGATTCATTTATTCTTTTCAATATTGACTGGTCTCATTATGAGAAATTCGATTCGCTGGTGGTGGTTTGTCCGAACCATGGGTTCTGGCCCAGGTCCTCCTGGACGGAAGAGAACGGAATAGGGATCAAGGAGCGGCCATGGGCAACGTCCATGGCCTTTTTTTATGAAATTCGGGCGAGTCTCGTTCTCATTTTCTGGAATCAAATCATCATGGGATGGAGGAGAAAATGAAGAGGATTTTCAGTGGGATTCAACCAACAGGTGAAGTCCATATCGGAAACTATCTTGGAGCCATCCAGAACTGGGTGAAACTCACTGAAACGTATGACTGCATCTACTGCATCGTGGACTACCACGCCGTCACGATAGAATACGAGCCCTCTTTGATGCAGCAGAAGATTCTCGATACGGCCCTGGTCTGCATTGCCTGCGGCCTGACTCCAGACAGATGTATCCTATTCGTTCAATCACACGTCCCAGAACACACGGAACTGACCTGGATCTTTAACTGCCTGACGTCTATCGGAGATCTGGAGCGGATGACTCAATTTAAAGAGAAGGCAAAGCAACATCGCAAGAACATCAATATGGGGCTGCTGGATTATCCCGTACTCCAGGCGGCAGACATTCTGATCTACAAGGCAGGGTATGTACCCGTGGGCAAGGACCAATATCAGCACGTCGAGTTGACCCGTGAGATTGCGCGAAAGTTCAATTCCCGATTTGGGCAAGTCTTTCCTGAGCCAGCTGTGCTCGAATCGAAGGCTCCGAAGATACTCGGCCTGGATGGAAAGAGCAAAATGTCCAAGAGCATGGACAACTATATCGGCGTGCTCGAGTCTCCTGAGACAATCTGGGAGAAGCTCCGAACGGCGGTCACCGATGTCAATCGGGTGAGAAGGTACGACCCGGGAAATCCCAGAAAGTGTAACATTTATAACCTCCATAAGGCATTTTCGAGTCCTCAGGAGATTAAGCAGATTGCTCACGACTGTCGAACCGCCACGATTGGTTGTATCGACTGCAAAAAAATCCTCTGGAAGAACATGATCACCCATTTGAGACCCATCCAGGAAAGGGCGGCCAAGCTTCAACGTGACATCGGTTATGTCAAGGAAGTGCTCGCCGAAGGCGCCGATCGATGTCGGGGGATCGTCTCGGCGGTGATGGCAGAGGTCAAGGATCGGATGGGACTTGTACGGGAGCAAAGCAGACCTTTGTCTGCTCATTAAGGCCGTGGAAGTAAAGCAAACGCATGAAGTCAGTTTCCATCTCTCGCAGAGCACACTGAGATCTCTGAGTTTCGACCTGAATCGCTGAGAGGGCGATTCAGGTCAAGCGCGTCAACGCTTGGCATCTATTAATTGATTGGGTCCCCCCACGCGATTTGTTGTGAAATCGCTATTGCATAACCCCGAAGGGGCTCAGTGGGTGGCTTGATTTTTCCTCTCAAAAAATCAGGCCAGATTCAAAATCATCTCTTGCGAACTCTGTGGCTCGAGCGACCCTGAGCAGGGCCCAAGGGACTGTCCTGAGCAAAGCCGAAGGGGAGCGGGCGAGAGAGAATGGTAGGCCATTGTCCTGAAAAGCCAATGTGAAGACATTTGATGCGTCCGTATCAGTGGAGACTCTTCTTGAGAAAACTCACGACCGCCTCTTCTTTTTGGTCGCCTCTGCGGAAAACAACCTGGCTCGTGGATCCCGGCTCTTTGTCGGCTAAGACAAGCCGGAGGTCCACCATATCATCGATCCTCGCCCCGTCGATGGAAAGAATCGTGTCACCGGGTTGGATTCCCGCCTTTTCAGCGGAAGAGCCTTTGGTCACACGCCGAATGACCACTCCCTTTTCATGGGCCAGGCTATTCTCTGCAATGACTCCCAGGCGAACCTTCTCACGAACCAAATCTTCTGTGATCCAGAGGAAATCTGCGATGGCTGTGTGAGGCAGCCTCTCATCCTCATGGGACCTTCCACGAATCTGTTTCAGACTCGAGGGAAGAACAGTGGCATAGGGAAGGTTGGTCCGCCCATGGGCTCTTTCCGGAATTCCAAACTTATAGACGATATGTCCGGCCCCGGAAAAAACGATAACTCTTTTGCCCTCCCCGGCTTTGCTCGTCATGAAGTCAGAAATCGTCTCTGCCATCGTATCGTCCCAGACACACTGGGCCTCATAGAAGTTTTCGAAGGTCTTACCTGGGGTTTTCTGGTGAGTCTTGAAGACCTCCCTGACGTACTCTCTGTGGCGGGCGTCCGATTTATCAATTGAAGCGATCATGGTCTTTTCACGGAGAGATAATGCCTTTATCCCGAAGTCTCCAACCTTCTCCACGAGTTCCCGAGGAGCATTCAATGCGAGGACCTTGATTTGGTTCTGTCGTGCAAAGTTAAGAATTCTCTCGTAGTAGAAAAAATCAAACTTCCACCGGGAGTACCATTCCGATTCTCTCAGAAGTGTTTCCCGGTCTATCGTCCCACTTGTCCACCGGTCGAGGACCCCCTGAAAGGTCCTCTCAAACATCTCCATTCCGATAACCAATCGGGGATCTCGTGCGTAGAGATTCTCAAGGATTTCCAACTGAACATCGTGATGGTCCATGGCATTGTGGGTTTCTCCGACATAGACAATTCTTCGGCCATCCAATTGATCGAGGAGCTCCTCAATCCTGACCAGCCTCCCACTCTGCAACTCCACAATCTGTCCAGGCATCAGTCTGCCATGTCTCTTCTCCAGTTCGGCGAACCATCCCGGTTTACCAGTGAGCCGAGGAGGCAAGGAGCACCCTGCGAGAACAGAGAATACAAGCGTCAGTTTCACGAGTAGAAAGAAGAAGCGACTCATTATGATCTCCCCCTTAGACGGGCATCAAAGAAGCCACGTTTCACCTGGCACTTTACAGTTTAACTCACCGATGGCCTGCATTGCCATCATCGGTCGCCGGTCGTTTGCATATGAGATTCCCCTCATGGCGCATGAGGGCAGCCGGTCTCGACTTCCCTGCAAAGCGGGTGTGAGAATAAGACGCGCGTCGGAATTCAGAGGGGCTCCAGGAAAAAAGTTGTCAAACCGGCGGTTTTGTATTATTAGAAAAGGAACTTAACCATGAGAGGAAACCAAATTGGAGAGATCGACTTTCGGTGAACCGAGCTTCCGCATCGTGCTTTTGGGTCCGGTGAGTGAGCCTTCGCGTGACCAACTGCTCAGAGGACTTCAGGAACGCTTCAAATTAACAGCCCAACAGGCCGAGACACTTCTTCACAAAACCCCTGTGGTCGTTAAGAAAGGGCTCTCTCTCGAAAGAGCGAATGCGCTTCTGCACCGCCTGGAAGAAATCAGTGCGAGAGCTAGGATAGAACGCGTTTTTCCTGAACACGAGGAAGCTTTACCTGCGGCACAGAAGATATCCGCCCAAAAGACGATCTCGCCAGAGAGAGAGGCGGGCCCACCAGACTCCCACTGTCTCTGGGAAGATATGGAAAACGTCGGGTTCCTCAGGGCTTTTTTTGGAACCATTTGGGAGGTCCTATCTCATCCCTCCCAGTTTTTTGCTCGAATGCCCGTCGATAAAGGACTGATTCGTCCCATGGTATTTGCCCTCGTTATGGGTGTGTTCGGAGGGATGGTTGGCCTCCTCTATCAGTTTCTGATGATTTACTTTCTCGGCGGGATTTTTGAGTCCCAGGATTTTGGCAACCTTCAGGCACCCATGATGATTGGCTCGGCCATCGGACTCCCCATTATCACGATCATCGGGGTCTTTATCATTAGCGGGATTCTCCATGTCTGCTTGATGATCGTGAGGGGTAACCAGGAAGGGTTCGAGGCGACCTTCAGAGTTGTCGCTTATGCGATGAGCACAGAGGTATTCGCCGTGGTTCCATTCCTCGGTGGGCTCATCGGCTCTGTATACTCTCTGGTAATCTGGATCCTGGGGACACGGGAGGCCCATCGCACAACAACGGGAAAGGCCGCTCTTGCTGTCTTGCTTCCTATTTTGGCCATCCTTGCCCTGTTTGTGGTGATTATCGCCGCCGTGATTCTCCCCCTCATCTTTAAAATCACGTCTGGAGGGGTTTTGACGACCTAGGGAACTCTGCCGAAAGACCCGGATCAGAGCGTGATAAGGCCTCTGTGCATCAAACTGCGGAAACTCCTGCTCGGTGGTCGTTGATCTCCCCAGTCGTTTATGCTAGGTTTGCAGCTGTTCCCAGCGATCAAGGGGCAGGGGAAGCGAAAAGAAAGGACTGACGACTGATCACTGGGGCCCGTCAGCTGGTGCAAACGTCGTGCAAGGAATGCGATATGGCCAAGCAGAAAATGCGCTGCGTTTTCTCGGAGGAACTGTGTCGTGAGTGCTCCCTGTTTCGAGGGCGGCACTACTACCTCTGCTTCTCGAGAACATACCGTGGCTACCTCGGCGCCGAGCCTGTCAGTGCGGTGATTTTTGGGAGTCATCAACCGTTGTTGAACCGCAACCAGATTGACCCCCACGGTGTTGTTGTGAGGGAGGGGAAGGAGAACGATCAGTGAAAGACGTGTCGATGCCACATCCGGGTCACGAGGATCATCTCTGCCTATTGTTAAACCTGGAAATGGATTTTGACAAGTACAAGGAACTCATAAAAGATGCCGAGTTCGTTTGCCGGGCATGTGGTCGCGCAGCTGCCCGTGCCAAGAATCTCTGTAGTCCGGAAAGACTGTAAGAAAAGACTTTGCGAGCTGGATAGGGGCGCTGTGAGAACAAGGGTGAAAGGGAGAAAGCAAAAGGACGACAAATTCAGAAGAGACCCTTATCCCTTAGAACTATCGATAGAGGATTTTAGGAAGCGAGGAGCGACCTTTTAGGGGACCTCAAATCATTCGGTTTGTGTCTTCCCGCCTTTCTTCTGCTGTTCCTCCAGGGCCCTCAGGATTTTCTCGGGAGTGATCGGAAGATCGTAAATCCTCACTCCCACAGCATCATAAATCGCGTTCGCAATGCACCCGGCGTTTGGATTGGTGAGCCCCTCCCCCGCCTCCTTCGCGCCGAAAGGTCCCTCCGGCTCATAGGTTTCAACAAGGAGAGAATTGAAGTTCTCAGGCACGTCAGGAGCCCGCATCAACTTGTAATCGACAAAAGAGGGATTCAGCACCTTGCCTTCGTCCGTGAAAAGGTGCTCCGACAGCGTGTATCCTTGGCCCATAACAAAGGCCCCCTCGAGTTGGCCTTCCACGCCGAGTTTGTTGATGACCTGCCCACAATCGTGGGCCGTCGTCACCTGAATCAGTGAGACCTTGCCAGTCTCCTCATCGACTTCGACTTCGGCCACTTGGGCACCGAAGGCGAAGGCCGGCGATACCATCCCTTTCCCGTGAGGGGTGTAATGACCCCGCCCAACAATCGCCTGACCGTGGTTTGCCCTGACTGCCACCTTCACGACGTCTTCATAGGGGATTGACCGATCCGGCCGCTCCCTCAGGAAAATCTTCCCGTCTCTGGCGTCAAGGGCATACACGATATTGGGACCCATCATCCCAACAGCCGCATCGAGAAGCTTCTGTTTGGCCTCTGAGGCTGCCATTTTGACCGCATTGCCAGTCATTAGGGTTTGTCGACTTCCCCAGGCCCCCAGATCGGGCGGGCACACCGAGGTATCTCCGGAGATGACTCGAACATAGTCGAGGGAAACACCGAGTTCCTCAGCGGCAATCTGGGCCATGGCCGTGTCTGATCCCTGTCCGATGTCCGCAGAACCGACGTAGACCTCCGCCATCCCGTCCTGGTTGATACGCACCATGGCCGCTGAAAAAGCATAGGGTGTGTTAAACCAGTTGAAGACCCCCCCTGACATAAAACCGTAGCACCCCATGCCGATTCCACGTCCTTTCGGAAGCTTGCCACGTTTCTCCTTCCACTTGGTACGCTCCATGGCCAGGTCCACGCATTCCTTGAATCCGCAACTGGCCACCTTGCAGTATCCTTTAATCTCGTGGCCGGGTTCCATGCCATTCTTCAACCGAATTTCTGCTGGATCCATCCCCAGTTGTTCAGCAATCATGTCGATCTGGGAGTCACAGGTAAACTCTGCCTGAGGACCACCGAATCCCCTCATGGCCGAAGAAGGAGACTTGTTTGTGTAGACGTGGTATCCATCGTACCGGTAGTTGGGAATCGTGTAAGGAAAGTTCTGAAAAAACCCGGTCAGGTAGAGGGCTGTCGGGCCCATGGCATTGTACGCTCCGCCATCGAGAATTGTCCTGCATTCTTTCGCCATCAAGGTCCCGTCCTCATTGAAACCGGTTTTCAGAAAGTACTTCATCGCCGTCCGGTGGCGTGTATAGGCGAACTCTTCCTCCCGGGTGTATTCGATTTTCACAGGCTTTCCCGTGACCATCGAAAGATGGGCCGCGCAGTATTGATCCTTGAAAAGTTCCATCTTGCCGCCCCACGCACCGCCGACATGCGGTAAAATCACTCGAATATCGCCCTCTTTCATTCCGAGAGTCTGGGCAAGTAATACCTGAATGCAGTAAGGGACCTGGGTGCTTGTCCAAATGGTGAGCCTTCCCTGAAGGTCACAGTTAGCCACAGAATTATGGGGTTCCATCGCCGCATGAGAGACGGGATGAAGCTCGAAGGCATCTTCCCGAATATAGTCACACCTCTTGAAGGCCTCATCGACATCCCCGAATTCGATATGCCGCGTTTCGCTCACATTGTTCTTGATGGTTGGCCCCTCATGGATCTGGGGGGCGCCGTCCCTCATCGCCTCTTCCGGGTCAAAAACCGCCGGAAGAATCTCATACTCCACATCGATGAGGTTTAGGGCCTCTTCAGCAGTCTCCTCATCGATGGCTGCCACGGCAGCGATTTCGTCCCCAATGAATCGGGCCTTGTCCGGGGTCAGCGGATACTCGTCCATGAGATTGGGATATCGTCGCCAATTGCCGTACGGGATCTTCTTGGTGTCTTTCGCTGTGATAATCCCACGAACCCCATGAAGCCTCCTCGCCCTGCCCGTTTTGATCCTGAGAACTCTCGCATGGGGGTGGGGGCTTCTCAAAAGCTTTCCGTATAGCATTCCAGGCAGCCGAATGTCCACCGTATACTTGGCTGCTCCCGTGACCTTTTCCACCCCATCAACACGGCGAATAGCCTTCCCAACATGGGAGTAATCGCTCACTTTCTGGCCTCCTCCATTCTCCGAGCGGCCAGCGCAATGGAATCGACAATTCTCACGTAACCAGTGCATCGGCACAGGTTCCCTGCAATCCCTTCCCTGATCTCCTGCCGAGAGGGTCGAGGGTTTTCATTTAACAGAGCCTTCGCCGTTATAATCATCCCAGGGGTGCAAAAGCCGCACTGAAACCCGCCATTATCCAAAAAAGCCTCCTGAATGGGATGCAGTTTCGGGCCATCGGCAATCCCCTCGATCGTCACAACACGCTTCCCTTGGACTTGAACGGCAAGAACCGAACATGAGTTGACCGGCTGCCCATCCAAGAGGACAGTACATGAACCACATGCACCACTGTTGCACGCCCGCTTGGTTCCGGTCAGGCCGATCTCGTTCCGGAGTAACTCGACCAGCGTGGTCTTCGGCTTGACCGCAACCTCATAAGACTGACCATTGATGCACAGATTGACGATTTTTTTCATCACCGATCCTTCCCCAAGAGCTAAACCCTCTCGACTTGAGTCTCTGAGCAGGGGAACCACGGACAACAGGCTACGAACGGGGGAAGACTCCCTGATTCGTGCTCAAGGCGTCCTTCTCCGGTTTCCAGGCGCCCTCCCATCACAAAGGTCTATTGCAAACTCCCCAAGGCTTCTCTGGTGATCCGCCTCACGAGGACACGAGCGATCTTTTCTCTGTAGGCTTCAGAGGCCACAATATCGGGGATCGGGTCAAGATCATCGGATATCGCCTCGGCTGCCTTTGCAATCAGACGGTCGTTGAGGACTTTGCCGCGGAGGATGTCCTCGGCCTTCCTCGCCCTTACGGGGGTCGGAGCCGCACCGTTCAGGGCGATTCTTACTTCTGTGCAGGAATCATCAGAACCGAGAGATAAAGATACCGCTGCGCCCACAATGGGGGAGTCCCCTTCAACATTACGAAACTTGGCGTACCTGACAGCCGTCCGGCTGGGCGGGAGGGGGACTCCAATCTCAGTCAGAAGTTCGTCCGGCTGAAGAACGGTCTCATAGTAGTCCACAAAAAAGTCCTCTAGGGCAACGGTTCGCTTCTTCTGAGATGAGACAATCGTCACCTCGGCATTCATTGCGATGAGAGGAGGAGCAGGGTCTCCGCTGGGGTCAGCGATACAGAGGTTTCCTCCGATGGTCCCCCAGTTTCTGATCTGAACCCCCGCCAAATGCCTCTCCATTTCCGAGAGAACGCTGTATCTTTCCCTGATCACGGGAGACTCCTCAATCGTCCGGTGTGTCGTCACAGCGCCGATTCTGAGACCTTCGGCCTCGTCAAATCGAACGTAATCCAGTTCTGAAATCCCCTTGATGTCAACCAAAACATCTGGAGCTATGAGACCCTGCTTCAGAATATTAAGCAGAGACTGGCCACCTGCAATGACTCTGCAGTCTTCTTTGTATTTATCGAGGAAAGCCAAAGCCTCTCCCACGGTGTTCGGTGAAACACAATCAAAATCTCTCATCGTTCTGCCCGTTCTCGAGTGGCATCAGCGCATGGGAATCCGAGAGAATTCGGCTTCTGGTTGCCTGTGACAAATCGTTTTTGAATCAGAGAGCTAGTCCACCGGTTCTTCGAGTCTGGTCCGGATATTCTTCGCAAACTTTTCTCCAAGCTTTTTCGCAGTTGCCCTCATGATCTTTTCCCCAAAGGTGGCAAGCTTTCCGACGACCCGTGTATTTGACGAATACGAAACTTCGACTTCATTCGGGGAGACTTCCTTCAGATCCAACACACTCTCCTGATAGAAGGTCCCAGCTTTGAGGGCATCCTGCCCTTCAGTCACTGACTTCAGGTGTCGCGGCGGGTCTGCTTCCGTCACGGTCGTTCTCGCCTTCATCGTCAATGATATTAAGCCCACCTTGACCTTCACAGAACTCTCATAAACTCTGTCCCCGACGACCTCGACCTTCTCACACCCTGGAATACAGGGACCAATCTTCTCCGGATCGAGCATAAAATCCCAGACTTCTTGAATAGGTGCTTTAACGAGAAACTTCTCTTCCACAAACATCTCTTGAAACCGCCTCTCGAACAATTACGCCCACAGGGGACTTTGTTTCATGAATTTAAAATACTTTGATGGAATTCGGAGTTATCCTCTCGAAGTTCGCTTTTTCCAGGCTTTTTGCCAATTATCAATGGGGTTTTCAAGGAAGATAGAGTATATCCTCATCAACGGATTCGATTCAAGATTTTATTGTCTGGAGAATCCAGACATCTTCAACCACCCCGAAACCCTGACGGGGCAAATTCCTTTGACCCCTTCGACGTTTTTTGCTCATCTATCCGATGTTCAATCCAACCGCAATCAGCCGTCTCTTCGCCTTGAAATGAACGGCTGGGTCCGTTAGAATTGAACCGGTTTTGGTGAGGTCTGATGAAGGGTTTTTTCAATCGCCTAATTCGCATAAATGTCCGGTCAAGAAAGCACCTGATCGAGGAAATTCCCGATAACGTCTTCGAAACCTATTTGGGCGGAAAGGGACTGGGAACTTACCTTCTGATCAAGAACAACCCGCCACGGATTGACCCCATGTCTCCCGAGAATCGCATCATTTTTGCCACCGGATGTGCCACCGATCAAAGGGTCTACGGATCGAGTCGCTATGGCGTCTATACCAAATCTCCCCAAACCGGAATCTACTCCGAATCCTATAGTGGAGGTAAGGTCGCAACCTCACTGAGCAGAACCGGTTATGATGCGGTCATGCTGGAAAACGCAGCCTCTAAACCGGTTTTCCTCGAAATATCTCCTCAAGGTGTGACATATCATGACGGAACGGCAATTTGGGGGAAATCCACTTACGAGACAGAGGATTACGTCCTGGAAGCGGTCGGGGTTGAGGGAGCTGAGGCCGTCGTCATCGGACCTGCGGGTGAAAACGGTGTGAAGTTCTCCGTCATCGAATCCGGTTACTGGCGCTCAGCCGGAAGAACGGGCGTCGGAGCTGTTTTGGGTTCGAAAAAAGTCAAGGCTTTGGTTTTCCATGGGAACAGCAGGCGGGAGGCTGCCCTTCAAGATACGCTCGATCGACTCTGGGAGAGAATTCTCAAAAAGGGGAAGCATAGCGCCGTCTCCCGGTCTTTCAAGAAGCTTGGCACCCCCATGCTTGTTTCCATCATGAACATCGTCGGAGGTTTTCCGACCAGATACTGGTCTGAGGGAACTCTCGAAGGATGGGAAAACATCACCGCCGAGAGCCTTTTGGAGCATTGCCATGTCGAACCCACCGCCTGTCCCCAATGCTTCATGGCCTGTGGCAACCTCTCAGAGGTGAAGACGGGGAGGCATAAGGGTCTCCGGATAGCTGGCCCCGAGTACGAGACCATATACGCCTTTGGCGGCCTCTGCATGATCAATCGTATCGAGGAGATCATCTACCTCAACGACCTCTGTGATCGGCTCGGCATGGACACCATATCCGCTGGCAATCTTGCCGCCTTCACGATCGAAGCCTCCAAGAGGGGGGCGATCGATGAGAAACTCGACTACGGCGACGTGGATGGCATCGCTGAACTCCTGAAAAAGATCGCTTATCGAGAAGGAATTGGTGCTATCCTCGCTCAAGGAATTGTTGAGGCGAGCAAAATATGGGGTTTGGAAGATGTGGCGGTCCACGTAAAGGGCCTGGAACCGGCTGGTTATGAGCCCCGCGTTCTGAAGGGCATGGGCCTCTCCTATGCCACATCCGACCGGGGGGCCTGTCATCTGCGGGCCTCTTTTTACAAGTCAGAACTATCGGGCCGCGTCGATCCAGACCAAATCCAGGGAAAGGCGAAGATCTTCGTTGACGATGAAGATCGAATGACGCTGTTTGACACCCTCATCCTCTGCCGGTTTTTCAAAGATCTCATTGATTGGGAGGACCTCAGGATTCTGGTTCATTCCATTACCGGGATGGAGATCGACAGAAAAGGTCTCCGCCAGATCGCCGCCAACGTATCCAATGCTGCCCGGTGGTTCAACATCCGTGAGGGCGTCACCCGAGCCGATGACAAGCTCCCCAAACGCTTTCATCAGGAGGCTCTTGGAGACAAGAAGAAAGTCCTCCGAGAGGAAGATCTCAATCAAATGCTCGACGAGTACTACCAGTCAAGGGGATGGGACAGTCAGGGGAACCCGCCTCCTTTACCAGACCTCTAGGTTCTGAAAGACTGTGAGGGTCTTCGAATTGATCCTTTTCGTGAGCTTCTACTCCTTCTCGAACCAACTCTAGCAAATTCCAAGTTTCCCGACTTCCGGGGGATTCTCTTATCTCTGAAATGAGGAAACGACTCTCGCAAATTTGCAAGAAGGCAAGGGGGGAGGACAGAATGTGAAAGATCAGAAAAAACCCACCGAAGGCGACATGTTTGACGTCGTAGTCATCGGCGGAGGCCCTGGAGGCTACGTTGCGGCCATCCGAGCCGCCCAACTTGGAGGAAAGGTTGCCCTCATTGAAAAAGATGAAATCGGTGGCGTTTGTTTGAACTGGGGGTGTATTCCGACAAAGGCCTACCTTTCGGACGTCAAGAGACTGATCTCTTCGAGGTGGCCGAACGTCATACGAGCCGAGGGCCTTTCTATCAGTTTCTCGGAGATGGTCGAGCGAAAGAACCGGGTCGTTGCGGAACTCGTCCGAGGTATCGAAACACTCCTTGAGAGTTGGAAGGTGCGGGTGGTCAGAGGAACAGGGAACCTCGTCTCGCCTGGCATTGTCCGTGTCCAGGGATCCAAGGAAGGGGCACGAGAGATCCCAACCCGTAAGACAATTCTCGCGACCGGTTCAGAACCGAAGACAATTCCTGGCCTGACAGTGGATGGGAAGACCATGCTCTCCAGTAACGACGTGCTCAGCCTCACCGTTCTCCCAAAAGACATGGTGATCATTGGAGGCGGAGCCATCGGGATGGAATTTGCGACAATCTTCTCTCATCTCGGGACGAAAATCACAGTTGTCGAGATGATGCCCAGTATCCTGCCGAACGAGGACATCGAGGTTGCCAAAAAACAGTCCTTGGTAATGAAACGACAGGGGGTGGAGATTCTCACAAATTCGACGGCGGAAGCCCTCTCGGTTGGGCAGAAAGGGGCCGAACTGGAGATCAAAACTCCCCGGGAGACACTTCAGCGCAGGACAGAAAAGGTACTCGTCGTTGTCGGACGCAAACCCTCCGTGCCTTTCAACATCGAGGGTCTAGGACTCGCCGTGAAAGATGGTGTCATCGGTGTCAATGATCGAATGGAAACGAATGTTAAAGGAATCTTTGCGGTCGGTGATGTCATTGGAGGGCCTCTCCTCGCACACGTCGCGTCAAGAGAGGGTATCATCGCCGCCGAGAATGCCATGGGCATGGACACGATCATGGATTACCGGGTGATACCGAATTGCATCTTCACCTTTCCTGAAATCGCCTCCGTAGGATTGACAGAGAAAGCGGCAAAAGAAAGCGGAGAGGTCAGAGTCGGAAAATTCCTCCTGAGCGCCAGCTCCAGGGCCGTTGCAGCTGGCGAAGGGGAGGGTTTCGTGAAAATCATCGGGGATCGAGGGACTGGGGAGATTCTCGGAGGCCATATCATGGGGGGGGACGCTACAAATCTGATTTCGGCCATAGCTATCGCCATGAAGCAGAATACAAAAATCAAGGATCTGGCCGAAGTCATTCAGGCCCACCCCACATTTGGAGAGGCCCTGGGTGAGGCGGCCCTGGACGCCTATGGCGAGGCGATCCATATGCCCAAGAAACTGATTCGTTAGGATTTCTGTTGGAGTTTCCCTATCTCACACGGCTAGATCCTCCCGGGAATCAAAATTCTGTCAACAAGGGCCGTGTCCGTTGTTCGTTGTCCGTGGTTCGTCCTTCAGATATCAGAATCTACTCAATGAGAGAGATAACAGGAAGAGGACCGAGGCATCTCCTCTCAGACAGACTGTCTTGAATGTTCCCCTGCGACGGACGAGTGACAACCGACAACTGACGGCACCAGACGAAGCCTTCGAGTAGTGAAGCGCGGTTTTTTCAGGGATCCCAGACAGTTTGCCGAATTTCACAGAACCCGCTGGCGCTTTAAATCCTCGAATTTCCTCGAGCCATATCCCAGCTCTTTTTCCAGGATCTCCCGATTGTGCTCGCCTAAACGTGGGGGAAAAGCCAGCCGGTATCCACTGGACTTGAGAAATGGCGTTTCGACGGGCGGACTCCCGAGAACGACCTCCAGTTCTTTTTTCGGATCCCAAGCCTTAATCAATCTCCTCTGAACCAGAGGATCTTGTCCGACTTCCTCGAGTGAACGCGCCGCGCCCACGACCAAACCGGCGCCCTTAATCCGGGCTAATATCTCATCGGTGGTCTTTTGGGCAAATACCTTACCCATCTCGTCAATCAGCCGTGCACGGTCGGCCATACGCTCCGAATTGGTTTCATACTGCGGCTGATCCAAATGGTTGAATTCCTCCAATCCCACAAAGGTCTTCCACTGCCGGTCGCTTCCAATCCCGAGGTACACGTAGCCGTCCCGCGTTTTGAAGAGCGAGACGGGTGTAAAGAACTGATGTGTGTTTCCCCTCCTGGTGACTTCTACGTGGTACGTCATGCTGAGCGGCAAATGGGTCGCTGCCCAGCATATGGCACTCTCGAAAAGAGAGAGATCAATCCTTCTGCCCTCGCCCGTGAGTTGTCTCTCGAAGAGCGCTTTCATGATCTGACCGTAGGCACTTTCGCCTGCCCCCATGTCGACGATCGGAACGCCGATGCACATCGGTTCTCGGTCGGGCTCCCCATTCAGTTCCATGAGGCCAGCCCGGGCCTGAACGACCGGGTCATAAGCCGGTTCAAACACCTCCGGTCCGTAACCTGTCAGCCCGAGCCAGATGATGTCTTCTCGTACGGAATGAATCGTCTGGTAATCGATGCCAAGCACAGAGTAGTTCTGGGGCATCTGGTTTGTTGCAAACACATCGACTTTCAATTTTCGCAACAGGTCACAGAGGACACCTTTTCCCGCTTCGCTTTTTAAGTTGACCGTCATCGACTCCTTCCCCCCGTTGACGGGAAGATAGTATGATCCCATCCCCTCCTCACCGCGGAGGTTGATCCCCACATAGCGGTTTGGGTCTCCCCGTGGCGGTGCCTCCACCCGAATCACCCGCATGCCCTCCTGAGCCAGCCGATACGTACAGTAAGGAAGGGCCAAAGCCTGCTCAACACTCAAAACGGTCATCTTTTTGTAAAGGGATTCACGATCCATGACCATCCAATCCTTTCAGTATTCAGTCGGTCAACCATGGGTGGGAATCAGAGACGTTCTCTCCCATTCGCACGGTCTCGAAAAGATATCTAGAGGAAAAAACAACCTCTATTATCTCACACCCGCTCCCCTTCGGCCCTGCTCAGGGTCGCTCGAGCTCTCTGTGAGAGAAAAGCATGCACCGTTTCGCCGACAATCATGCCCAAAAACGTCTCGACGATCTCTCAAATGCCTCTCTGTGTGGGCAAGACGCTCTGAAACTCGAAACTCCGAACCCTAACTTCCGATCTTGATGTTGAGATAGAGATCACCGACTTCTCCCTTCGCCGATCTCTTGCCCATTTCCCGGAGGCGAAGTCGGGTTCCATCGCGGATGCCGGGCGGGATCGTAAGGACCACTGTCCTTCTCCTGTGGGGGACGCTGACGAGTTTCCGGGCCCCGGCTGAGGCCTCCCGTTGTGTCACGATAAGGGTTCCATGGGTATCGAGATCTTCTCCCTCTGCCATTGGCCGAATCTGCTGAATGCGAGGGGTGCTTCGACGTTGGGTGTAACGGCTCGTCTTTTCCCTTATCCCCGTGCTCGGGAGGGCTTCAAAAAATTTGACTGTGGCCAGTCCGAATACGAACCCCCCGATGTGGGCCCACCAGGCCACGCCGCCCGCGAGTCCATGGTTAAGCGTGCCGTACAGGAGTTGCAGCAGCGCCCAATAGCCGAGAAAGAAAAAGGCCGGTAATTCGAAAAAGAAGGGAAAGAAGAAGATTGGGACCATTGTCAGCACTCGAGCCCTGGGGTAGAACAGAAAATACGCCCCCATGACACCCGCAATGGCGCCGCTCGCGCCAATCGTGGGAAGCTGAGAATGCCAGTTGGACACGAGATGAATCAGACCCGCCGCAACTCCGCTCAAAAGATAGAACACGAAGAAGCGTAACGAACCGAGTCGGTCTTCTACATTGTCTCCAAAAATATAGAGAAACCACATGTTCCCAAGGAGATGAAAGAATCCGCCGTGAAGGAAGATGGATGTGAAGAAAGGTAAGACCTGCTCAAGAAAAGAGAAGTGGAGCCCAATCTCAGGATTGGAATAGCGCACGGGAACTATCCCATAAAGGGCAAAGGCCCGCTGGAGATCGGATCCCTGGAAGAGTTCCCACAAAAAGACCAGGGCGTTCACGACAATCAGCGCGTTTCTCGTGACGGGATAGTTTCTCGACTGGATGGTGTCGCGGAGGGGAATCATTTCTCCACAAAAAAATAAACCCCCCGGAGCCATGAGTCCCGGGGGGAGGTTTTTCAGAACGGTCTGTTCATCCTAACCCACAATAGTGACCTTTGAGGCCTGGGCTCCTTTCGGGCCCTGAGTGATTTCAAATTCTACTTCTTCACCCTCCCGGAGAGTTTTGAATCCCTCCTGCTCGATTGCAGAGTAATGGACAAAGACGTCATCTCCACCCTCTTGTGAAATGAACCCATAGCCTTTTCTCTCATTGAACCACTTCACAGTACCCCTAGCCATTCCAACTGTTCTCCTTTCCGGCACAGCCTTTAAAAATTTGCACTTATTTAATACCAGATTACAGCAAAAAATCAAGAGGAATCTCACAGGAGTTTCCTCAGTTTTGTGAACGCTCATGTCCCTGAGGGACGTTTGCGGAAGC
>CAYFYO010000023.1:0-47714 GCA_964347335.1 uncultured Thermodesulfobacteriota bacterium
GATCTGTAATGAGATCCTCGGTTATCCCGTCGCTGAAATACTCCTGCTCAGGGTCCCCACTCATGTTGACAAACGGCAGCACGGCAATGGAGGGTCTTTCTGGCAACTTTAGCTCTCTGCTCGTCTCTGAGACGATCGTATCGGCCTGCCCTCTTACCCGATACACCTGCACCGGTTTCTTAATATTCTTAACCGTGTGTTCGCCCAGGCACTCATATTGCAAAGCGAGCTTGTTTTCAATCTGATCGTATACAGTCCCCGAAATGCAGAGACCACCGCCTTGGGCGACTCCCTCTATGCGAGCTGCTATGTTGACGCCATCTCCGTAAATCCTGTCGCCTTCGACAATGACGTCGCCAAGGTTGACACCGATCCGAAATTCCATTCTTCGATCTTCTGGCAACTCAGCATTTCTGGCCCCCAGCTCCTCCTGAATCTTCAGTGCACAGCGCACCGCATCTATCACACTGGCAAACTCGGCCAGAAGGTTGTCACCTGGGGAATCAACCACCCGGCCACGGTGTTTCTGGACGATCGTGCCGATTATTCCCCGGTAGGCCGTTAGTGTGCGGACCGTTCCCTCCTCATCCTCCTCCATTAGGCGGCTGTAGCCTTTTACATCTGCACTCAGAATAGCCGTTAACTTACGTTGAACGGTTTGTGTGTTCATGGGATCATCGCTGAGGGACGGGAAAACGGGATAGACGTTTTGCCAGAAAACTTCTCAGAAGGAGCCTGAGTCTGGACTACCTTCTCCTCAAAGAGGAGCACCTATGATCAAGGGAGCAGAGATGCTACAGGTTTGTGACTTTCCGCCCCATCGTCACCGTGGATTTGGCTTTGCGTACGTGTCCAATTCTAGCAGATTGAAAAAAGCTGTCAACAAAAGAGACAGTAGGGCGGATTTCCTCGGATCGGAACGGACGCTTAAATTACGACGCCGTTTCCCCGCTTCCCAATGCAACCAATTGTTGCAGACTCCACTGTCCCGATTTTTCCATGTGGATCATGTGCTCGATGATCTCGCGGACGGACCACTCCCCCTCTTTAGGATGTTCGTCTACCAACTGTTCAGGGTAGCCCAGACATCGAGCAATGAGAGACGCAGCCGCCACATAGAGCTCAGCGGCAAGCCATGCTGCCTCGTTTCGATCGTATGGAGTGAGGGCTATGATATCGCCTTTTGATTTGCTTGATTTCAACAGTGCGGTGTTGAATTGGTCCCCTCCGATCTGTCCATCATGAATGCGATATTCCTCGATGGTGTACCTGGCAGCAGCGCGAAGATTAGTTCGCAGTGTTCTTCCTGCGCGGTCTATCTCTATAGGTCGGCTCAGATCCTCATCGCTGCATCGCAATAGCGCGTCAACCATGGCGTCGACCTGTTCCTTGAGCTCATTGAGTTGCTGACGAAATGAGGGTTCCATATTTCACCTCCTGAAGGAATAGTAGAAATAGCTTACTGTAACATCTCAAGGCCAATTCTTCCCGTCAATTTCTTAACCAACAAGATACTATCTACCGCGAACGATCGTCTAACCGTGCTAAAGGTAATGGAAATTGATCCTATAACCCCAGTTTCGATAACTAACTGAACTAAACCGTCTTCCCACCCTCTGCTTCTGTTGATTTCCGTTTCAAATACTGCATTCTCTGGATCGAGGCCAGGCTGCTCGATACATCTTGTACAAAACCAAAATGGCGAGGCCATTTCTGGCCCTGTTCCCAAAATCGGATTTTCTGTCACCTCTCGGGAAAAGGATCGAGTATGAATGGTTTCGATCCTACGGCAGGAGAATAAAGGCCTGCTCCTTTTCATTCCAGATCGACCTTCTCATTCTGGCAAAGCAGGAGTCTATGGTAGCGGAAAAATGCGACGGGTTCGCAACCCTCTCGGATAACTGGGCGCTTTCACATCCCTCCCCATCATGCTTGGATCACTCACCGGGGAGACCATATCCAAAGATAACGGAAGTTTATGCCTGAAGGGGGGCAATTTAGTCCCCCTAAAAACGTTCCTCGAGACAGCATGGGATCGACCTCAATAAATTCTATATTAATTTCAATTGTTTATGGAGTCGACCCTCTACACCGCTCTTGGCATGAGACTCGCTAACCGCCCGAGCGGGGACTTCAATAAGATGGGGTAGAACTGACAACCCCTGATCTTCACTGCCGAGCATCCCCCGTGTTCCACTGCCAGGAGGAGAAACATGCGAGTTGCCAAAAAGCTAGGCATTTGTGTCTTATCAACCCTTGTCTTTGTTTTCACCCTTTCCCCCCTCCAAGGTCATAGTTTTGATCTCTCTCCAACGATCGCTGCCACGAAGACCGCCTCTACGGAAGCAGTCCGGAGATTCGGCGTCCAATCCTCTGTTAGTTTCATCACGACTTTTCATGATCTCGAGGGGAATCCAGCCGTCTATCTCTTCCTGGTGATAAAAAATCAGGACTCAATCCCGGAAAACCTGAAACAGTCCGTACAGGAGGGAATAAACTTGCTCCGGGAGGGGCAGTCTCTGATCCAGACAGGCCGAAACGAAGAGGGACAGAAACTCATCGCCAGGGGCAAAACCCTCATCCTCCAGGAAGACACCTACGGCACTCTCCTTGTCTCTGCAAAACCGGAAAGACCCTCTTTGATCGCTTTTCATCATGGCTTGCCCACATATCTCACAGCCAGAACAGAAGCCGAAGAAAGGGCCGAGGCTTTCTCCGGCGGAAAGCCAGTGGCCATGCTCGGGGTCCTCTATTTTTCTCCTTTCGAGTACTATTTTGAGTTTAAGGTCGAGGGCCGGCACATCTTGGTGAGTCCTTTTGATTCAGAGGTTTTCGATCGGGCGGTCCTGGAGAGCGATATTGAGCCTTCAGAACCGCCGGTCTTTGAGAGTCCTGATGAAGGCGTTGCTGATCGCACCCAAAGAGATCTTGATGACCGGACGAAAGAGAATGACACTGAGGCCAGTCGGCTCTACGAATTTCCAGACTCCCTGATGATCGCCGGTGTGCCTGATTACAACCAGCGGTTCTCGCTATCCAATAGCTGTGGACCCACAGCCGGGGCCTCCCTCCTCGGTTATTGGGACGCCCAGGGCTATGAGAACTTCTTGCAGGGGGCGGGAACCTACGACGATGTGACCCAACTGATCGAGGAACTGTGCGATACCATGAGCTGGAACCCAACATTTGGCGTTTACTACACTCACATACCCATAGGACTTCAAGCCGTTAACGATGATCGCGGGTATGAAATGGGTATCAGCACCCTCTATGCGATTTCCTCTCTTGACACGATTAGACTGGAGATACTTGAAGGGCGCCCTTTCGTTTATGGAAGCCAGGAGAACCCCTGGGGGGTACCGCACTACGTCGTGGTTGTAGGCTACCAGGGAAACTTCATCATCGTTCACGACAATTGGCCGACCACTCCAGTTGACTATTTTGTCAACTGGAATGCCCTGGGGCATACGGACGACATGATTACCACTCTCATCCCTCAGGGCCAGGTGGGTCCGGCCAGCCAACCGTTGCCATCTGGCTATGGAGGCAGTGGAGGCGGTTGCTTTATTTCGGCGGTTCTCTCCGAGTCAGAAACGGGTTCTCTCGTTCGCTTTTGAAGCGTGGGAAATGAACCCTGCGGCATCGAAAGCCGAGAGGCCATTCCACTTCACCTCCTTTGTCAACTTTTGAACGGTTCTATCATCGCAGGCTCTAAAACGCTGTTCAGTTTCCTCTGAAGGTCTCCCGGCCTCTCGCCAGGCTGAGCCATGAGCGCGGAATCACGTTCTTGTAACATAAATTTCATAGTTGAAAAGGTCCTCGAGAGATTTGATTCTAATTTCGACTGATTTGATCCCCTAACCTGTTGATATTAAATTATTAGCCTGATTCCTTCTCTTTTTCACCTGTTCCGGCACCCATATTGCTGTCAGTCGATTCATTAACTGAGACACGATGCCAAAGGGGGGAAAGGCTATGAGGAGGGGATTTTTTCTCATTGCTTTGCTGTGTTTTCTTTCTATCTTAGGATGCGAGGAGGAGACGTGTTATCTCGACCTTGCTTGGGATGCGAATCAAGAGCCAGACCTCGCCGGATACAAGGTTTACTATGGAACCTCATCGGGGGAGTACATCAACTTCATTGATGTCGGAAATGCGACGACTTACCGACTGGACAACCTTTTGGAGGATGTAAGATATTTTATTGCGGTTACGGCCTACGACATGTCAGGCAATGAAAGTGACTTTTCTGAGGAAGTTTCCGGCATTGGTATGATCGGTGGCTAGCCCACGGAGATTCGATTCCAGCAAAGGAGCGGAAGCCCCGACAACCAGAACCGGATTGACCCCGGGCCCTTTCGACGCAACGAGGAAGTGGGGGTGGGTTAGGCCCGCGATGGGTGCATTGCTGGATTTATGGAGGACTGCAATTTCTTTTTCAATTCAAGCACAAATCATACCTCGGCAAAAGGCCACTCCCTCGATAACAAATCTAACTCCCAAACCGGAGAGTACTTGATAAATTCCTCGGAATCCAAAGCACCGTTTAGATCGGGTCGGCCATTATTCATGACGTATTTTTGCTCGCCAATCCGAGAAACGCACAAGCAGAAACCACGCCTTTGGCGGTCTGGAATCCTGGTCACCGTTTTTGTCTCAGCCCTGTAATCGGATTTGTGATGCCGGCTATCTTACCGCGAACTGCTTGACTTCCCTGAGCGATCTGTTTTATGCATTGGAAACGACTCTCTAAACCGGTTCGGGTCGTCTGGACAACTCTTTGTCGACCCTCAGAGAGGACTCCGATGCCCAGGGGGAATGAAAGGGTGGCTGAGAAAGACTTGGAAAAAGAGCTTGGGAAAAGGGTTAAGGCGGTTCTGAGCGAATATGACTGTGACCGATATCTGATCTTCGCAGGTCGCAAAGGAGAAACCGCTGTTTTCTATCGGGCCCGTGACGAGAACGAACTGGTTCACCTCGTCATCCTGGCGATCCTGCAAAACCTGAAAGACAAACCAAAGGACCAGGAATTCGTGCGGACCGCCCTGCTGTCGGCGATTACAGGAGATGCGTACGGGACTGGCTGGTGGGATCGGCTCAAAAAAGTGGTCGAAGAGATCGACCAAAAAGGACAAAAGTGGTTCGGTCGTGCCTGAGAAAAACGCACGACACGCTTTGGAATAAGGGAAAAAACTGAACCCGTAAAATAGAATAACGCGGTGTGGAGCGGTCTTTTCCCTCGGGTTTTGGCCCCCCTTGAAATCGCCTGGTCTGGTTCTTTAGAATAATTCTAGGAAGTATACACTTCCGAAACTACTCCCTCTGTTGGTTTGGCCCTCCTTCCGGCAGAGGGAGTTTTTTCTTCGCCTCTAAGCTTTCGCGGTGACCCTATCGAGGTTTGCAGATTCTGTTCTCGTAGGGCAAAGAAAAAAGGCAAAACGTTCGAAGAGAAATACTCCTAGGAAGCATTTGTCATTTGTCATTTACCCTTCAGTCCTCAGTCTTTAGTCTCGAGTCTCTGGTCTCTGGTCTCTCGTCTTTAGCCATTACCCTTTGACGGGTTTGGGTGCCTCATTGCCTCGGGAAGTGCTCCTCGCCCACAAGCGGCATTTCGAAATCAGGGAAAACTCCCGAACAAACTCCTTGACTTCCCCGGAGGATTTGCTTTAATTGGATACGATTTTCGGGCAATCGGGCCATTCTGAAAGGATTATCGGTCCTTTCATTCTGAGGGTTGACCATGGCGGATCTCGGGAGAATTATCGATATCGCCATCTGGGCGGTCGTCCCGCTTATTCTATTTCTGATCCTCTTTTTTAGCTTATTCGGGCTCCCTGGTAAGATGGCTGAGCCCAGGGTTAAGGCTTCGGCCCGTGCCGGCAAATTTGCCGGTCTCATCGTACTCATCCTGTTTATCATTAGTCAGAAGACGAGGCAGTTTAATTTCACATTCCAGATTCCCTCATACGATTTTGACGTTTGGCCCACCCTTATCGGAGCTTTGGCAGGCTTCATCGTCTATGGGATTTTTAGTTTCGTCAAGCCTGCCCGCTCCATGGGGATATTCGTCCTCGCCATTGTCGGGTCGGCCTCAATCGCTCTATACAGCTACTTCTTCATTACCGGATTCAGTAAGACGGTCATGTATGGGACATTGGGCGTGCTCCTCGGTGTTCTCTTCTATGAGGTGGTCTTACCCATATTCTGGCGTGAGGGCCCATCAGAGGATTACGGGGATTGAGTTTTGCCGGATTTGACGTTGTAAAGATCTTGCCAGGCCACGACCCATCGTGGCTTACCGTATCCCTAGCCGCAAATATGGCCTATGGATTCATCTCCTGAGTCGCCTTGGAGAAAAAGCAGATTTCCGAGGAAGGATCATCAAGAACAAGGGGTAGGTCTCGAAAAAGGTCTACATCTAGTAGTTATGAGAACCTGTGCTACCATATCTTGACAAGCCGGAATCCTGTGCTATCCTCATAAAAAAGGCCACCTTCCTCGTCGCTTTTCGCCAGAAGGTGGCAGAAAATCCAAAAAAACCCAGGGGCTGATTCGGGCGGCCCCCCATGTCTCTCGCAGGCATCCTCCCGATGAGGCCCCACAAAACAGGGAAGCAGCTACTATCCTAGCAGATCGAAAAATTCTGTCAAGGTTTTTTCGATTTCTCACCCGCCAGTGTTTTCTCGCCCTTGAGAAATCCTTTCTCCGTTCTCTATGATCCAGGCTGTATGGTTCATGAATCCCCATTGGCTTCATAAACAATCTACCCATAGGACCCTTCAAGGTCCTCCTTCTGCGAGCTTTCCCATCCCCTGGCAGGGGGAGTTTTTCTGAAACCTTTCTTCCTGGGGGATAGTCCACCTCGGATATGATCAGAGGATGGATTTGAATTCTGGGGGAAGGCCTCGTGGATCGCCGAGAACTCATATATCTTTCAGGAGTCTGTTGTTCGGGGATTTTTCAAGCGTTTTACTGAAGGCCTCCACGGCCTCGGACAAGACCCCGAACTCCCGAGTCTGAGCAACCGGTATTCTGTCGACCCCCCGTTGCTCCAACGCTTCAATAATGTACTGAATGGTTAAGAGGTTGATATCGCGAGCCGGCTGATAGGCCAACTCCCTATGGTCTCCGGTTTGCGTGCCGGAGAGAACACCGCTTTCAACCAATTCATGAAGTATCTCATTCACCAAACGAATTGGGATTTCCAAAGCGTGGGATATCTGCTTCGCCGTGAAGGGCTTGAGCCCTTTGGAGAAGTTCTTGATCAACAGATTTGAAATCTGAAGGGCAATGAGTTTCTTGAAATGGTGACTCACCCGCGAACTATCCGGCTCGAATTCATAGGTTTCCACATTCTGGTGGGCAAAAGAGATCTCCGCTCCAAAGAGGATGATCATCCAACTGATCTGTAACCACAACACAAACAGTGGCAGTGCCGCGAAGCTCCCATAAATCGCATTGTATTTCGCCGCACCCACTTGAAAGCTGATATATGCCCATTGGGTGATCTCGAACAGGGTTCCAGCGATGACACCACCGATGAGACCAGACGTGAAGTTGACCTTCCCGTTCGGCATGAAAATGTAGATGAAAGTCAGGAGTCCCCAGATCAAACAATAGGGCAATAGTTTCAAAACGAAAAAGATCAGGGAACTGAAAATTCCCAGAAGAGCGACTTTTTGAGTGATGAGCGTGACCTGCGTCGTGACAAATACGGTTGCACTACTTGAAATAATAACAAGAAGGGGACAAATCAGCATCATCGAAATGTAATCGGTGAATCTCCTGCCAAAAGATCGTCGCTCCCTGATTCCCCAAATCTCGTTAAAGGAAGACTCAATGTAGCCCAACACCTTGATGACAGACCAGAGCAGAACGGCAACGCCAACACCGGCCAAGAGCCCGCCTCGCGTGTTTTCGAGGAGCTTGTGGGCAAAATCGATGACCCGGGTCACGACCTCTTCCTGGCCGGCGAGTCCCCCCAAGAGTTCCCTCTCCAGGAGCTTTTCAAATCCGAACCCCTTGGCAATACCGAAGGCCATCGCGACCACCGGAACGACTGAGAGCAGGGAGTAAAAGGTAAGCGCCGATGCTCGCAGGTGGCATTTATCCTCACTAAACTCGCGCAGAACAACGAGAAGAATCCGGAGCTGCTTCAGGAAGAAACTCCTGCCCCGGGGGAGGTCTCTGAGACGAATTCTCCAAACATCGGTCGTTACAAAATTAACAATTCTCGCCACGGCGACCCGAATGTTTTGCACGGATGGTGTCCTCAATTTCTCCATACCTCCCCATGGGCTGCACTGCCATTAATAAGGAAAAAATCAGGGGAAGTCAACAAAATTGCATCGGCAGGAAAGCGTGCGATAGAGGCTTTATGACCGAATGACCAAGGGACGAGAGCAAATCAACGCTGGGAGAAGAAACCGGGTGAACACCGGTGAGAAGCGACTTCGCTGCAGACCATCATTCGCCCGTGTTTTACCCTGTTGGCTTAGAGGGTTTGAAGTAATAGATAAACCGGGTTAGGGTAATCCTGTCCATTTTCGCGATTTCCCGAATGGAAAGACCGAAATCAAAGGCTTGACCTTCGGCGTGAGTCACATGAACCACTTCGCCTCTGAAAGTGACCAGACTGCTCCCCAGTGCCATCGTGATTTTGAGAACCTCGCCGAGTTCAACCGGGAAGCTGCTCCTGATTTTCACCCCTTCTAAACTCAGGTCAACAGACCGTGAGGGTCTCTGGTCGTAGGGCATTCCCCGATCGTCAAACCGGGTATAGGTACACGGGCAGGAGGCCTCTAATCTTACACCGTTCCTCCTTTCCTGATGGTAGGATTGATCTTCCATCGGACTTCTGTCGAGGGCCCTTCAGAACGACCACGTCGCCGAAAGGGACTCTCCGGAAGGCAGAGAGGTATATGAAAACTTTTTCCCTTTATGGGAAAAGAATTTCACACAAGTACATGAAAATATTAGCGATTCTTCTTCTATTATAGGGATCTCTAAAATGATGTCAAGCGATAAATGCGAAGGCAGCAGCTTAGGAGTCGGATGTTGCGAAGAAGAAGGCGCGGATCTCTTGGTTTTGCGGCCACCAAGCGAACCCGATCAATGTCCAGCCGCTTCAATCCAGGGAGGGCTCATGTGAGTCCTTCACAGCAGCGAGGGGAGATTTCGGATAGGTCGTCGCTTTATAGGGCTTTTTCCATCGCCAGGTTTCAACGGAAACCGTTGAATCCCGATTCACGAATACGCGGTCGTTGTTGATCTCCTTATTTGCGGGGAAGATGAAGAACCCTTTCCGTTGCGGTGAATAGGCATGGGTCGAGCCGTAAATGATTTCATCATCGAAAAAAGTGACCTTTACCTTCAGCCCGGGGCTGTGTCTAAAGGCTTCCATAGAAAAGTCTGCAGGGCCTGGATGGTTTTTGTCTCCCTCGAAGGTCTTAACGAAAAAAACCGCCTTGACCTGAGAAGTCGACACCGCGACGATCTCCCTCTTATTCCGGGCAAGGGTGACGTGAAAGATCTCCTTGTTGGGATTGAAGTCGTCAGTGTAGCCCTTGACGATCCGACGGTCGCGAAAATATACCACGACCTTATTCTCGATCCGCGTGATCATGGGATGACCCCTCCGTACTTCGCAGCATATTCAATGTAAGGTATTGAAGTTATGTATCAATCGGTGCTCTGCTTTCCAGTCCGAGCATAAGGCGTGCCACAGGGCGCTGGCTTTCGCGCCTTGACTTCTTTCCTAGATTTGCTTAAATAGGCTGAGAACCGCGATTGGAGAACCTCTTTCGTCGGGAGTCCCCTGTTTCTCAGCGCGACATCTTCACATCCAGAAGAACCTATCGGAGGTGAACGAAATGGCAAAGACACTCACTGAGATGACGGTTGACATTGTGAAGGCACAGGCAGGAGTCACAAGAATGTCCACTGATGAGTTGAGTGAAGCCTTGACAAGGACCTACGAAGCGTTAAGGAGAGTAAAGGATCTCGAGGCAGGAGTCGCCGTGGAAATGCCTTTGTCAGAGGCTGGAGCGATGGTCATGGAGCCCAAGGCTTCGATCCAACGAAGCCAGGTCATCTGCCTCGAGTGCGGAAAGGCCTTTAAGCAGCTCTCCAAAACTCATCTCAGAACCCACGGGTTGACCCCAAAGGCTTACAAGAAGAAACATGGCTTCAAGGCCAGCCAAGCGCTCACTGCCAAATCTCTCAGCGCGAAAAGGAGAAAGACGGCCAAAGAGCTCGGTTTGGGTAAGAAGCTCGCCGCAGCGAGGAAACGTCGCCGCAAAACCTGATCTCCCTTGTCTCGACTACATCGAAGGGGATAGATCTTTCGCGCGTTATTTCAGGAGATCTGCAAGCGCCCCAATAAACAGCCGAGCCGTTTCGAGTGTATCGTAATGGGCAAAGCTCGCACGGCAAAGGCTATCACGACCGAGGTGTCTATAGATAGCCGCGGAGTAATGATTTCCATCCGCTATTTGAAGACGGTGCGCTTCCCACAGATATCGCTTGATTTCTGTGGGCGCCTTTCCGTTGATCTCAAATGAGAAGGTGGGATCCCGTTCCCCGACTCTTTCTGGATCTGTTATGCCGTAGCACCGGAATCTATCCCGATCGAATCGTTGAAAACCCTCCAAGACCACCTTCGAGAGTTTCCTTTCGTACTCAGCAATTCGATCCATCGCGAGTTTGAATTTGCTTCGCCGCCGCGAGATTTTTCGTCCCGTCTTTCTCGCAAGCTCTTCACTCAGCCACAGCAAATATGCTAGCGCCCCATCCAAAGAGGCAAGACAGGCGTTATTGAGCGTGCCTTGTTCGAATTTATAGGGGGTTTCGTTCTTGTTTGTCTCGACCCTGTACGGCTGCAACCGATCAAGGAGACGCCTCTTGCCCCACAGTACACCGACCATGGGTCCAAAGAGCTTGTAGCCGGAAAAGGCCAGAAAGTCACAGTCCATCTTCTGGACGTCGATCGGCCCATGAAAGGCATGGTGAACCGCATCGACACAGATCAGAGCGATCCGCGATTTCTTTCGAATGAGTGGGATTAACTCCTCCAGGGGGACCACAGAGCCGAATCCATTTGAGGCCAGAGTCATCGCGACAACCCCGGTCTTTTCGTCGACTCGGGAGAGTAGATGGTCCACGTCGAGACGACCCTCCCCGTCAACTCGAGCTCTTCGAATTTCGCAACCCATTCCCAGACCCCAAACATCCTCCCATGGCGATATATTGGCCATATGGTCCAGGTCGGTCACAACGAGGTTCTTCGTCCTGGTCAGTATGGTTCGAAGAGAATAGGCGAGATTGAACAATGCATGGGTCGTTGAAAGATGAAAACTGATCTCCTCCGGTTCGCTCGCACTGATGAAATCGGCAACAGACTCGCGGATCCGCCTATGCAGTTGCCGTGAGGCAATTTCTGCAGGATCCGTATCGCCAGGCTGGGGATTTGCAGACTCTGCCGCTTTAGCGAGCCACTCAATCGCAGAATCTGCCATGAGGGTTCCGGCACCGCTGTTGAGATACGTTCTTCGATTCCCCTCAATATCGTGGTCTATCTGGGGAAACCTCTGGCGAATCTTGGGATGAATGTCTTGAAAAGGATCGTTTGCGGGCTTAGGCATCTCTCCACGCCAGCAGGGCTGCTCCAAGAGCGCCCACGACCTGGGGTTCCTTGTACAGGTTTACCGGCTGCTCCAACTTTTCCTCCATGAGGGCCACCACGCCTCTATTCTTTGCGACACCGCCCGTCATGGTCACAGCACTGCGCAACCCAACGGTCTTCACCATGGTCCAGACTCGATTCACGATGGCCCGGTGTACACCCCGGAGGATCTCTTCCTTGGGGTGGTTGCGAGCCACGAGAGAGACAACCTCGCTTTCGGCGAAGACGGTACAAACACTGCTAATGGGAACCTCTCGGTCCGCTCGCAAAGACAGACCGCCCATCTCGTCAAGGGGGACTTGCAGCTTCATCGCCATCACTTCGAGGAACCGACCCGTACCCGCGGCGCACTTATCATTCATTGTGAAGTCCAATACCTTGCCACCTTCCCCGACCTGGATCACCTTGGAGTCTTGGCCTCCGATGTCGATCACGGTACCGGTATCAGGAAAGAGCTGATAGGCGCCGAGGGCGTGGCATGAGATCTCCGTGACCCTCTTGTCGGCAAAAGGGACCGACACCCGACCATAGCCGGTGGCGACGGTTCCTTTGACTCGGTTACGGTCTATTCCTCCCGCCACAAGCGCCTCTGCCAAGGCCTCTTCCGCCGCATGGGTGCTATTGGCCCCGGTTTCGATGATGCTGTATCCGACCATATCGCTGCCTGCGTTCAGAACCACAGCTTCTGTACTGAGGGCCCCCACATCGATGCCGGCAAAGTACTCCACCGTTTATCTCCTACGCCTCCATTGCCTCAAAAAAGGCCTCCAGTCGGGTGCGGGTCTGCTCCTCAGAGTAGACCCGGAAGTCGGTGATATCGGCCTCGATAATCACCGAGGGAAGACTCAACCGTTCCATTAACAGCCGCTTCAGATCATATTGACCGACCGAGTAAGGCTTGCAACTTCTCGCCGAGTGGATAACGAGACCGTCGACCCGGTACTCGCGGATGAGCCTCTCCATCAGCTCCAGTCGGTGATTGAGGTTATTATTGAGGATCACAAGACTGTAGACTCTTGCCATAGATTCGAGAGGTCGCTGATCATCCATGTGGGAAATCGTCTCCGCCCAGGCATTGGTGTAAGTCGCCGTGACAAAGTTCATCCCGCGCTCAGCGAAGAGATCCGAAAGGTCCCGCACCTTGTACCAGATGGCGATATTATCCCACATGAGCCGTTTTCGCTCCTCCCTGAGCGCGCCGACCCCGCGGTCGACCCGATCCCTGAGTTCCTCAAGCAGAGTTCTATAGTACTCGAGGGCGACGGGGAGTCCCCTCAGGGAAACAATCGGAGCGAGGTGGAAAAAGGCATCGAAAATACTCATCGGCGCCGGCTTTGCCCTCATCGTCGCCAGCACCTCGCCCCAGGTCAGAGACGTATCCCGGGCGTTCCGGATGATCTCCTGGAAACTCTCAAAACGGAAAACTCGCCCGGACACCTGCTCCAACACTGGGATCATTTCCTCAAACTGGCGAACCATGTAGGAGACATCGCTCTCCCTGATCTCCTCAAAGTTGTACGGGGTGTCGAAGAGAATGAGTGGGATCTTCAAATAATTGGCCAGCGCCTTGTACCAATAGACGACGGTCTGGCAGATGTTGTTCGAGGCAAAAAGGAGATCGGGTTTGGGGAATCTCCCAGCTGGGCTCTTGCCCGAGAAATAGTGTCCCAAATCTATTCGGGCATAGGAGCACAAATCCTGGTGATAACCGTGCTCTTCGGCGATCCCACACAGCTCTGGCCCCATCCTCTTGGCGCCGCAGAGAGCGCCATGGTTCTCCGGATAGATGGTGTAGAAGTCAAAAGCCCTCAATAGCTCCACAGGGGCCCCGCTGGTGACCCAGGCAACGGGTTTAGCCCCCTCGGCGTAGCGAGAGAGGAAGTAGTGTCGGGTCATGATCTCCTTGAGTCGGCGGGTGCACTTGAGGGGCGGTCCGAAGTGGGCTTTGGGCTTTCCTGATGGCCTTTTCCTGCCCATCCGGGAGATGCGCATGATCGCAGGCCCACCCAGATCCTTCATCAAACTGTAACGGAGGTGCTTCAGGAGGGTCATGACCATCCTCTACTTAATCATCTCAACGAACGCCTCCACCCGGGTAGCCAGCTGGCCCCTCAGCCTCTGATTCACCTCGGCATCGACAACCAGGGTGGCGAGCCCCTTGCGCTTCAGTTCGTCCACAACCTGCGGAAGGTCAAAGAGTTCGGGCTCACAGAACTTCATCATGCAGAAGATTACCCCTCTCGCGCCGCTACGCCCAGCTTTCTCGAGCAGATTCTCTACCCGTTCCTCCACGGGCGAGTCTTTGGTTGTGCAAGGGGGCATGGAGAAGTAGGCATCGGCCAAGGCCTCAAAGGGATCTTCGGCCGTCGCGAGTGGGACCAGGAGCCGCCGGCTGCAGTTCAGCAGGTCATCCTCAGCCACCCGCACTCCCAATCTGTCTAATAGGGTCAGAATCTCTGGAGGATTCGGAAGAATGCCGCTCACAATCACCGGCAGTCCGCTGTCAGCCCTCCCCCTTTTCTCAGCCAAAAAGCCCTCCAGGAGAGGCAAAAAGTCGTCGGGGTGGAGGTACTCGACCTGACGAACAACCCGGTAGAATTCGCTGTTGGACGAACTCAACGCTCCTCGAGCTCTCAGGCTATAGAGCTCTTTCAGTGCCGAAGCCACTTGCTGCCCCTGATGAACCCGCTGTCTCAGCTCGGTGGGGTCCAACGGTCCCAACTGCTTCTCCATTTCCGAGGCCAGTCTCTGCAGTTGTTCGCGGTAGTATTGACGAGACGAATCCCGGTAGGGGGCCTTCGGATGGTAGAAGAAATAGCAGGGCTTTTTGAGGTCGAGGTAGTCGTGGACGACCGAGGCCATGTTCTGGATCGAGTCACAGGTGTGGGGGAACAGAAAGCCATCAAGGTCGTCACAATGCCCCTGAAGAATCAGTTCCAGTCCGAATTTGACCACAGAGCAGATGTAAGGTTGGAGGTGCGCGCTGGCCTGACTCAATTCCAGAGGAGGGTCCCAGATCTCAACCGGCAGAACGTTCATGGCCCAGAGGATCTCCCGGGGGTAATGGGCCGGAAAGACACCGAAAACGTGTCGACCGTGATCCCACTTCTGCCTTTGAATGTAGACGCTGCGTGACGATCCCATCGTCAAACCAACCTCGATCCCAGAGTTCGGAGTTATTCAGTCTGATGATTCAGGTAAATCGGTCCCTGTCAGCCCCCAGCCTTTCTATTGGTCAGCCTTCCTGATTGAACAGAGGAGGGATTTCATTTGGGGATATCCCATGATCGCCTCTCTGCAGCAAACATCGGTCAATAGGTTCGTATTGGCATCTCCTGGCCATCCATGGGGAACGCTGACCACCCCGCGAACCATATCCCCGGTGACCCGGGCTTTCACCTTGATCTCGCCTTTTGGCGTCCTGACGATGATCAGATCACCGTCTCTTATCCCGTACTCTTGGGCCGTTCGGGTGTTGACCTCGGCTATGGGATCAGGACTCCTCTCTTTCAACTGGTCTATGTTCCTGTGCTGCGAGTGGGTGAAATACAGATCCCGTGCGCCCGTTGTCAGAATCAAGGGGTACGCTTTCGCCAGGTCCGGGTCACTCACCGGACTCTGATGGGGCTCCGTGTATGTCGGCAGGGGGTCATGCCCCGCTTTTTCGAGCGCGTCGGAATAGATCTCGATCTTTCCCGACGGTGTTGGAAACCCACGGAAACTCTCCATCCCATATTGTTTTTCCATGTAATAGGCACCGGCTGGATGCTTGTCTCTCAGTTCTTCATAGCTCAGGCCTGTGGAACTCATTTCAATCCTGACCAGCTCCTCATCCGTTTGCCACGAGAAGTCCTCCGTGAACCCCATCTTCCTCCCCAGTTCCGTCCAAAATCTGAACTCCGACCACCCCTCATGGAGGGGCTCGATAACCTGCTTTCTCAGCATGATATACGGGAATCCATGGCAGACATTATAGTTATAAGCCAATCCATTCTTCTCAAAATGAGTACACGCCGGGAGAACGTAGTGCGCGAGCTCTGCCGTCTCGGTCATGAAGAGATCGAGCACGACGAGAAGGTCGAGCCTGCCCAAGGCCTCTCGAAAGGCATTCGAATCGGGCATGCTGACAACAGGGTTCCCTCCCGTGACAATGAGGGCCTTAATCACACCGGGGACACTCTCGGGGAAGCAGACGACTTGCCCATAGGGGCTTTTCCTTCCCCAGATCTCGTAGAATACCGGATATTCGTCAGCTCCTATCGGCATTCTATCGGTGCCGATACCCACATCGGTCAGCCTGAGCCTCGGACTGAAGACCCACCCGCCCCGGTTGTTAATATTTCCAGTGATCGACTGCAGAATGGCGAAGGCTCGACTCGTCTGGGTGCCACTCGCTGTCTGATCCTGGGTATTGACCCCCTGGTGGATACTGGCACTTTCTGCATCGGCATAGAGACGGGCAAGTCTCTGAATGTCCTGCGCGGGGATCCATGTGACCTTCTCTGCCCACTCCGGTGTGTACGGTTGGACATGGGGGATGAGACGCTCGAATCCGTATGTCCACTTTCGTACGAAATCCTCATCATGGAGGTTTTCGTTGATAATCACATGCATGAGGGCGAGGGCCAGGGCCGCGTCGGTTCCCGGTCTGATGGGCAAATACATCTCGGCTTTTTCGGCCAGAGAGATCCTCTTCGGATCGATGACGACGAGTTGAGCACCCCTGGCCAGATTCTCCTCGATGGCCAAATGGAGCGGGAAGTCGGAATGTTCCGGGTTATGGCCCCAGAGGAGATAGAGCTTCGAATCCATTTCCTCAACGGGATATTTGCCGAAGGTTATCTGCCGCGCCCGAATCCTCATCCTGTAGCAGATGCCCTCGACTGAAATAAAGTTCGGGGTCCCAAAAGCCCCCTTGAATCTCTGGGCCATTTCCATCATTTCGAGGTTTTCTACCCCGATGGAGCCACAGAAGATGCTCAGGATCTCCGGTCCGAACTCTTCTCTCATGCGGGTGAGTTTATCAGTGATTTCGGTCAGGGCCTGGTCCCACGAGACTCTCTTCCAGTGACCATCAACGCGTTTCAAGGGGTGTCTTAGACGATCGGGATGGTAGACGAGATCGACCGCACGCTCCCCCCTTGGACAGAGCCGACCCTTGTTCAGGGGATGGTCTTTCAGGCCCTCAACCTTCACGATTCTCCCGTGTTTGACGGTGACCTGCATTCCACAGCTGTGGTAGCAAAGAGTGCAGTCTGTTGGGATGGGCCTGGACTCGATCGTTCCCATATGAGGAACCCCTTCTGAATCACGGGCTTAGCCGAAATCACCGGAGAACAGACGAAAATTCACATCTCGCCTGCAAAGCCTGGGGCTATTCTTCCAGAAAATGAAAGCTGGGTCAACTTCAAACGCCGACTGTGAAACGAATTCTACCTCATTTGACGCACATAATGCACGGACCGATCCCCTCAGCGGAGTCACCCCATTTCGGGGGATTCTCCTGCCCTGAGCGACGTTGCGGAAGTCGTGGGTTTCCGGAAAGACTGGGGACTAGAGACCAGAGACGAGAGACTGGAGATTAGAGACTGGAGACCGGAGACTGGGGACTGGAGACGAGAGATTAGAGACAAGAAACCAGACAGTAACCGCTAAAGGACAAATACTAAATGAGCAATGACCAATAAGCGATAGCAAATAACCAATGGCAAATAACCAATACCCAATGAGGAATGCTTGTTGGGAGTGCATTTCCTTGAACCTTTTTCCTTGATCCTGCGAGAGCAAAATCAGTGAATCCCGATTGGGTCACCCCGTGAGCTTGGGAGCGAAAAGATAGGAGGCTCGCACCTGAAGACTCGGACATTTTCAAAGAAATCAGTAACTTCTGCCACATATGTTTCGCGAAATGGGGAAACTCCTTTCCCTGACTCCCTTGACTTTGCTTTTGGATCTGATTTAATGACAACAGCCCTTTCGGATTGCCATAAGAAAAATCGACATATCGGCGGAGCGTTCTTCAGGCTATGATGGGGGAAATGAGACATTCCAGCCGGCTGGGGACCGAAATCCCCGTCACTTTCCAGGTCGGCAAAAACACCTTCTCCGGGACGAGCGCTAATCTCTCGGACGATGGAATGCTAATCGAATCGTCCTTTGCCCGCGAAAATGTGCGAAAAGTAATGAGGAATCTCCTCAAGACCAGGGAATGTCCGGTGAGGGTAAGTTACGCTGCCGAGGGGAAACTGTTTACGAGAAATGGAATCATCAAGCACTACCATCTCGATTTTTTGGGGAGTCAATCGGTTTACCGCCTCTCATTTGGCGTGTGGATTCCAAAGCTGAGAATGCGGCAGCAGAAAGGGCTCTGAGCGAGTCACGCTGAGTCTCTAGAGACGGAGACTCTCTTCAAGGATTGTGATCTCCGATTTTTCCCTCAGACCGTCAAGCCACTGACGGAAAATCTGTCCCCTCTTCTCCGCATAGAGCCGCCCTCGATACGCCTCCTTTTCGGACTCGAATTTCTCCATATCGATCTTCTGCTCTTCCTTCAGCTCCAAAACGAGAAAGCCCCTCGCCGGGGAGACGACCTTCCTGAGCAGCGGGTCTTGTGGAGATAGGGAGAAGATCTCCTTCCCGAAGAGCTGGAGTGGTCCCACTTTGGGGACAAAGGGGCTGGACCTCTCGAAAAGACCTGTCTCCTCGACCTTCATGCCCCTCGCCGAGGCGGTTTTGGAAAGGGACCCGCCTGATGCAATGGCCGCCAAAAATTCCTCGGCAGCGGATTTCGCCTTCTCCATGGCTTTCTTCTTCAGAACCTCCTCGGTGACCCGCTCTTCGACTTCCTCCAATGTTGGGATTCGAGGCTTCTCGCGCTTGATGACTTTCATAAGGTAATACCTTCCTTGGAATTCAAGGGGCGCGGGAACTTCGCCCTCTTCCTGAGAAAAGGCCTGGTTATTGAATTCCAGGTTTTCTCCGACCTCTTTCAGCCTTTCATCTCTCGCAAAGAGTTTGGTCGTCTTAAGATCCTTTCCCTTTTTCTGGGCATAGCCCTCCAAGTCCTTCGTCTCGAAAACCGCGAAGAATGCCTCCTGGCTCTCATCTTCGGCCATCTGAAGACTCTTGGCTCTCGCCAGTTCTGACCTGATTTCGACTTCGACCTCCTCAAGGGGTTTCACCCGCTCCTCATGTATATCGGTCACTTTCACGATGTGAAATCCATCATCTCCCTCGAAGAGTGGCCCGATCTCACCCTTCTCGAGTGAAAAGGCGAGATCGACATAATCCGGAGTGTTCTCATCCTTTCTCACCCACCCGATTGAACCTCCCTTTTCTGCGGAATTCGTGTCCTTCGAATACTTCTTTGCCAGGGCCGCAAAGTCCTCGCCCTTTCTGGCTCGGTCCAAGATTTTCTCCGCCCTCTCTCTCGCCTCTTCCAGTGCGGCCTCTCCCTTATCCCCTTCGGCCGTAATGAGGATGTGGCTGAGGTTAATCCTTTTGGGAATCCGATACTCTTCGAGATTGAATTCATATTCCTCGCGGATCTCCTCTTGGCTGACTTCGATTGTCTTGAGATAATCCTCAGGAGCGAAAAGGAGATACTGGACCTGCACCCTTGGAGGTATCTCGAAAAAGGCACTGTTTTCGCCAAAATATGCCTCCAATTCCTGATCCTCTAAAGTGACGGACCCTTCGTATGCCTTTGGATTGAATTCGACAAACCGAAGATTGATCTTCTCATTTTCTAAGGTGTAAGCGTCCAAGATCTCCTGGTCCGATACTTCGGCGCCTCCCAAGCCGATCATGTCGGTCAGTTTAATCATGCGTTGGCTCTGCCTTTCGATCTCTTCAAACTCCTCGACGCTCACCTGATTTGCCCGAAGCATCGCCATAAATCTCTGCTCACTAAACTTCCCACCCACCTGGAACAAGGGGTTTGATCGAACAGCCGCCTGAAGCTCCTCTGGGCTCACACGGACAGAGAGCCTCTCCGCCTCCTGGGTAATGAGGGCCTCTTCGATGAGGCCATTCAAGACCCTTTCTCTCAGGGCCGATCGGTCGATCATCGCCTCATCGAACTGTTCCCGGTAAACGTTTTGATACAACTGAACCAAGTTCTGATAGGCCTTCTGATACTCACTCCTGAACAGGGCGTCTGTGATCTTCGTCCCATTGACTTCAGCGATGACAGTGCTCCTTCCCGTTCGCTCACGGTAGCCATAGAAAAAGACAAACACAACGATGATAACCCCGAAGATCACCTTGATCATCCAGGATTGAGCCTTTTTTCGCATATAGGTCAGCATTCACTTCTCTCCTTGGTCCGAGATTTGCTAGGAACCGGTTGGGCTCGACACAGTCTGTGTCATCGGCGCACGAGCTTGATCTCTCCCAGTCGCTCTGATAATATAGCACAACTCAATCCGCTTGGCTAAATGTTTGGAGATGACCGAGATTACATTCTAAATCCAGCCCTGGCCTAAATTTGACATTAGGAGAATTCCATGGTCTTCAACCAACTCCTGGGAGCGTTTTCAAATGATCTGGCCATTGATCTTGGAACAGCCAATACGCTCGTCTATCTGAAGGGGAAAGGAATCGTCTTCAGAGAACCTTCTGTTGTGGCAATTCAGAGAAACTCAAGGGGAGAGCAGAACGTTGTTGCCGTTGGTAAAGTGGCCAAGGACATGCTTGGGAAGACTCCTGGATCAATCATCGCCATTCGGCCGATGAAGGATGGGGTGATCGCCGATTTTGAAATCACAGAAGAGATGCTCCGCTACTTCATTGTCCGGGCCCATAACCGAAAGACCTTTGTCCGTCCCCGGGTCATCATCGGTGTCCCATCAGGAATCACGCCGGTGGAGAAAAGGGCCGTCCGGGAGTCCGCCGAATCAGCGGGCGCCAGGGAGATCTACCTCATCGAGGAACCCATGGCTGCGGCGATTGGAGCGGATCTTCCCATCAAGGATGCCACGGGAAACATGATTGTGGATATCGGCGGTGGTACCACAGAGGTGGCCGTCATCTCGCTCTCGGGTACCGTGACAAGCCAGTCGATCCGAGTGGCAGGCGACAAGATGGACGAAGCCCTTGTTCAGTACGTGAAACGAAAGTACAGCCTCTTGATCGGCGATCGAACGGCCGAAGTCATCAAAATAACAATCGGAACAGCCTACCCCGACGAAGATTCCGAATCCATGGAAGTCAAGGGAAGGGATATGGTGACAGGGATCCCAAAGACTTTGGAGATCAGCGCGGAAGAGGTCAGGGAGGCTATGGTCGAGCCGATCAATACCATCGTTGAGACAGTCCGGATCACCCTGGAGAAAACCCCTCCGGAGCTGGCCGCCGATATCGTGGACAAAGGGATCGTCCTCGTTGGAGGGGGTGCCCTCTTGAAGAATCTCGATGTGCTCTTGAGGGAGGTCACCGGTGTCCCGATCACCATTGCAGACGATCCCCTTTCTGCTGTCGTGATGGGAGCGGGCCGGGTCCTGGACGATATCGAACTGCTCAAAAACGCGACCATCTCCTTCTAGCCGATGAGGTCAAAAAACGCGACATTTGCGAAGAGATATCGCCTGTTCCTTTTGGCCTTGGTCCTGCTTTTCGCCTCCTTCCTCCTGATATCCTCAAGCACTCGCCAGCCCTTCAGCCTCCCGCTCTTTCCGAGCTTTTTTATGGAGATTTTCTCCCCATTCCAAAGACTCTATTATGCCGGTGTCCGAGCGGTGAGGGATCTGGCGGAGAACTATGTCTTCCTTGTTCATTTGAGAGAAGAAAATGACAAGTTGAAGAGACGCATTGTCGAACTCGAGCGACAGAACGTCGAACTCGCGGAGATGGCCATTGCAAATGAACGACTGAGAAGATTCCTAAACTTCAAAGAGAAGATCCCCAAACCCACATTGCCAGCAGAACTCATTGGGGAAGACGCTTCGAGCTGGTTTCGGACCATCAGCATCAACAAGGGGGAGATTGACGGTGTGCACCGGGGAATGGTCGTCGTTGCGGCAGCAGGCCTTGTAGGACATGTCATCAATACCTCTCGCGACGTGTCAAAGGTTCTCCTCATCACCGACTACAACTCTTCTGTCGATGCGATCTGCCAGTCGAGCCGAGCCAGAGGGATCGTTCAAGGGAAGGAGAGGAACCTTTGCGATCTCAATTACGTCTCAAGGCAGGACGATGTATCGGTCGGGGAACGGGTCATCACATCGGGCCTTGGCGGGCGTTTTCCCAAAGGTCTTGTTGTCGGGGCCGTTTCGCGAGTGGAGAAAAAACCATACGGTGTTTTCCAGAAAGTGGAGGTGACTCCGGCAGTAGACTTCAGGAGATTGGAAGAAGTCTTCGTGATTCTCGATACGGATGACGCTCCGAATCGATAAGATAATTCGAAGGTCTCACGATGCAGCAAAATATGATCTACCTGGCAGTAGGACTTGTCGCCCTTTTCTTACAAACGACTGTCCTCTCCCATCTCCCCATCAAGCCCGACCTTGTCCTTATCCTCGTCGTCTGCCTCGGCCTTTCACAGAAGCCGTTTTCCGGTGCGATCATCGCATTCTTCCTCGGCTGCGTCACGGATGTTTTCGCCGGAAGCACCCCAGGATTTTTCGCACTCACCAGGACGATTGTGTTTTTCTTCGTTTACAGCATAAGGGGGCGTCTGTACTTCGATGCTTATCTGGCCAAGGCAGCACTCGTTTCTGTGGCGGCCTTGATCGAAGCGGCGATGCTCCTTTTTCTCGTCGGACTGACCTCGTATCTGCCACTTCATCCGTCATCGATGGGGCGATTGATCGTCGGTCCGGTTCTTCTGACTGGACTATTTGCGCCGTTTTGTTTCGTCGTATTCAAGAGAACCAGAATCCTCGTTTCATGAAGAAAGGGCAAAGATGAAGCTCTCTTCCAATCATGTTGATCAACTGAGATCCAGGCACCGATACTTCCTCATTGCCCTCTCCATCTTTTTCATTTTTCTTCTCTCGCGCCTCTGGTACCTACAAATCCTCAGAGGCGATGAATTCTCACGACTTGCGCAAAACAATCGCATCCGAATTCGGCGGGTTGCCGCATCACGGGGGATGATCCTCGACCGAAACAGAAACATCCTCGTTGACAACCGCCCCGCCTTTCAGGTGTCTCTTGTTCCCGAAGACATCGATGATGTTGATCAGGTTGTATCGAGAATCAGTCGAGTCCTCAAATTGGGGCCCAACGAACTGAAATCCCGAATTACCCACCAGAACAGTCGTCGACCTTTCTATCCGGTTGTGGTGAAGGCGGATATCCCCAGGACGGAACTGGCCATTCTCGAAACCCGTAAGATGGATCTTCCAGGATTGGTCATCGATGCCATCCCAAGGAGATCCTACAGTTATAGATCCCTGGCCGCCCACCTGTTGGGATATCTTGGCGAAATCGATGACAGTGAACTCAAAAAGATGAGTTCCCACGGTTACCCCCTGGGGGCCTTCATTGGGAAGGACGGGATCGAAAAGCGATGGGAGGCGTTCCTCCGTGGAGTCGATGGAGGACGGCAAGTCGAGGTGGACTCGGTTGGCCGAGAGATCGGAATCTACAGCAGTGTCTCCCCGCGTCCGGGTCATAATGTGATCCTGACGATTGACTTCGAGATTCAGCAAACCATGGAAGCGTTACTCGACGGCAAGATCGGAGCTGCTGTCGCCATGGACCCCCTATCGGGAAGGGTTTTGGCCATGGCCAGCTCGCCCTCTTTCAATCCCGATCTCTTCGCAACTGGCATTCGCGAGGAAAATTGGCTCAACCTCTTGGGCACCCCTTTTCATCCCCTCCAGAACAAGGCCATCCAGGGACAGTATCCTCCGGGCTCGGTTTTCAAGATCATTACTGCCTTCGCCGCGTTGGAAGAAGGGGTCATTACACCCGAGGAGACCCTCGGCTGTCCTGGCTTCTACCACTTCGGCTCCAAGACCTATCGAGACTGGAAAAAAGGGGGCCATGGAATTGTGAACCTCCGAAGAGCGCTCATCGAGTCTTGTGATGTCTATTTCTATCAAGTTGCACTCAGACTGGGAATCAATAGAATCGCCCACTATGCCAGGAAGTTTGGGTTTGGAGCAGTCACCGGAATTGAAATTGGGGATGAAAAACCTGGCCTCATCCCCACCATTCAGTGGAAGAAGGAGAAGTACGGCGAACCCTGGTATGAGGGGGAGACGCTCGTTTCGGGCATCGGGCAAGGTGCTGTACTGGTGACCCCGATTCAGATGGCTAGCATGATCTCGGCCATTGCCAACGGAGGGACCTTTTACCGGCCTCAGGTCGTCCTTCGCGTCGAGGATGTCCACGGGAAGGTCATCGATGAATATCCGAGTACGGTGATGAGACACGTCTCCATATCTGAGAAGAATCTTGACCTGATCAAAGAGGCGCTCCGGGGAGTCGTGGAGGACTCGCAAGGAACCGGAAAGGCGGCCAGGATTAGAGGCGTTCCAGTCTTTGGAAAGACCGGAACCGCCCAGGTGGTTAAACTCGAACGATCGGAACAGATGAAAAACGAGGAGGAGGTTCCTCTTCGGTACCGGGATCATGCCTGGTTTGTGGCCTTTGCCCCTGAGAAAGACCCTGTCATTGCGGTCGCAGTCCTGATCCAGCATGGCGGGCATGGAGCGACTGCTGCAGCCCCGGTGGCTCGGAAGATCATCGAGACCACCCTCCGAAAGGGCGGGTCACTTCCAAGAGACACCACCGCTGAGGCAACGAATCGTGCTCAATTTCATTGACAGGAGACTCATCGACCATTTCGATTGGCCCCTGATCATTTTTTTCCTCTGTCTTACGGGCATCGGCATACTCAATCTCTACAGTGCCGCCCTGGGGGAGGAAATAGAGGGGATTCCCGTTTATCTCAGACAGACCCTCTGGTTCTCTCTGGGCCTTCTCGTGATGCTCCTGGTCGCGTTCGTCGACTACCGACACTACCGGACATTTGCCTATGCGATTTTCGCAGTCTCCCTGATTCCCCTCGTCATTCTCTTGATCCATCACATCCTGTTTGGGGGCGTGCAACGCTGGATTCGAATCGGCCCCATGTCTTTTCAGCCATCGGAATGGGTCAAGATCTGCCTGATTCTCGCTCTGGCGAAGTTCTTTAGCAAGAATCCCAAGACGGATGGATATCTGATCAGGGACCTGATCCCCCCTTTTCTCGCGACGGTTGTCCCGGCGGTGCTGATTCTCCTGCAACCAGACCTTGGAACGGCAATCATCGTGTTCCTCATCCTCCTATCTGTTCTCTTTTTCGTGGGGATCCGTATGAAATCGTTTCTGATCCTCACCCTGAGCGGTCTGGCGGGGCTACCCCTCTTGTGGAACTATTTTCTGAGGGACTACCAGAGGGAGCGAATCCTCGTCTTTTTCAACCCCGATCTGGACCCGCTGGGGGCGGGCTATCACATTCAGCAGTCCAAAATCGCCATTGGATCGGGAGGATTGGCCGGAAAAGGCTTTCTCGCAGGAGCTTACACCAAGCTGGGGTTTATTCCAGCCCGCCACACCGATTTTGTTCTCTGCAATCTCGCCGAGGAATGGGGATTCCTCGGCCTCACCTTACTTCTCATCCTGTTTCTGTTCCTCATCTTGTGGGGCCTGCAAATCAGCCTCCGATCGAAGGACCGTTATGGGGCGATTGCCGCTTTCGGTGTGGTGGCCATGATCTTTTGGCATCTCTTCATTAATGTCGGCATGGTTTTGGGAATGATGCCAGTCGTCGGCGTCCCTCTCCCATTTCTCAGCTACGGAGGGTCATCAACCCTGGCTGTCATGGCGGGGACAGGATTGCTTTTGAACATTAGCATGCGAAGGTATATATTCTGAAGAACCCGACCCCTTTGGAAATTGCAACGGCTCGTCCCACGTTTCAGGGGCCGGAATAGGGCCTCTTGAGAGGACCTCTGTGTCCGTCTTGAACCGGGCCGGGGCCAGCGCCTCCAAAATATCGAGGGGGAAAAGCTCATTTCGCCCAATCATCTCCTCCAAGGCAAACAGGAGACGACAGAGCATGTCTTCTTCATGACTGTCTGTGTATTCCCCCGCCAGCTTTTCCAGCGTCTCTAACAGCCTTCGGAAATCCTCTCGATCAACCCACTCGATGTCTTCCCGAGATAAATCGCCTCTCAACTTACTGGTGCTCAGACTCATCAGTCTTGGCCTGTCCGCTGCCAACTTGAGATTAGAAAGCTGAAGATTCAGATGCGAAATCCCCTGACCATGTAAGAATTCCACCGTTTGAGCGAGACGAATCCCGAGCATTCGGACCTGGTGAGTTGTGAGCACACCATCGAGGCAATCGAGGGTCGGCCCAGAGGTGTACTCGGATAGAACATACGTGTGAGAGCCTGCAGAAAAGATGTCATAGATCTTTGCAACCCCTGGATGAGAAATCTCCAACAGCTTTTTCATCAACTCTGCTTCGATTTGCCACGGGACAACTTCCACCTGATATACCGACGCTTCTCGCCTGCCTTCGCCGAAGTGACTCGGCGGGTTACGAGTCTCCTTCCCTCTCAGGCGGCGGCTACCCCGGAACGCCCCACCCCGAACGAGACTCGCCCTGTAGAAGCTTCGAGTCCCATTCTCCAACCGGGGTTTTTCGATCCAGTATCGGCCACCAACCAAGGTTCCTGTGTCCAGATAATCTCCCCGCCTTTCAGATCTACGTCCTGTGAGCTTTTCAGAAATCAGAGATTTCAGCGTCCTTTGAATCCGGTGGAACGTAAATGACATTGGACTTCCTCTCAGCTTTTCATGAGGACAGAGCAATGGGTATGCCACGAGACTGACCCCACGCGGCTGAGAAGAAGGGGAAGTCTAACCTTTTGAATCTAAATGACAATTTCTACAAGGATGACGGTAAGAGGCGAGTGGGCTCAAGGGCGGGTGGATTTAAGACTATTCGAAAATCGAATAGAGGTCTCCGCTTTCTGTAGGATTGGAGGCCTCTCGTCCACGACCAACGGAAGATAGGATTTCTGGCTAGTGAAGACCATATTTCTTGATCTTCTCATAGAGGGTCGAATAAGCAATACCGAGTGCCTTAGCGGTTTGCGTCTTGTTGCCACGTTGAGCCTTGAGGGTTCGCATAATGGCCATCCGTTCGATTTCCTCGAGGGACTTCCCCGTGAGGGTGTCCATCTCCGAATCGGAGGATTCTGAATCGGGCAACAAGAGGAGATCTCCGGGTCGAATCACGGTTTCCCTTCCCATCGCCAGGGCGCGGCTCAAAACATTTCGAAGCTCCCGGATATTTCCCGGCCAGTCATAAGAATTTAGGATTTCGAGGGTCGCTGGAGCGACTTTCGGAACCGTGGTGGTCTTATATTCGAGAGAGAGATTGTGAAGCAACTGTTGGGTGACCAAAGGGATATCCTCTTTCCTCGCCCTGAGCGGTGCGATCCGCAACCTCAAAACAGAGAGACGGTAGAAGAGGTCCTCCCGAAACCTTCCCTTTCGGACTTCCATTGCGAGGTCCCGATGGGTGGCGGCAACCAGACGGAAATCGATACGCCGCGTCTCGCTCCCTCCCAAACGTTTCACTTCTCTTGCCTCCAGGACCCTCAGAAGCTTGGGCTGGAGATCGATTCCCAGCTCCCCGATCTCATCGAGAAAAAGCGTTCCTCCCCGGGCCATCTCAAAAACTCCCTGGCGGGAGTGAATCGCTCCGGTGAAGGCGCCCTTTTCATGACCGAACAGTTCACTCTCGACCAGATTTTCAGCGACAGCGCTACAGTCAAAGACCACAAAGGGACCACTTCGTCTGGAGCTGGTTGCATGAATGGCCCGCGCCAGCAGTTCCTTTCCGGTTCCGGTCTCTCCCTCGAGAACAAGGGTCACATCGGTGGGGGCCACTTTCTCGAGTATCCCGAAGATGTTGCGCATCTGTAGAGACTGCCCGTAAACCTCGCCAAAGGCATTCTTCGAACTGGGATAGGCCTCGATCTTCTCTTGAAAGGGCACAAACTTTATCTCCGTCTCTCCAAGCGTAATCGTCCTTCCAAACTCCAAGACGGCCTCTCGAATAAGCACTCCGTCAAGATAGGTTCCATTCGTACTCTCCAGATCCTTGATCACATACACGCCCGCCGATTCGGTGAGTCCGGCGTGGTGTCGAGACACGGTCGGATCTGAGAGGATCAGTTGATTGTCCTCCATTGTGCCGACGGTCAGCTCTGGTCCATCGAGAACGAGGGTCTTCCCCTTGTCTGGTCCGGAGAGAACGACGAGTTTTCCCCGAAGCAGATAGAAGGGGACCGACTTCTCATCCTTGGCCCTGATTTTCCGGGTTGTCTTCTCCTTCATGAGAGGAAAAATCTAACACCGGACCCGGGAAATGTCAAAATGATGTCATACGAACTCAGGGTTCGGGGTGACCCAAGAATTCAGAATTCAGGAGTCAGAAGTCAGAATAAGCAGACAATCAGGCAAAAAAACCGCTGCGCGCCTATTTTTTTGACACTGATCACTTCCTTTCGCCTCTGCCTTCCGACTTATGGGACGGCTTCAAAGCGAGGAGGGATAGTAACTCCTCACGAACTGGGGAATTGCCACGTTCGGTGTCAATCATTCCGGCCTCATTCTGACTCCTGACTTCTGTTTCCTGACTTCTGTCTCCTGACCCCTGTCTTCCGACTCCTGCATTTCGCCTGAATTGACTTCAGTGGAAAGATCGTGCTAGGTTGAGGCCCGGACTCGGCCTCGCGCGTCGCACAGATTGGGAATAGAATTTGCATCACGACCAACCTATCTTGGTAAGATAGGGGACTCCCTCGAAGTCCGCATGACCGAATCTTCGGCTCGCCTGCCCAAATGGCAAGCGTCTTCCATGAGATAAACTCAAGGCGAACTTCCCGCTTCTTGTTCTGCTTTGGGACGACGATCCAATGAGAAAGAAGATCGGAAACTACAGGATTATCAGAGAAGTCGGTAAGGGAGGGATGGCAACCGTCTATCTCGGCACACAGATTTCATTGGATAGAAACGTTGCCATCAAGGAATTAATGCCTGCCCTCCTCACTGATCAAGAGATGGTCCAGAGGTTTAAGAGAGAAGCTAAGGCCTCAGCCTCTCTCACGCACGAGGGAATCGTCAATATTTATGATTTCTGGAAGGACAGGAATTCTTTTTATCTCGCCATGGAGTATCTCGAGGGCAAGAACCTCGAAGAGATCCTCGACGCAACCGGTCCTCTGCCAGTCTCAGCCGCCACGATGATCGCGACTCGGGTCGCCGATGCCCTCCATTATTCCCACCAGCGAGGAATTATCCACAGGGATGTTAAACCAAGTAATATCTTTATCACCCGCCGAGGAGAGATCAAACTGACCGATTTTGGAATCGCCTACACGCCTCAGGAACCCACGCTCACCCAGAAAGGCATCGCCATTGGAACACCTGCCTATATGTCACCAGAGCAGGTCAGGGGGCAGCGCCCAGATCAGAGGTCCGACATCTTTTCACTCGGCATCGTGATCTACGAACTGCTCACCGGAACCCGTCCTTTCGCGGCGGATGATGAGGAAGGGGTCGTTACAAAGATCCTCGAGAAAAGGCCCAAATTGCCCAAGATGATTAATGCCGACATTCCGTGGCGTCTCCAATGGATAATCCTGCGCTGTCTGAGAAAGAAACCCCGGCGGCGATTTCAAAATATGGAAGACCTCCGGATAGCGCTGGGGAAATTCCTCCCCAAGACAAGTCGCAAGAGGGACCAGGTTCTTTCCCAGTTTTTCAAGATCGTATTCTCCGATGAACAAGACGCGTCAAAGAAGCCTTTCATCCTTTTCAGAAGATGGAGGTGGGCTGTTATCGCTGCTGCGATGGCGGCCGCTGTCTTTGCCTATGGGCCTCTAAAAACCCGCGGCGTTATTCATCCCGAAAAGTGGCTCCCCTGGATTCGGAAGAAGGTCCCCTTTTATCAGGTCCAGGATTACGGCCGGATTAAGGTCGTTGTCTACCCGTGGGCAAAAATCCATGTAGACGGCAAATACGTGACCACAACGCCCACAGCAGACCCTATCGTGCTGGCCCCCGGGAGACACCACCTCCGCTTTACCCATTCCAAATTCGGCTCCAAAACCATGGACATTGACTTGAAACCCAAAGAGGAGCGCCTCATCGTTGTGAAAATGGGATCATGAAATTGAGGATTTCACCGGTACTCATAAAGACTCTTGCGACCACCCTCTTCCTGTTGGCCTTGAACGCTCCGTGTCGTGGAGCGGTGTACCACACCATAAGAAGTGGAGAGAGTCTCGCCATAGTGGCCAAACATTACTATGGCGATCCCTCAAAGGCCATCTTCCTTCTTGGGTACAACGGAATTACCGACCCTCGCGCAATCGAACCTGGCCGAAGACTCGTCATCCCTGAAGTGCGGTTTCACCGCATCCGAAGGGGGGAAACGCTCGCTCTTATCGCAAAAAGATATCTCAATGATCCCAAGAAATCCCGAGGCCTTGCCCAACTCAATCGGATCAAGGACCCAAAATCCCTTTCTCCTGGAATGAAGATCCTCATTCCCGTTGAAATCATCCACACCGTCAAAAAAGGGGAGTCCCTATCCAGCATTGCCGGGAAATATTACGGTCAATTCGACACTTCTGAGCTTATTGCACTTTACAACGGCATCAGAAACCCCTTTAATCTCAAGGTTGGGACACGACTGATTATCCCGATTTCAAACCTCAAGATTGTCAGGAAGAAGTCTCCATCCCAGGCACGCACCCGACAGCCCCAACCATCCCCTGAAAAAAGAGCGGGAAAGGAATTTTTGGAAAAGGGAACCAGTGACTACTTCATGGGCGACTATGTGGGCGCCGTCGAAAACCTCAAAAAGGCAATTAAATCCGGCTTGAACAAGAAGGACGATATCTCGAAGGCTCACCGTTTTCTCGCCTACTCCTATGTAGCCCTCGACGAACGGGTAAAAGCAAAAGACTCATTCCAGCAGGCCCTTACAGTGGATCCTGACTTGAGACTCGATCCGGTTTATGTTTCGCCGAAGATTATGGAAGTCTTTGAGGAGGTCAAAGGCAGTAAAGAGTAGCGGAACCTTTACGGCGAAGGGAAGAGATGAAAATCTCCCCTTCCCCACGCTCCGATTCAATGTGGGATCGAATGAGATGGGGTTGACCGGACCAGCTTCAATCAAAAGGGAATATCGTCTTCGGGGAGAGGTTCTTCCTCTGGAGCCTGATGTTCCGCCTCAGAAGGCGCCTTTTCCCCAGCGGGGGCTCCCAGCATCTGAAGTTGCTGGGCCACGACCTCGGTCGTCTTCCGTCGATTTCCGTCCTTATCTTCCCAGGAGCGGGTCTGCAACCTCCCCTCAATGTAGACCTGCTTGCCCTTACTGAGATACTCGCCGCTAATCTCTCCAAGGCGTCCAAAAGCGACGACCCGGTGCCATTCTGTTCGCTCTTCCCGCTGCCCTTCCTTGTTAACCCAATTGGCAGTGGTAGCGAGAGAGAAATTGGCGACTGCTGTCCCGGTGTTCGTGTATCGGACCTCAGGGTCGGCTCCCAACCGCCCAACGAGGATCACCTTGTTTACTCCTGCCATAACGCCTCCGAAATCAGAAAGTCGTCTTTATTTCGGTGTCTAGCCCCAGGAGGCTTTTTTCACTTTGTTTTCGTCGCAGGAGGCCAGAGATCTATCGTCGAGGTATGAAATATGGGAGTCATGCCCAAGGGTTCACTCGGGTATGCCCCATGTGAACTTCCTCGATGACACCCCGGCCAACACCTCACCCGGTAGTAGCGAACCGGATTTTCCGGCAACGCTTGACCAGGATACCACACTCCGGGAGCGATCGGATAAACGGGAGAAGTTTCTGTTTTGGATGTGGCCATACCTGCGGGCACTGTCTCGGTTTTCTTCACCTGATCATCGCTTCTCAGGGGAACCGTAAGCGTTATGATCAGAAGCACCGCGAAAAAAATCAGCAAAGCCCTCATATTCCGCCCCTCCTTTCCCGCGCCCAAACGAAAAACACCCCCTCTCGTCTTCCTGTACCGCACGCTCGATTTCTCGAACGGGCGAGATGACGCAGGGCAACGCGGGCACTCGACTTTGACTTCCGATGAGTTCGAGTATAGAGAAAAGATCCAAGGGTGTCAAGGAAGAACTGAGCTTTAGAAGGGGCCAGAAATCTCGTTTGGAAAGCGAAGGGGACATGCCTCGCTAGGCATTCTCCATAGATCAGATGGTGGATTCGGGGACTTTCAACCACCAAGTTGACAGGGTCATTAATATTATATACCATACGGCATTCTCCGCGGTGAGAGGATCGTGGTTCTGGAGATCTTACGGTGAGTCACTCAAACAAAGCAAAGGTGTTTCCTGTTCCCAATGAGCTCCCTCTCATTCCTTTACAGGGGGTCGTCCTCTTTCCTCATACGATCCTCCCGCTCTTTTTTCGCTCAGACAATATCGTAAAACTTTTGGAGACCGCGTCTCCCAACTTCGTCGGAGGCTTGGTTTCTCAGAAAACAGAGATCCCCGAGGACGGGAGCCTCGACGGCCTCTATTCGGTAGGCACGGCGAGCAGAATTCTTCAGGTCGTGAGGCTCCCGGGTGGCGGTGTGCAGGTCCTCGTTGAGGGCCTTTCTCGGATCGTCATCCAGAAGCTACTTTCCTCGGAACCCTTTCTGCTGGCTCAGGTGGAAGAAATCAAGGACAATAAAAAGAGATCTATGATTTCAGACAGCCTCGTCCAGAGCGCCCAATCTCTTTTCAAGCTTTATGTTTCTCTAAAAACACCTCAGCTTCAACAGATGGAGCAGGTCGTCGACCGCCTAGATCCACCGGGGCGGCTGGCAGATTTTATCGCCACCCACCTCAGTGTTGAGTTTCCCGAAAAGCAGGACATACTCGAGTGCATCGACCCGTTAGAGCGACTCAAAAGGGTCTTCCTCCTCCTGAGCAGAACGATCCAGGACTCCGAAACTGAGTCGTCCTCCTCCCTGGGATCCGTGAAGAGTTCGGCAAAGGCCCAGAAAAGCCATCAGGTGTGGCAGCAGATGAAATCGATTCAGAAACAGCTCGGTGAAGATGATCCCCATACGGCAGAAATCAATGAGCTGAGAGAGAGGGCTCGGTCTGCTGAAATGCCCAAGAAGGTTGAGCAGGTTGCCGAGCGGGAGATCAGCCGCCTAGAAAGAATGAATCCAACATCAGCCGAATACACCGTCTCCAGAACCTACGTCGACTATCTCGTAACACTTCCGTGGAATCGAAGTACAAGGGACAACCTCGACATCAAGCGGGCCGAACAAATACTCAACGAAGACCATTACGATCTCGAGAAGGTCAAGGATCGGATTCTTGAGTATTTGGCCGTGAAAAAGATGAGAAAGAACATGAAAGGTCCGATTCTGTGCTTCGTCGGCCCTCCCGGCGTCGGAAAAACATCCCTCGGCAAATCCATCGCCAGAGCCCTCGGAAGGAGGTTTATCCGCATATCCCTTGGCGGCATGAGAGACGAGGCGGAAATCCGGGGACACAGAAGGACATACGTCGGAGCGCTTCCAGGAAGAATCATTCAGGAGATTCGACGAAGTGGAACCCGCAACCCCGTTTTCATGCTGGACGAAGTGGACAAAATCGGCCAGGATTTCCGTGGAGATCCAGCGGCAGCCCTCCTAGAGGCCTTAGACCCCGAACAGAACTGTTCATTTACGGACCATTACCTGGACGTCCCCTTTGACTTGTCCAGCGTCATGTTTCTCACAACAGCCAACACGGTCTCCCCTATCCCTCCCGCACTGAGAGACCGAATGGAAGTCATTAGCATTCCCGGCTATACAGACGAAGAGAAGGAGAACATCGCAACGGCCTTCCTTATTCCGCATCAAATTCAAGAAAACGGATTAAGCATAAATCCCATCCTCTTCGAACGGAAGGCGATCCAAAAGATCATCCAGGAGCACACACGGGAGGCAGGCGTCAGAAACCTTGAGAGAGAGATTGCGGCAATCTGCCGAAAGGTCGCGAGGGAATGGACTCAGGGAAAGGGAAAGCGAGAGATCATCGACAGCAAGACGGTCGAGCAATTCCTCGGTCCCCAAAAAGTCTTCCACGAGGTGAAGGAAGCGAGAGACCGTATTGGAGTCTCCACTGGGCTCGCCTGGACTGAAAACGGTGGGGATATTATGTTCGTGGAGGTCTCAAGGATAAGAGGTGAAAGGGGGCTGATTCTGACCGGTTCTCTGGGAGACGTGATGAAGGAATCTGCTCAGGCTGCCCTAAGCTATATTCGGAGTCACGCCAGGCAACATGGGATTTCTCAGAGCCTATTTCATAACCATGGCTTCCATGTCCATTTCCCGGCTGGTGCTGTCCCCAAGGAAGGACCTTCTGCGGGAACGACCATCGCCGTGGCCCTTATCTCCCTCCTCGCGGAAAGGCCGGTCAGACACGATGTTGCCATAACCGGAGAGCTTACATTGACCGGAAAAATCCTCCCTGTTGGGGGAGTAAAGGAGAAAATCCACGCGGCCCTCAGGGCAGATGTGAGAAAGGTGGTTCTCCCGAGGAGAAACAAACCCCACCTCGAGGATATGGCGAGTGATTTTCTGACAAACCTAGAAATCGTTTTTGTGGACCACATCGACGAAGTCTTCAAAGAGGCCCTGATTAGTTCACATTGATCAGGAGTATTTTCCAGCGGCAGGTCACTGACTGAAGGGGAGGCCGTGTGGTCATCCGACACACGACTTCCAACCAAACAGGCCCTGATCCCCTCCATGGTGCCTTGACCATGGGAGGATCGACAATTGAGGCTATGAGCCGTTCCCTCTGATGAGTTCCTTTAAGTCTGGTTTCATTTCTATCCTCGGCAAGCCAAACGTTGGAAAATCGACCCTCCTGAACCGGATTCTCGGCGAAAAGATTGCCATCATCTCTCGCAAACCCCAAACGACTCGGACCCGAATCCTGGGAATCAAGAATCTCAATAACGCCCAGCTCGTCTTTTATGACACTCCCGGGATTCACCAGCCCCGTTCGAGGCTACATGAGTCCATGGTCAGTGCCGCGTTTAAGGCTGGGAAGGACACGGATCTGATCCTCCTTCTCATCGAGGCACAGCGTCCTCAAATCGAGGCTGATCAATCGATCCTCAAGACGCTTGCGCCTTGCAGGGTTCCGATCTTTCTAATCATCAACAAGATTGATCTGGTCAAAAAGGCGAGTATCCTCCCCATTATGGAGCGTTACCAGGCTCTCCACCCCTTTCAGGAGATCATTCCTCTCTCCGCGTCTCATGGAGAGGGGGTCGATGTGTTGGTTGAGACTATCCAGAAATACCTTACACCGGGTCCCAAATACTTCCCTGAGGATATGACCACGGATCAATCGGAGAGGTTTCTCGCTGCAGAGATGATCAGGGAGAAGATCTTTCAATATACCTACCAGGAGATCCCTTACTCAGTTGGCGTGACAATCGAGACATTCAAAGATGATACGGACAAGAAACTCCTCTCGATCTCTGCCGTCATCATCGTGGGAAAGCAATCTCAGAAGGCCGTCCTCATCGGGAGGGGAGGCAAGATGCTCAAGAAAATAGGGACCGAGGCGCGCAGAGAAATTGAGTCTTTCTTCCATACCAAAGTCTTCCTCCAGCTCTGGGTCAAGGTTGTGAAAAATTGGAGTGAGAACCCGAGGCTTTTGGATGAGATGGGGTATGGATGAGGATTTCAACCATACCTCTTCCATTTCTGGTTCGCACAGGAGAACGCCACGGGCTTCTCGGTCCCCTGCTCTCGTGGAAACCCGACTCGGGTTCACAGACGCTGCGCTCACAGGACAATGGGAAAAGCAAGGTGTTGTTGCAGGCGCGCTCCCAACAAAGCTTTCGCCTTTATCATTCGTCCTTTCTCCTCTAACCTATTTGGGGCGAGGGGACTCGGCCTTGACTCGCACCGGATCTGGTGATAATTGTAGGTTTTTGTAGGAATCGAGAAATCCGCAAGAACCGATATGTGGTGAACCCCCATGGAGTCTCTCGGAGAGTATCTCAAAAGGGAACGGGAATTTCGCAAAATATCACTCCAAGAGATATCTCAGAAGACAAAAATCCGGGAAAAAATTCTCAGGGACCTTGAAGGGGGACAGATCGATTCCATTGAGTCTCCCGTCTTTGTCAAGGGGTATCTGAAGGCCTACGCCAGATATGTGGGGCTAGATCCGGAGGATGTCGTTCTCCGCTACGAAGCCTCCCTCAAAAAGGAGGAAACACCTCCGCCTCCACCGAAAAAGCCTGTCGAGGACACCCCCAAGCAGTGGAGCCTGAGGTATATTGTGCTTCCCGTCTCTGTTCTTCTGCTTCTCGGGATCCTGCTTTTTCTGACCCTCCAGAAACCCATGAAAATGGAGACACATCAGGAGTCTCCTGAAGAGACAAAAGCGGCTGCACTGCCCGTTCCGACCCTCAAATCCGACCAGCCGACGCCGATGAAAGCGGAGGATGTCAGCACGCCGACTGTTGCCTCTCGCAAGCGGCCGATGGTCATCCCGCCACCCATTCATCCATTACGACGGTCCACCTCACCATCACCCCCGAGGCCAATCCCCGGGATTGAACTCGAGCTCGCGGCACTAGAGGATACGTGGATTCAGATTCAGATCGACGAGACGCCCGCGACAGAGATATTCCTGCGGCCCGGAGAAGTCATCTCACGCCGGGGTGAGCAGTACATCGACATAAAGATCGGAAATGCAGGAGGGTTGAGAGTCGTTCATAATGGCGAGGACTTGGGGAGGCTGGGTGACTCCGGAGAGGTAATCTACCTATCAATCAGCCCGGACGAAGTCAAGATGCGAGGCTCAAGTGGCCTTATCCGCCAGACCCCCGAGGAATCCACCGCAGAGCCGTAAAATACGCAAAGCTGACTGAAAAAATTACCAGGCCCTCCTCAGGGGGAAGTGAGATCCGTCTTTTTGATTTTCCCAAAGGACAGCTGCTTTTTCCGGCCCACCGGCCTCTGCAATCCAAAATACTCATACGCTTGATCTGCGGCCTTCCTGCCGTTGGGTCTTCTGTTCACGAACCCGATCTTGAGAAGGTAAGGTTCCACAATGTCCACCAGCGTATCAGACTCCTCCTGGAGCGTCGCAGCCAGTGCCTCAATTCCAACAGGCCCACCGTTGTAAAATCGGATGATCGTTTCGAGAAATCGACGGTCCAGATCCGTTAGGCCGATCTCATCAACTCCCTCAAGTTCCATCGCCTGGCAGACAATCGCTTGGTGGACGAGGCCATCGCCCCTCACCTGGGCATAGTCGCGAGTCCTCTTGAGGAGGCGGTTGGCAATGCGGGGAGTCCCACGGCTTCGCTTGGCGATCTCGTCCCGCCCTCCATCATCGATCGGCACCTTGAGAATCTGAGCTGATCGTTCGACCACGCGATTGATCTCTTCGGTCGTATAGAAATCCAGCCTCCTGAATATCCCAAAGCGCTCCCTCAGTGGTGCTGAAAGCAGTCCTGACCGGGTCGTCGCCCCCACGAGCGTAAACGGCTCCAACCGGTACCGATGGCTCCGAGCATGGGCACCTTTGTCAAAAACAAAATCGATGCAGAAATCCTCCATGGCGGGATAGAGGAACTCCTCCACCACCTTCGAGAGTCGATGAATCTCATCGATAAACAACACATCCCCCCGCTCCAAATGTGTCAGAATACTGATCAGGTCACCTCCCCTCTCGATCGCTGGCCCCGAGGAGGTCACGACGCTGCTCCCCATCTCCCTCGCAATAATATGGGCCAGCGTCGTCTTACCCAGTCCAGGAGGGGAGTGAAGGAGGACATGATCCAGGGGATCCTCCCGTTCTCGAGCGGCCTCAATCCCAATGCGGAGAGACTCGATCACACGGGTCTGACCGATATACTCCGATAGAAGCTTCGGCCGGAGATCCAAAATCTCCTCTGCCCCTTCCTCAAAAGTGGTGGCAGTTGCCTTGTCTGTCGGTGTCCCCTGGCTCATGAGGGTTCATCCTGTCGCTTTTCGCCCCTATAGACCTCCTCGAACAGCTCCTCTGGGCTCGCAATGCACGGATCACGCTTGAGCGCCTCCTCCACCATTCGACGGGCCTCTGATGCCCGATGACCCAGATCCTTAACCAGGACCTCCTCCACTTGGCTCCGAAGATCCTGGGCTTCATGGACAGCGGGGATCATGTCCTCACGCATGAGGGCGAATTTGCCGACTTTTCCATGGAGCGCCGCGATAATCTTATCTGCGGTTCTCGACCCGACTCCCTTTAGCCTTTGAATCGCCACTGCATCCCGATTCTCAATCGCCCGGGCGATCTGCGCGATATTGGTGATCAATGCCTTGACCGCCGTGGTCGGACCAACGTCCCCCACAGTGATAAACTTCTCGAAGAATTCCTTTTCCGTCTCTGTATTGAATCCAATCAGCATCGGTCTGGGCTGGCGCTCGGTCTGTTGATAGGATATGTGGAGCCGAACCGTCTCTCCATCTCCTCCCGCGCGGGTGCCATTGAAACTGCGCCGCACAATGGGCGGAAGGAGAATTTCGTAGCCCACGCCATTCGCCAGGACAACCACGCGGTCATCTTCCTTTTTCAGAAGTTTCCCTTCAATATATCGAATCACTCCCCATTCCTCTCTCTCGCTCGAATCCGCAGCTTTTGCAAGAGATGATTTCCACTCTGGCCTGATTTTTTGAAGGGAAAATCAGGCCACCCACTGTGCCCGTGCGGGGCAATGCAATACAGATTTCACAACGAATCGCGGGGGATACCCAATCAATACATGCGCAGCGGTGACGCCGCTGAGCGATTCAGGTCAGAACCCAGAGATCTCAGTGTGCTCTGGGAGAGATGGAAACTGACTTCATGGGCTTGCACCCGTTCAACTTCATGGGGAAATCCCCTACCAGCGCAACCATCCGTTTCGAGAGAGTCCGATCAAAGCGAGGGCCATGGCATCAGAGGCATGATTCGGGGTGATCCTCTCCTCAACGCTGAGCACTCGCCTCAGTAACCTCTCGATCTGATCCTTGGCAGCCCACCCATCCCCCGTGAGCGCTTTTTTCACTTCGGTCGGCTTGATCTCGGTGATCGGAATATTCTGCTTCCGAGCTGCCAGACAGATCACACCTCGAACCTCGCCAAGCTGAATCGCCGTGCGGGGAAAACGGTCAACCACAAATACGTCCTCCAACACCATGAGATCCGGAACCCATCGCTCCATGATTTCGACGACACCGTCGAAAAGCCGACAGAGCCGCAACGGCATGGGATCCCTTGAGTCTGTTCGGATCCCCCCCCATTCACAGGCACGGCCTCCTCGTTCCTTCGTCTCAACAACGGCAAAGCCGGTCGCCGAGAGTCCCGGGTCAATTCCGATTGCCCGCCTGAAGTTCGACGCTCCCAATTTGTGCCTCCCCGCCGACAATGACCCGAGGCTGATTCCCGCCTCAGGAGCCACTCAATTCCTCCATAACCTTGTCGGATATGTCAAAATTCGCGTATACCTTCTGAACGTCATCAGAATCCTCAAGCGCTTCCATCAGCTTGAGCATCCTTTCGGCATCACGCCCTTTCAGCTTTACGGTGCTCTGGGGATACATGGTCACTTCGGCAAAACTGCATGGCAGCTGGACCTTCTCTACCGCCTCCTTCAGGGTTTCGAAGGACTCAGAAGCCCCGATCACCTCGAACTCCTTTTCGGTCTCATGAATGTCTTCGGCCCCCGCCTCAAGGACGACCTCCATGAGCGTTTCTTCTTTGACTCTATCCTTATCAAAAACAATCAGCGTTTTCTTATCAAACAACCAGGCGACACAGCCCGGTTCTCCAAGGTTTCCGCCATACTTGGAAAAAAGGTGCCGGACTTCGGCAGTGGCCCGGTTCTTATTGTCTGTCAGCGTTTCAACGAGCACGGCCGTTCCCCCGGGTCCGTACCCTTCGTAGGAAACCTCCTCATATTTTGATCCCTCGAGTTCGCCCGTGCCCTTTTTGATGGCTCGCTCGATGTTCTCCTTGGGCATATTCTCCGCCTTTGCCACCAAAATCGCCTGCCTGAGACGAGGGTTCCCACTAGGGTCCCCTCCGCCCAGACGTGCTGAGACCATGACCTCCTTGATCAGTTTGGAGAATATTTTCCCCCGCTTTGCATCGGCGATCCCCTTCTTATGCTTGATGGAACTCCACTTGGAATGACCCGACATACCGTGCCTCCACGCAATTAACCCCAGTCTAGCACTACATTTTGTGTTTTTCAAGTCAAAAGTTACAATATATGGCCCACTTGGCAGCGAGGTCCTTCGAAACCCTTCCTCGCCCGGTCACGTGCGGTTTACTAACGGCACAAAACCCGTGTCAAGCTAAAAAACTCTGGCGAGTTCCCCAATTTTCGACGATGCCTGCTGGTTCTGAGCGACGTCGGGGAAAGGGGAGTGGCTAAAGACAGGAGATTGGAGACTAGAGATTAAAGGCTAAATGCGAAATGACAAATCGCAAATGCCGAATAAAAACTGAAAAAGGCTTGTTGGGACCGCTTCTCCAGGAACATTTTACACTTTTTCTCTGTCCTGCGCGAGCAGAATCCACGAACCCCCATAGGGTCACCCTTTACATGCCATCGGATCTCCTTTACACTGTTCCCGTCAGGAGAAGTGATCTCCGCAAGATGGCGATATGGAGGGGCAGGAATTGAGGCAAATCGAGACCGATGTCCTCGTGGTCGGGAGCGGAGTTGCCGGGATCATGGCAGCCCTCAAAGCCGCTGAAAGGGGATGCCGCGTGACGCTCACCAGTAAGGTCTCCCACAGGGGCGGAAACTCAGCCCTTGCTGGGGGAGCCTGGCTCGTTCCTTCGGACGATTTTCCTCCTGACGAGTATTTCAATCTCGTCATGGAAGCAGGGAAACGGATCAACGATGCCAAATTGGTCCGGGTCCTGGCCCAAAGAGCCGAGTCCACAATACGGGCACTCAGGCGAATGGGAGTGCCCCTCGAGAGAATGGGCAGAAGATATTCGGTTGTCGATAGGACGCGCTCGGGGAAAATCCCCGGCATTGTCCTCATGAATGCGATATTGGAGAAGATCGAAGACGCCCGAATAACGGCCATTCCCTGGTTTTCGATCGTTGAACTCCTGCTGGATGAGGGACGAGTCTCAGGGGCCATGGGCGTCTCCAGGACCGAAGGCCCGGTAACAATCGGCGCAAAATCCGTCGTATTGGCCACAGGAGGAGCAGGAGGTATTTACAAACGGCATGATAACCACAGGAGAATCGTCGGAGATGGATATTGGCTTGCACTCGCCATTGGGCTGGCTTTACGGGACATGGAGTTTGTCCAGTATTACCCCATCACTTTGGCGGAACCCCATGAACCCCCGATCATCCTCTACGATTTTCCGGTGGAGGTCAGGGTTATCGACGCCAAAGGGGAAGACCTGTTCAAAAAACATGGCCTCCAGTTCGATTTAAATGAAGCCATCGAGGAGTATCGGGATCGATCAACCCTGATCCTCAGTCAAGAGGCTGCACAGGGGGAGATCTATCTCGATTGTACGAGGGTCCCCAGAGAAAAGTGGGCTATACATCCACTGAATCGGCTCGAAGAGAGAAACCCCGAATTTCGGAATCGACCTTTTTCCATCGCCCCGGCGGTCCATTTCTTTATGGGAGGCGTGGAGATCGACGAGGATACCCAGACGGCCATTCCCGGGTTGTTCGCTGCCGGTGAGGTGGTAGGAGGTGTTCACGGTGCGAATCGGGTCGGTGGAAACGCCCTGACCGCCTGCTCTGTATTCGGCCAGATAGCCGGGGAATCGGCAGCTCGGCATGCACAGGCGGTTTCCCGAGGAAAGCTGAATCGGAACAGGGCTCTCGACATGTCGAGATGGAATGAGAGGACAACAGTGGTAAAGGAGCTCTTTCGGCAGGTTCAGGATCTGACTTCGACCTATGCCGGTCCGATACGAAACGCCGAATCGCTGGGGGAGGGGCTGTTGAGAATTTCTGAGATGGAGGGGCAATTGGCCAAGCTCGGGCCAAAGGAAAGGTCCATGGAGCTCAACGAGGCGAAAGGCAGCCTGTTAGTATCGAAGGCCATTATGAGAGCCAGCCTGGCGAGGGAAGAGAGCCGCGGCGCTTTTTGCCGCGAGGATTTTCCTCAAAGAGATGACGACAATTGGCTGAGGAGTATCCGGCTGAGCTTGGACCCGGAGACGAATGATTTTATCATTTCTTAATCGCGACTTTGACGGTCAATGACAATCGACATCCAATTAGGCTGGCCGTGGAGATGAGCCCCTCATGTCCCTTTGCGCTCTCCATAAGCACCCTGCCGTTTCCGCCAGTGTCCTTTCAGTGGCAAGACGCCTATTGAACCCAGGAAAATCCAGCCGTATCATCTTTGATTTTTTCAAGAATGAGAAGTGAAAGCCTGAACCCACCTCAAAATCAGATTTTTCCTCTGACCGCAAAAGGAAGGTCTATATTGAGGGCGTGGAAGGCGTGAGGGGTGGACCTTCAGGCTTTCGATTTGCGATAGAAATATTGCATGACCGGTATGAGTACGAATCTGCGTAGTACATCTTGCACTGTTCAGCCTGCCCGAAGAAGGGCCGGCCACATGCCCCAAGTCTAGCAGCTTGTCAATTCATGCCTCCCGTGGTATACGGGAGCTATCGAGCATGACTAGGAACCAAGACGGGCTGATTTCTGGAGGAAGGCATGAGAGAGGGGTACCAGAAGGTGTCAATATGGAGCCTCTGAGGGGCTATCATATTCTTTTGGAGGCTTTTTTTGTTCTGGAATTTAATAAGATCAGACTGTTTTAAGGGCAGAGCCGAGAAACCACGAGTTCGCAAATCCTGTTCTCACATTCCTTTGAATACACTTCCTATTCGCAGATGATAACCTAATCGCACTCCCCGTGCGCTTCTAGATGCTGATGAGTCACTGGTAAGTTGTGCCACGGCTATTCTCTTCTGCAGACCGCAATAGACTATTAGTTCTCTTCCAAATTAACGTGAAGGAGAAGGATAACCATGAGGAAAATAGTTCTTATCGTACTAATAGTTGTTGGTGTATTGGCATTAACCATTGTCATCCTTCCAAACGTAACATCAAAGGAAACATGTACCTATGAGGACGCCATCGAACGATTTGCCAAGGGTCGATTCATTACCTTAGATGGCAAAAAGGTTCACTATGTTGAAAAAGGGAACGGGAGACCCATCATACTTATTCATGGTTTTCTGTACCATACCGTGATGTGGAAGAAAAACATCGATGCACTAGCTGAAAAATTCAAGGTCTATGCCATAGATCTTTGGGGGTGGGGATATAGTGAGAGGTTGGAGCCAAAAGAGTACAGTTTCGACCTCTACGGAAAACAGGTCACGAGATTTATGGATGCCATGAATATCAAAAAGGCCACCCTTGTGGGACAATCCATGGGGGGAGGAATCTCGGTCTACGTGGCTGCCCACCATCCCGAGAGGGTTGATCGACTCATTTTGGTAGACCCAGCGGTCATTCCATATCCCATGACCACAATCGGCAAGATCTATCAACTCCCTTTTATCGGTGAATTTTTGAATGCAATTCCAGGGGATGCTTTAATGAAAAGCAATATTAAAAGCATATGGTTCTACGATAAAAGCAAGGTAACTGAGGAGTATGTGAAAGAGGTGTTGCAGCCCATTTGCATCAAAGGCTCCTCTGCTGGGGCAATGTATATCCTTCGCAACGTCCTAAAGCCCCCGTATGTCGAAGCAGAGGCTAACCTATTGGCCAAAATGAACAAACCGATTCTGATAATACATGGGAAGGAGGATAAAGCCGTCCCTTTGGATAGATCTCAAGCTTTAAGTGATCTTTGGAAAGGATCAAAATTGGTAGTATTTGAAAGAGCGGGGCACAGCGCTCATGAAGAGTATCCGGACAGGTTTAACAAGTTGGCAACTGACTTCTTATCTGAGTAAACCGCTTCAATAATCACAACGAAATCGATGTCTGTGGAAAGAAATCGAGCTGGAACCAAGGGAGTCTTCAGGGGGCGAGGGACCGTCGGACGTTTCCCAATGCACATATATTATTTCTAACAGAGAACTGATACCACCTTCAGACCTGATGATTTCCGTTTCAAATATTGCATGATCGAAGGTAGATCGAATCTGTCGAATCCATCTTTAATCGGACCTGTTAAAGCCTAGAAGTGGCGCTCATCAAACTCCGGCGATTCGTAACGCCTGTACGTCGGGAAATCCTCTTCATATATACCCAACTTGTTTCCAATCGTTTTGAGAAGTCTAACTCCCATGATCTTCCGGGCTTTCTGTTTGCCTATCGTATGGTTCATATAAGGTAATAAGAGAAGCAATCGCTTTCGGAGGGCAGCCCTTTAATCGAATTCCATCTGCTAGGTCTTTGTTAGCCCGGATTGAGCAATCTCCAAACAGGAAAACCTTCTTTGAATCTGCCTTTGCTTTCACCTCAGGGCCACAGCAGATTTCTGTTCTATTTAGCGTTATATCACGATTGTCTTTGCAAAAGACCACAGAGAGCGCTTGCAAGTTTGAGACGCATCCTGTACAGAACTGCTTCCCCGGGTCTTGAACTCTGATCCCGTCCACTCTCGCTCGGTCATAGATGTCCTGGTAGTTATTCGCTTTCCATTCAAGCTTCTTTTTGACATCTTTGATATTCTCTCCTTTCACGTCTATCTCGGCAAGATCGGCTGAGCGACCTACAATCGAGGCGAATTCCCTCAAATGCCCCACGGAGGATGGCTCGATTCCCAATACCATTGAACCCACGACATCGCAGGATAGATTGTCCTTACCTGCTATTATCAGGTCCATTCTGTGGGCTGTACCGAGAGCGGTTGGTCCATTCTCCATAGCGTAGATCCCATCGATTACGGTCAGTTTGGGCCTAAGCTGAGTATTCAGCATTGCGATCATTTGATCCAGACCCCTTCTGTGAAACTCCATTTTTGATTTCATCGATAAACAGCCTTTCAAGTTCTTCAGCCCGAGAGACACCCTGGCCTGGTGATGGGTTTTCAAAACGGGCAGATTTATTAAGAACTCCGAATCCAATGCTGTGCGGGAAATCGCCATGGAGATCCCATCCACCTCGGTTCGCTTAAACGTTTCTTGATTGAAATCAATCAGTTTGACACCATACTCCTTTGCGACCCTCGCGATCCCAGTCCACTCGTATCCCCCGAGGGTTTCCGAACCTAGCTCCTTATTCGCCAGAGTTGCCTCCCCTATAGAGATATTCACACATCCCCATTCACGCAGAAGCTTCACGAGATCCTCTACAATTCTTGAAGTCGTTACAATACCGTATTTGGGCATCTTCCTTCCGATACCACCACCCCACATTATGTTTGGCTTCAACAGAATCCTGTTGGTACCCCTTAGACCTTCAAAGCCATCACACAGGTCAATGGCTCTCCTTAAAGCATTTGATGTCTCGTCGTACCTGACCACTGCCACGGAGTTCTTGTCCCCCGTTTGCATACCAAAAACACCTCCTGTTCCGAAGTCTTTGTTTCAGGATACTAGGGAACGCAACATAGAATCGGTAGGCTGTCTGCCTACAAACAATCACGAAGGCCCTGGCGCTCCGCGGCATGGCTGGCGCGTCCGCTCCAATAACCTGATATCTTCCGCCCGAAGCCTTGCATTGCTAGGGTTCAATTTTCTGCCAAGAAAGCCCTCGCCTGTTGCAACTGCTCTCGGTCAGTGTCATTCGCTGCCATCTCGACGAGTTTCTTATAGTAGAAAGCCGCCTTACGCTTGTCCCCCCCCAGCTCGGCAGCGCGACTAGCTCCATAGAGGCTGTTGAAGCGATTGGCGCTGCGCTCCAGAGCAGCCTCGTATTCTGCTTGAGCTTCCCTGGTGCGACCCATATCGAGGAGCATGTCGGCGAGCAACTCGCGAGCGGGCAACACTTCTCCCGGCGTGACAGGATGCTTCTCCGTCGAGGCCTCTAGCTCGGCAGCCCTCCGCATGATATTCAGCGCCTCTTCCTGCTTGCCTTCCTGGTACGCTAGCCATGCCATCGCAGACAGACGCTGAATTTCAACCTGTCTTGCCCAATACGCAGAAGTTTCCTTGGTCCGCTCGTGCAGCGCTGCCAGATTTTCGAGCGCCTGACGGGCCCCCTGCCCATTGCCGTTTCGCGCCGCGCCGAGCGCCCTGGCAAAATAAGTGATCGCCTCCATCGCGGGGTACCTATCCCACGGATAATTGCTCGGCGTTCTCGGTTCGAGCAAGGCGGCGTCGGCCCATTTTTGTCTCTCCAGGGCGAGGCGTGCGGGTGCAGCGGCGAAGGTATAGGCGGATGCAGTATGTACCTGAAAGGGGCCCTCGAGTGCCGCAAGCTTGTCCAGAACGTGTTTCGCTTTCTCGTCCTCGGCCCGCTGCAGGTATGCGTAGGCCAGGTAGTCAAGCGCGTGTAGGTAGTGCAAAGAGATCGCATCGCCCACCGGATGATTCAGGGCAGCTGCTGCAGATCGCTTGTTCATGGTGATCGATTCCTGCCAAAAACCGAGCCGTGTGAAGATGTGGCTGGGCATGTGAAGCGCGTGCGGAACCTCGGGTGCTATTTTTCCATAGTTGCGTGCAACCCCAAGAGCTTTTTCGGCCAGCGCAGGATAGTCATAGGCGTGGATGATGTAGTGGTGTGCCCCGGGATGATCGGAAACCTGGGTGAGAACCTTTTCCGCTAACGCCCCTGCGCGCCTCTGTTTGGCATAGGTCTTATCCGCCGGATCCGCGGTGGCCATATACGCGAGCGCATAGAAACAAGCCGCCTCCGGATCGTTAGAAAACCGACGGTAGACCCTCTTCCACCCCTCCTCAAAGCTAGCCAGATTTGCCGTTTCGTCACGATTCCAGCCTCCTGCGTAGTAGGCCTCCACAGCCGCCATGTAGGCACGCTCCCGCTCGGTCTGCCGGGTTCGGATCTTGGCCTCGTTCACCAACACGTGGCCTCTCTTGAAGTCTGCTTCGCTGGGCGGATCTGACCAGAGCGGGTGGATGAGAGTCATAGCCTGGCCCCAGTGACCCATGGCACAGTCCGAATCGCTTTTGGTTGCTGCGGCAAACGCAGCTCTCGCACCTTCATAAGTCATGTGATGCAGCAAAGCGAGACCCCGCTCTATGTGTCGACTGGCTGCCTCGTTGCAGGAAACCGGAAAATGGACGGTCCCGAGTTGGTCGCCATAATCATCCACCAGCCCGGTGACCGCCCCGCCGGGAACGAACACAATCGCAATAAGGAAAAGGGTTGCAAGGTAACGATGGGTTTGAGTAGCGTATTTTGGTGATTGCATTTTTTCGCCCTCCCTCCACTGGGAGATCGGTAGCAAGTCAACGTAAAACTTCACTTTCCCTTTAATCTAATCGTAATCAACTGAAAAAGAAGATTGCAACCTTTCCTCTGCTTTTTTTAGGGATTAGTGCCAGACCAAGGAAAACAAATCCAGAGGCGGCCAGGCCCCTGCGGAATCTACGATTCAGGAAGCACGGCGATGAGGAGCCCGATCACATATCTAATTGAGATAAACATTCTGGGCGAGCCCCCAGAGTGTTTATTTGCTGGGGAAGTAAACGGTTTCAAGCATCGGTGATAACTTGCGATCTCATCTTGAATTAGAAGGGCGCACCTTAATTTCTAATTGACTTACACCATTCCTCTCGTTATAACTCGAACAAGGATGACTGTGCCGGTCGTTTCCGCATGTTAAATAGCCATGTTAATTTAGCTGGGAAGCTTTATCGCTAATCCACAGTTAGCCAACTCACCAAGTTCTTGAGGGCGAAAATGGTTTCGGAGAAAAAAGCAATCTTGGATGCCAAGATTCAGAAGAGCGAGGTCCCTGGGGTGTACCAGAAGATTGCGTCCGGCTATGACATTTGGGGAAAGATTACTGAATCCAAAGCGCGTGATCGATGTCTCGAAATAGCCGCCATCCAAGAT
>CAYFYO010000024.1:0-46480 GCA_964347335.1 uncultured Thermodesulfobacteriota bacterium
CAGGCGCGTTAACGCTTCCACATGCATCAATTGAGTTGGGACCACGACGCGACTCATTGGAAAATCTGTATCGCATGGCCCCGGAGGGACTCGGTGGGTGGCCTGATTCTTCCTCTCAGAAAATCAGGCCAGAATCAAAATCATCTCTTGCGAACTCTGTGGACTCGAGCGACCCTGAGCAAAGTCGAGGGGGAGCGGGCGAGAGAGAGCGCGGTAGGGCATTGTCCTGGAAAGCCAATTTGAAGCTTTTTAATGCGCCCGTACGAGTTCCTTTGCATCGATCTCAAAGAATTTGAAGGGCCCCTGTGGCTCCAGAGATTCAGGAATTTTGGCCATATCGATTTGCTAAAAAAGATGCCGAAAAAGGGAGTCGTTATGCGAAAACTCAATCCAGCATATGTTGACACCGTCCGGACACGGGTGAACGCGTGTCCCTATTTCACCCTCCTGTCCATGACCATAGGTCGTATAGACATGGGAGAATCTAACCTCGAGATCGATGTCCAAAAAAAACACCTCCAGCCCTTTGGGGCTGTTCATGGTGGCGTTTTTGCCTCAATCATCGATGCAGCTGCTTTTTGGGCAGTATTTCCAGAAGTCGATGATGACCTGACAATGACAACTGTCGACCTGAAAGTCAACTACCTCGCCCCCGCTCAAGGTGGAAAACTCATCGCCAGGGGCCGCCGAATAAAGGTCGGCAAGACACTCGCCCTGGCCGAAGCCGAGGTGAGCAATCAACAAGGCAAGGTGCTTGCCCACGGGACATCCATTCTCATCATCCTCAAAAGCCCCGAGATACATCTCGGCCAGCTTCCTCCGAAGTTTGTCAAAGCCTGATGGGTTACGGGTGTGGGGCGCTCCAAGCGGGGCAATCTTTGCATGAATTGAGCGGGAGAAGAGGACGCGGAGCCCGCGTCTCTGTCTCTGAGGATTTCTTACCCTTGAGGTGCTTTTGATCCTCGCTGGTTCCTATCTCCCCTTGGGGAGCCAAAAACCAACCGTCAACCGGTATGCCGCACTGCCGGAAAAATCCAAATGAAAGTGCTTAATCTCAGCATCTCTTCGATCAGTATTTCCCTCGTAAATGAACTCGACCCCCAATCGATAATCCGGTACCCTCTCCAAGGCCTTGAATATCTTGAACGCCGCTTTTGAAGAAAGATAGGATTCAACCATTATCCCTTCATCACAGGCATTCACGGTGTTACCGATCAGCTTCTTTTTTCCGATCTTGTAGCTCAGCGGTAGTTCGACCGGTACTCTGTCGTGTTTCCTTCTCTCGGTGGAGATACTCCTTTCAACCACGATCTCTCCCAACCTCTTCAGTCTCTTGACCGCCCCTCAGTCCCTCGAGTCGCTGCCGGTTACGAACCCGTTGCACGGCAAACTCGCCTGCCCCTTGGCCAATCGACTGCAAATGATCCTTCAAGACAGGATCGTTTATTCCCATTTAAACAGATCGTTACGAGAAGTCAAGGAGTTTATGATAATTGGAGTTTCCGGACTTCCGGGCGTTTCTCTGTCCTGCGAGTGCCGAATTGGCGAATCCCGTGCGGGTCACCGTAAGAGCGCGGGAACAGGGGGATAAGAGAACCCAGTTTGCAGATCCGGAATTCCAATCAGAAATCGAGAGTATGGAGAAACGATAGATGGAAAAATGAGGAAACTTCTGGTCTATGTTATACTCGCAATGTCATCCGAGGTAAAAGCGTGAACCAGGAACAAATCCGCAGACTGAATGAATTCCAGTTCCGGGATCTCCACCCGAATGTCTACCTCGGAACCACCAGCGATCGGTACGCCGGGTGGATTGGGCAGATCTATTCAGCAGAACGATACAGAAACAAGATAACCAAACGGACCAACACCGTGGGCGGAAAAACCTTTCATGAAGAAGTGCTCCCTGTAGAAAGCGTTGAGGAGTATTTCGAGCACTTTTCGGTCTTGGAATTGGATTTCACCTTCTACAGAGTCCTGCTCGACAAGGATCTCAAACCTACCCAGAACTACCGTGTCCTCGAAACGTACCAGAGGCACCTGAGGGAGAATGACCATTTGATACTGAAGGTTCCACAGGTGATTTTTGCTCAGAGACTGTGGCGCCAAGACGAGTTTGTTGAGAACGCCGAGTACCTCAATCCGGAGGTCTTTACTGATCAGTTCTACCAACCTGCCGTGGATCTCTTGAATGATTCAATTCGGGGTTTCATTTTTGAACAGGAATACCAGCCGAAAAAAGATCGGATACCCGGGGTTGAGTTTGCGGCGGCCCTCGATCAGTTCCTCGATCAAATCCCGAGGGATCCGAGGTACCATTTCGAGGTTCGGACCGATGCTTTCCTCTCCCCATCCTATTTCAATGTCCTCGAGAAATACGGCGCCGGGCAGGTCCTCTCCCATTGGACGTGGTTACCCCCTCTCTCCAAGCAATTCCGTATGACTGGTGGCAAGTTTTTCAATTCGGGTAACCGGTGCATTATCAGGCTAATGACACCTCTCCGAATGCGATATGCCGACGCATACATAAAGGCCTTCCCTTTCAATAAGATGATCGACGGAATGATGACGCCACAAATGGTTGAAGAGACTGCGGAACTTTTGTCAACGGTGATTGATCAAGGGGGCGAGATTCATGTCGCCATTAACAACCGAGCCGGAGGAAATGCACCCATCATCGCTCAAAAAATCTCAGAGAGATTTCTCAAAGCCCGTTCTCAAACTGCATAGAAAGCAGATCGCCTCGGTGAAGCACTCGATCTGCTCATCAGCTCTCCTTCGATAGCTTTGAATCATCCCCCTCCTCCTTTCGGGCTGAAGGCGCGTCCGGTTGAGGATTGGAGATCCGAGTATTCCCGGCTGATCGTCTTTCAATGAAGCCCTTCTGATCGATGACTGACCTAAAACTCTCAGCACACTGGGGGCAGATGGCATACGGAGATCCCTTGTATGTCCTGATCGTGTAGTCCTCCGCTCGGGAGGTTTCGATCCCACAAATCGAACACCCGATTCGTATGGCCCTGTCCACGAGGAAGACACGTTGACATCTCGAACAGCGCACATTTCTGGCGTCGTTCCAAAACAACAGCTCATTCACCCGATATCGGGTATGACACCGAACGCATTCGACAATCAAAGTCGATTCCTCAGGAGGACCTTACCCCCTTAGGATTTCTGAGCTCCGTGAAACCGCCTAGTTTTTGGCTTTTGACAGGAGTCGCTCCCAGACCTGTTTCGTCGCTTTGTCCATCTCTTCGAGAAACACACCTGCACGAAAATGATATGGAGCCTCGTCGACAAAGTTGATGTCGTACCACACCACCTTGCCGAGTATTCTGATGTTCTCCCCCATCAGGGTCGTCTCGATTTCAATACCGAATCGATCACGCTCCTGCTTCGCCCGAATGATTTGGCCGATTTCGTCCTTCGTGGGGTTGGCCTCAACAAAAAGCCCTTCTAAAGAAACGTTTCCCACCTGCCCCTTGGTCCGAATCCCGATTCCTTGGATGGCTGATTCAGAATTCACCGGAGCCATGCCAAATACCTTGAAACTGATGGGAAAAGAAATTTCAAACCGCGGATATTTTCGCCTTTCTCGACCACGATCCATGGTTCCAACCATCGTTCCCACCCTAACACATCCTCTCCGGATTGATCGGTTAACATCTAAACCGGAAAAAGTCAACTCGGGGGGAAACTATCTCTTTACGCGGGGATGTCATCCTAGAATGGAACGAGATGTTCCGCAACGTCGATCTTTAGTTCATTGGGATCGATGATTTCTATGATACTCCGCTGATATTTCCCGGTCTCCTTATCCATCAGTTTGAGACTCACCGCATCTCTCCGGCGGTAGATTTCACCGGCAGAGACCAAGAGCCGAACCCATGGCCGATCCCCCGTCATGCCCTCTTCCATGAGGCTGCATACAATTCCCAACTCTCCAGTGTCGAGTCTGCAGAGCGTTCCCACCGGGAGGGGTCCTACGATTCTCGCGAAATACTTCGTCAGGGTCGAATCGAAATCTCTTCCGCTCCTCTCTACAATCAGTTGCAAAATCCGCCCGGAAAAGCACGGAAAACGATTCTCGCCGTATGGCCTCGTGAAGACATCATAGAAATCGGCGAGACTGATGATTTTTCCCACGAGCGATACGTCCTTCTTCCTCATGAGTTTTGGAAACCCAGAAAGATCGTCTCGCAGATGATGCTCAAATATGCCAGCCAGCAGACGGCTCGCCGCTGGCTCCCTCGATCCGACGGCATTCATCATGGTCTTGACGCCCAAGGCGGGATGATTGGTGGCTTCTGTCCACTCTTGTTCGCTCAAACCACGACTCTCATTTGTTCCCAACCAGGAGAGACGACTCTCCCCAATGTCATGAAGGAAACCCGCCAGACCGAGGTCAACCAGAAAACGATGAGATAGTCCGATGCGATGGCCGAGCGCAATGGCATAAATGGCCACGTTGACAGAATGGTTCGGCAAGAACTCCCGGTTGCTTTTGATCGTGGCGAGCCCCATAAAGGCGGCCGGCGAATCGGCGTAGCCCAATACGATGGTCCGCACAACCCGTCGAGTCAGGTCTAGGTCTGAGCATTCTTCTCCTCTGTCAACCTGGCCAAATAGCTCTTTCAAGAGACGCATCGCGTAGAGATAGATCCGAGTGTAGTGGGCATGCCTTTCATAGGAGGATCCCAGATCCTCTTCGATATCTTCGGGAGTTAGCCCTTCCACCCGAATCGATTCAATCTTCTTTTTCCGCAGTAAACGTTGAAGTGTCTCCCCGTCCGGCAGGTTATGGTCACCCATGCTCAAAAAGCACCTCAGAAATTCTGCTAAATCCTCATCATCAGGGGGCTCTCGGAATTCGATCTTACCGATTTTTCGCTTCTTCAGCTCATTCAAGAGGATTCGGTGCACAGAATGTCCTGACCGCATTTCTATCCTGTCATGATTCAAGTACAACCGATCTCGACTAATCCGAATCGAAAGAGTCCCTCCTTTTTTTGCCAGGCCTCCCAGGGTCTCATTAAGGGCCGTTAGGTCATGCTGAGCGCTCCCCAGGGATCGGATTGCGTTGTAAAGCTTCAGGACCAGATCGCTTCCAGTCCTCGAGATGGTCGCGCCTTGATTTCTTGGTCTCGGTACCATTCCTATAATTTTCCGATTCGATTTAGGACAGCGAGGCTGGTCTCCTTGGCGAAGTCATCTCCCATGACGCTGACCTTTCTCAGGGCCGTCACTGCCTCCTGCGTTCCGATGGCTGCAAGCGCATGAGCAGCGCATTTCCTGATCTCGTCCGTTCTAATCTTGCCAAAAAAGCTCTTTTTCAAGAGAATCCGAAATAGAGCTGGAACAGCTCCATCAGAACCGAGCGTCCCGATGGCCTGGAGGAACAGTTTGATTTCGTGGATCTCTCTTTTGTAGAATGCTCTGGAGAGTAGCAGGTCCAAAAGAGGCCTCAGAGCTTGCTCTCCCCCGATTCTGGCCAACCGGAGGGCCGCAAAGCCTCTGATCTTGCTGTCCATGTCATTGAGTTTTCTCTTCAGGTGCCGAACCGCCTTCTCTCGACTTGCAGACATCGAAATCGCTTGGACTGCCTCGCGCCTGACACGCGGATCAGGATGGTCAAGCGCCTTTTCCAGGTACGGAAGACATTCAGCTTTCCCAATGCGCCCGAGGATGTACACCATATTGCGAACCATATACCAGCGATTATCGTCCAGAAATGCCCCAAATACTTCGGTGCTGTCTTTCCCGAGACTTACGAGCACGTCACATATGATTCGCCTCGGTTTTGAACCTTTTAACTCTCCGAGGAGATTACAGAGATGAGGTACGGCATTCTTTTGGAGTAACAATGCAAACTTGCCGAGCGCCTCGAAGTCAGGCGCGTCTGAGGCCTTGATACGCTCTCCGATCGAACCGATACGCGATGCGGTCCCCGCATCGAAGATCGCTTTCTTGATCCTTTTCCGCTGCCATCCATTCAGCCCCCCCATACGAAAAACCGTGTAAAGTCTCTTGATGACCTCCGTCGCCGCTTGATAGTCTCCGGCCCTGAGAGAACTGTCGAGGATCTTGAGCAAGAAAGCGGTGATCTCGTTGAAGTCCTCTCTCGATTGCTCCAGAAGAAGCACTTCGACTAAGATTTCCAGTCCATAACAGTCAAATGTCAGAGCCGATTCATGGAGTATCTGCCTCTGGATGACTTCCATGTCCTGCGGAGTCGTTAGGCCGAGCCGATTGATGTTCTTGATGGCGTGGGCTAGGGATCGGTGCCCCTCAGGGAGGGGCTCGAGGAGATCGTTCTCTGAATCGAGGTCGCATTCTCGCAGAATCTTTTCCTTCCGAACGCGTGGAATTGCACCTCGGGGATACTGGCGCTTCAGGTCCTCCAGGCTTCCAGGAACGGGAAGGGGATGAAACTCAAGGTAATCGTCACTTGGAACACAATCCAAGTGGGGGAAGTCCTCGTCTTGCAAGACACTGAAAAGGTCCTCAGCACCTCCCCTTGGGTCACCGACGTTCTTGAGAACATCGAAGAACGACGCAAGTTCCGAACGGGTGATGCCCGGATCGAAACCCAATCCTTTGAGGCCACCGCGGTGGAGGGTTTCAGGAAGGCCCCCAGGGTCATGATCCTCATAGACCGATTCACCCTGGCACAGGATTTCAAAGGGTTTGATCTCTAGAAAAAATTTGGGCTTCTCCTTGAGAGACTCCTCCAACTTCCCCAGGAGAACCTCCCGACTTTCTCTCAGGCCCGGGCCCTCTCCATCGGTTAGAGTCACCTGAGTGTTGAAGATCCGAACGCACAGATTCGCTCTATCCCGCGCCAGCTGGACCCCGTCTTTGGCCTGATCCGTTGCGCGATCATTTTCGCCCAACTCAACTTGCCCCATGTCTTTCTCTCTGACCCCGCCCGTTCAGAACCGGTCGCCTGGGGCCATCTCTTTTTCCTCTATTTGCGGCCGGCGCCCGGCGCTAAGGGCCGGGGTGAGTGCGGAAAGCCCGATTTCGCAAAATCTATTTGAGCAATTGTCGTGCCATTGCCGATCGGGGAGAATCAGAGCAAGCCCCTCCACTCCGGGTCCAAACGGGTACAGGTCTATGCTGTGAGGCGAAAACACCCCGGCTGCATGCGTTGCGAATCTCTCGGATTTCCGAATAGTCCGGGCTAGACGAGTTTGACCGACGAGGCTTTAAAGGTGAGATATATCCGCGATCCCACGGTAAGATTCATTTTTCGAAGAGACTGACTCGTGATTTGGACTCTAAAATTCTCACCGGATTGAACTTCAAGGAGGATTTTTCCGCCCTGGTCGGCGATCTCCGTGATCATCCCCTCGAATCGATTCCTGGCACTGGATAAGAATGGCTCCTTCGAAGCAATGATATTTTCGGGATCGATTGAAACATGCGTGGCACCGACGGACTCGCTACCGGGAGTCATCCATATCCGCATGGATCCCGTATCAAAACAGGGCCCCTGTCCAGTCTCCAGAACCTTACCTGAAAAGAGGTTGTGCATGGGAAGGTCCATCAGCGAGCCCTCAAAAAGGGGAAACACCCTCTCGGTCAACCGATAGGCCTGGGACAGGTTGTGGCTCGTCATGACAACAGTGATTCCCTGTTCTCTATTGATCCTGGAGATTATGCGCTCGAGCCGACTTACGTGCCCCACATCCAGATTTGCGGTGGGCTCATCCAGAAAGAGTACGGTGGGATCGAGGATCAGTGCTCTGGCTAAGGCAACCAACTGGGTTTCGCCTCCCGAGAGTTCCCTGGCCCGCCTTTTTTCGAGACCATTCAGCCCGACAAGATCCAGAACCTCCGCCACCTTGACGTGACGGTCCTCTCTACGAATACCTCTCGCGCGTAACCCATAGGCCACGTTCTTCGTCACCGACGTATTGAACAGATAGGGATTCTGAAGGGTCATCGTCATGAATCGTCGTGCGCTCATAAGCGACTGACTGTCGTACCGAACCGGCCGTTTTTCGAAATAGACCTCTCCACGCGTGGGCTTGAGAATCAAACTCATAATGGAGAGCAGTGTGGTCTTGCCAGACCCGTTTGGACCGACGATTCCATAGATTTCCCCCTCCTCGATCGCGAGAGATGGAACGTCCAGAACTCTTTTCCCCTGATAGGCGTGAGTAATATCCCTCAGTTCAAGTATGTTCACCGCTGCTCACCTGCCTCGTCCTCTGAGCTGGAAGTAATGAATGAGGATATTAATTGAAAAGACGACCAGGAGCAAAAAGAAACCCAGAGCCAAACCCAGCCCGAACTCCCCTTTGCTTGTCTCAAGAGCAATTGCGGTTGTCATGGTTCGCGTGTGGAACCTGATATTCCCACCAAGCATCATCGCCGAACCCACCTCGGAGACAGCTCGCCCATAGCCAGCGATCATCGCAGCCATAAGGCCAAACCGCGCCTCCATCAGAAGGGTCCAGGCCGTCTGGATTTCGCCGGCGCCGAGGGTTTTTGCTGTCACCATGGCCCGCGGATCCACCGACTGGACAGCAGCCACCGTCAGATTCGCAATAATCGGGAGCGAGAGAAAAAACTCCCCCAGAATGACCGCTCCTGGAGTGAACATGAGGTTCAGCAAACCCAGCGGAGCGCTCCTGGAAAGCAGTGAATAGCCAATAAGACCGACGACGACGGTCGGCAAGGCCATCGTCGTATTCAGGATGACCATCACAAAAGACCGACCGCGAAAGACCCTCGATCCAATGAAATAACCGAATGGAACGCCGCACAAGACAGCGAGCACGGTGGCACTCAGCGAAAACCCCAAGGACCGCAGCACGATTCCGTAGGTTTCGCTGTCAAAGGACAAAATCAATTGAAGGGAGTCCTCCAGAGCGTTCCACAAAAAATGCACAGAGGCCCTCCGTGAGAGAGGCGGAATCAGAACTCTAATAAAATCCTAAGGCATTGGTTCACATCGGACTTTTTTTTACCAATATTGACAAAAATGAACGAATTATCGTAATATATCTTCTATAATATAAAAAATCAACTTTTGTAGCGTCCGGGGATGCGCCGGCGAAACACATACCACGAGGAGCCCCAGATGATGAAAAATTCTGTTCTCCTGACCCTGGTCATCTTCTGCCTTGGATTCACAGCTTCGGGCGAGGCCCTTGAACAGAGGCTGAGGATTGCGAGCACGACAAGCACGGATAATACTGGCCTCTTCACTGCCCTGAACCCCCCTTTTGAGAGGATGTTTCACTGCCGCGTTGACGTTATCGCCCAGGGAACGGGTAAGGCGCTCCGGACCGGCCAGATGGGGGATTGCGACATCGTTTTCGTTCATTCCCGGTCTGCCGAGGACGAGTTTGTGGAAGCCGGCCACGGCGTCAACCGTCGTGATGTGATGTACAACGACTTTGTGATCCTTGGCCCAAAGAATGATCCAGCGAAGATTCGTGGAGAAAAAGACGCGGCTAAAGCGCTCCGAAGGGTGGCCGCCCAAGGGGGCGCATTCATTTCTCGCGGCGACGATTCAGGAACGCATAAAAAAGAAATGGCGCTTTGGAGAAAGGCGGGGACCATCCCGACAGCTCAGTGGTACCTCGAAACGGGGCAAGGCATGGGTGCCGTTTTGCAGATAGCCAATGAGAGGCGGGGATATACCCTGTCCGACCGTGGGACCTACCTGGTCTACAAGCAAAAAATCGAGCTTGAAATCCTTGTGGAAGGAGACCCTTTGCTTTTCAACCCATATGGAATCATCGCCGTCAACCCAGCCAAACATCCGACTGTCAGTTACGTCCTCGCCATGGCCTATATCGGGTGGGTAACTTCTCCAAAGGGGCAGGAAATCATCCGCCAATTTGGGAGGGATCGCTATGGCCAAGCCCTTTTTGTGCCGATGGCAATACCCTGAAAGAAAATAGGAGTCAGGAGTCACAATTCAGGAGTCAGAATTCAGCAGTCAGAATATTCGGAGTCGGTGTCAAGCAGGCAGACACATCTGCTCCCCTCATATGGGAGACCGATCCATGGATTTTCTCTTTGAAACTCCCTGGAGGTCAACGGCGGAGAGGACCAAGTGAAGAACTTTCTTTCGACCAATCACGTCCTGAAAGGCCGCTGGTTACCCTGTTCCTATTCTGAATTCTGACTCCTGACTTCTGACTCCTATTTCACAATCCCGCCAACATTCTAGACTGTTCAGCTGTCACATGTTCTGTCTGGCAAGAAGACCCTTCAGCTCTCGAAAAGCACCTTTCCAGTGTCCTGCAATCCATAGCCAGGGAGCGCGCGGGATAAGCGACGAATGGTGTCGGGATTGATGGAATCCACAAACTGTCTCATGAGTTGTGTGGGCCAGAGCCCTTTTGGAATGACAAGGTCAAATCGTTCCTCTTTGAGAGGGATGAAATCCAAGGACAGGAGATGACAAACGTACGCTATACCGAGCCCCACATCGGCCTCCCCAAAGAAGATCCGAAGCCCCACCTCCAGGTGAGTGTCCACCTCGTCGGCAAAGCCAACGACGTCCGTTTCGTGGACTCCGAGTTGTGTCAACAGATGTTCGACGAGAATCCTCGTACCAGATCCTCTGTTCCGATTCACAAACCTGGCTTTGCTGTTCGCCACATCCTCCAGCCCTCTAATTCCGAGGGGGTTGCCTTTTTTCACGATAAGGCCCTGCTCCCGATACCAGAGATTGACAACAACGTACTCCTCTGCCAAGTGTCTGCGGAGGAAGGGAAGATTATACGCTCCTGTCTCGACATCGAGCAGATGGATGCAGCAAGCCTGCGCCTTATGTTGGGAGAGACACTGGATACCCTTCACACTCCCCACGGGAGAGTAAAAGACGAGCGATCTTGGGAATCTCTCCTGGGAGTATGCGGTCAAAAGCCGTCCAAAAAGGATATCATCACTCCCCGCAATGAGGATATCTTCTTCCCTTTGCACTTTCTCCTCTATCCAGCGCAAGACATGCCATTTGGGAAAGAGCCATTTCCCAGTGATCCTCACGTGGGGGATACTCCCTTCCCGGACCAGCTGATACACCTTCTTCTCATTGAGCCGCAAGAGTTGGGCGAGCTCTCTTGTCGTTAGAAGCTTCTCCATGATGCGCATTACTAACACAAAAGACGGTTTTCGTCAATAAATAACAAAAAAAGACAATTAATAACGATAAATGTTCCTCGCTTTTTCGATGACCCTCTCAGAGTTCCCTATTCTGCTTTCAGATGCGAGGATTGACTTTTTGACTGGGAACCTGTATAGACTAAGTTGAGGTCTCCGAGCCTTCTCCCTAAATCCACACTGCCAAGTGGACATGGCAGATGGCCGACAGGGTATGGGTGGAAACGGCCATACCTCCCGTGTTTGGAAAGGAGAATCTACTTCGGGTACTCCCTATTCGCCAGTATCCAACACGGGTGCTGGTTTTTATTTTGTCTTACGGAGGGCTCAATTGCCGTTCACTGGGTTTTTCAAAGTCAAGACCGTCTCGGAAGTCTATCCTATCCTGGAGAGGTTTAGCTCTGTCGGTCAGGAAGAAATCCCCCTTGACAGGAGCCTTCATAGAATTTTGGCCGAAGACATCGTTTCACCGATGCATCTCCCCCCCTTTAACCGCTCCACGGTGGACGGCTACGCGGTCAAGGCACGTGACACCTTCGGTGCTTCGGAAACTAACCCCACTCCGCTCCGCCTCATTGGCGAGGTTTTGATGGGCGCATCGACGGATCTCGTCTTATCAGGAGGGGAGGCCGCCGCAGTGCCGACTGGAGGGATGGTGCCCGAGGGTGCCGATGCGGTGCTGATGTTGGAATTCGCTGAACAACTCGATGAGACAACGATTCAGGTGAAAAGAGCCCTTTCCCCGCTCGAGAACGTGACGAAAAAGGGGGAGGACATCAAAAAGGGAGAAAAGATACTCTCTCAGGGTCACAGGATTCGCCCTCAGGATATGGGGGCTATGGCTGCTTTTGGGAAATCAGTGGTGACCGTACATCGAAAGCCCCGGGTCTCTATCGTTTCTTCGGGAGATGAGATTGTTGAGATAAACGATAATCCGAAACCAGGAGAGATCCGGGACATGAATCAGTACTCCCTGAGCGCCCTCGTCGAAATGGCAGGTGGGGTGGCCCTTTTCATGGGGATCGCACGTGACTCATTCGAAAATCTGAAGTCCCTCAGCGAACAGGGCGTTCAAGCATCCGACATGCTCATCATATCGGGTGGCAGCTCGGTGGGGACCTTGGATTATACGACAGACGTCATCAGATCCCTGCCGGATTCCGAAATCATGGTTCATGGCGTGTCATTACGGCCTGGGAAACCAACGATCATCGGCCGAACGAGCACCAAGCCCGTTGCAGGTCTTCCCGGCCATCCCGTCTCTGCCATGGTGGTTTTCGACCTCTTCATGAGGCCGCTGATCTGGAGACTGGCGGGTTACGTCCCTCCTTTGTGGTCGTTGGGCAGGAGGATCCCAGCCATCCTGAGCCGAAATGTCTCTTCACCTCCAGGCAGAGAGGAATACATCCGAGTCAGGGCCGAGGAGAGGGATGGTCAGGTCCTGGCACATCCTATCCTGGGCAAATCTGGCTCAATTTCAACCATGGTAGAGGCCAATGGCCTCATCAAGGTCGACATCGATTCCGAGGGACTCGAGGAGGGTACGATGGTTGAGGTGCTGCTTTTTTGAGAGGTCCACCACACGATGAAACAAAAAAGGTACTTGGATAACACGCCCCTCGACGAAACGAAGGATCTCTTCTTTTCGAAATTGGGTCCCTTTGTTGAGAATTATCACAAGAATCGATTTGAAACCGTACCCGTCGCAGAGGCGCTCCATCGCGTGACGGCCAAGCCCATCTTCGCCAGAATTTGTTGCCCTCACTATCATGCGGCCGCCATGGATGGGATGGCTGTTCTTGCCGACTCGACCTATGGGGCGACAGAGTCCCGTCCAAGAAGTCTGATCATAGGCAAAAAAGCCCATCCCGTTGATACGGGTTCGCCGATGCCAAAGGGCACAAATGCCGTTATTCGGATGGAGGAAATCCACTTTGTGGATCGGGAGAAGATTGAAATCGAAAAGGCCGTTCATCCCCGTCAAAATGTGCGAGTCATGGGCGAGGATATTGTGGCGGGGGAGATGATCCTTCCGCTAAACCACCGTCTCCGCCCACACGACATGGGGGCGCTCCTGGCTGGAGGGGTTTGGGACGTTTGTGTGCGGGAAAAGCCAAAAGTCACGGTCATCCCAACGGGTTCTGAAGTGGTCGAGCCGGGCTCTCACTTGAAAGCGGGAAATGTCATCGAGTTCAACTCGACCATTCTAAAAGGTCTCCTTCTGGAAGATGGAGCCGCGTTTTCGCGTACTCCAATTCTGAAAGATGACTATGACGACCTCAGGTCAGGACTCCTCGAGGCCCTTGAAAAATCTGATGTCATCCTGATCATCGCTGGGTCATCCGCCGGGTCAGAGGACTACACTTTCAGCATTCTCAACGACCTTGGCCAGGTTCTCGTTCACGGCGTCAGTATCATGCCTGGCAAACCCACGATTCTCAGCCTCGTTCAGGGAAAGCCCGTCGTTGGTATCCCCGGGTATCCGGTTTCGGCCATTATCGCTTACGAACAGTTTGTGAAGCCGCTAGTATCGGCCCTCCTCGGCTCCGGTGAATTAAAAAAGAGGCAGGTTAAGGCGCTCCCCGTGGCAAATGTTCCGTCAAAATTGGGAGCGGACGAATTTCTTCGTGTCAGATTGGGAAAGGTTGGCTCTCCCATCACTGCGACCCTCCTGCCTCGAGGCGCGGGCATCCTAACCTCCCTGACCAAGGCAGATGGCATCATCCGAATCCCCAGACTGTCGGAAGGGCTCAAAGAGGGCGAAGAAACCACCGTTGAACTTCTCCGCGATGAAAAGCAGATCGAAAATAGCGTTATCATGACTGGAAGCCATGATTTGACGCTCGATCTTCTCGCCACACACTTCAGCCAGAAATACCCCCAGTTCACCCTCTCCTCATCTCATGTCGGGAGCATGGGGGGAATCGTGGCGGTCCAGAAAGGGAGAGCCCATCTCGCTGGGATCCATCTCCTCGATCCGAAAACCGGCGAGTACAACCTGCCCTATATCAAAAGGATGTTGGGAGACCGGGATTTGAGGTTGGTTCATCTGGTTCTGAGACAACAGGGACTCATTGTGGCTCAGGGAAACCCCAGGAGGATCCGAAGCCTGAAGGATCTCACCCGAGAGAAGATCTCCTTTGTCAACCGCCAGAGGGGATCGGGTACGCGGGTGCTCCTGGACCACCTCCTTCAGGAACACCGGATAAACCCCGAAGCGATCAGAGGATATGAAAGGGAAGAGTTTACCCACATGGCCGTGGCCGTCGCCGTCCTCTCCCGAACTGCGGATGCTGGGATGGGGATCCATGCTGCGGCAAAGGCGCTTGATCTGTCCTTCGTCCCCTTAGCCACTGAGCGCTATGATCTTGTCATTCCAGAATCCCTCTTTTATGAGGAGAAAATCCAGGCTTTGCTTGATGTGATCCAGTCTGAAGGTTTTCGCCAATCGGTCATGGAGCTGGGAGGATATGACGTCTCAGAAATGGGTGAAACCGAGAGATTGGCCCGGTCAATTGAATCGAGAGGTTCCTGAATCGTGGTCCACCTTTTTGACAGTTTCAATCGAAAGATCGAGTACCTGCGGATCTCTATCACAGACCGCTGCAACCTCCGGTGCCGTTACTGTATGCCTGCTGAAGGAATCCAACTAATCCCTCACGAAGACATCCTCACCTTCGAAGAGATCATCCGTATCGTCCAGATTTTCGCGAAATTGGGCATCACCAAAGTCCGCCTTACCGGGGGAGAGCCCCTTGTCCGCCGCGACGTGGTGGCTTTGATTCGTCAACTGAGCGGGGTTGAGGGAATCCGCGACCTGAGCCTGACCACCAATGGGTTGCTGCTTGAGTCGTTTGCCCAGCGTCTCCGTCTCGCAGGGCTCAGGCGCATAAACATCAGCCTTGACTCTTTGAGACCCGAGCGATTCCACCATATGACCCGGCGGGAAGCGTTCGCTAGGGTTTGGGCTGGCATTGAAAAATCTCTCATGGTGGGTTTTGACCCGGTGAAACTCAATGTCGTAGCCATTAAGGGCTTCAATGAGGATGAGATACTTGATTTTGCCCGGCTCACTTTACAAAAGCCGCTTCACGTGAGATTCATCGAATACATGCCGACGGGAAATCATCGGTCCTGGGAACCGCAAACTGTGCTGACTATTGATCAGATCAGGGATAGAATTGAGGCAGTCATGCCGCTGTCAGAGATAAACTTGTGGGGCCATAATGGACCCGCTGCCACGTATCGATGGAAAGGAGCCGCAGGAACCATCGGGTTCATCAGCCCAGTGACCCGCCATTTCTGTAGAAGTTGTAATCGTCTCCGCTTAACGTCCGACGGAAAACTGAGAACCTGTCTTTTCTCTGATGAAGAGTTTGACATCAGGCGATTGTTGCGAAGCGGATGCGACGAAGAGAAACTCGGGGAAATTCTTGAGATGGCCTTAAGCAAAAAGCCTGAGGGGCATGCAATCAACACGCACTATTTCAAAAAGTGCCAGCGAAATATGTCGTCCATCGGAGGGTGACAAAAATCACCCCGCCAATCACCTGTTAGATTTCGGACAAAGGAGCGGCGCATGGCAGAACTTACGCATTTCGATCGTGAGGGAAGGGCCAGAATGGTGGATGTCAGCGATAAGCCAGTCACCTCCAGACAGGCTGTTGTTCGAGGAAAGGTGTCCATGAGTCCCCGAACATTCCAGATGATCCAGGACCGATCAATCGCGAAAGGTGACGTTCTCGGTGTCGCACGCATCGCTGGAATAATGGCGGCCAAGCGAACGGCCGATCTCATACCTCTCTGCCATCCGCTGAGCATCACGAGTGTCGAGATCATCTTTTTTGACCACCCTGATGAAAGTGCCATTGAAATCGAGGGGCGGGTGAAGACAGACGGCAAAACAGGTGTAGAAATGGAGGCCTTTGTCGCGGTTACGATCGCTGCCATAACCATATATGATATGTGCAAGGCCGTGGACCGGGCCATGATCATCTCAGACATCCACTTGGCAGAAAAGAGCGGCGGAAAGAGCGGCACCTACACGCACCCAAGACAGAAACAGGAAAAGTGAAAAAATGGAAAAGGGGAAGGTTCTCGCCGTTAATATCAGCGATACCAAAGGAACCCAAAAGAGAAATGTAGGTCAGGCAGAAGTTCTCGAGAGTTTCGGCATCCAAAACGATGCCCACGGAGGCTTCGGTCATCGGCAGGTGAGCTTACTCGCCGCAGAGAGCATTCAAAAGATGAGAGCCCTTGGACTGGATGTTGGATTCGGTGATTTTGCCGAGAACATCACAACGCAGGGGGTGGACCTCACGAGCCTTCCCATCGGTACGCACCTGAGGATCGGTTCGTCAGTGGTCCTTGAGGTGAGCCAGATCGGGAAAGAATGCCATACCCGGTGTGCGATTTACGATCAGGCCGGCGACTGTGTCATGCCGACCGAGGGGATTTTCGCAAAAGTCCTGTCCGGGGGACCTATTACGGTGGGTGACCGTATCGAGGTCATCAAAGAAGAAGAACATGCAACCTGAGAAGTTTTCTGAAAGGCCAGTGCAGATACGGCCAAAAAACTGGAAATGAGCGACTGACAGCCGACAACTCGCACCACGAAAAGATCTTCGTGCGGCAATGAGCGACTTTTCAATGCGGTGAAGAGAAGGATGGGGGAAACCATTCGCCCATTCTGCCGAGTGATTTCCTTATGTTCAAAACATCGATCATCACGGTGAGCGACAGAGGCTTTCGCGGCGAAAGAGAGGACCAAAGCGGCCAAATGATCAAGAAACTCCTCCAGGGCTTTGACGTGGAGATCGTCGACTATCGGGTTGTGCCTGATGAAAAGGAGGAGATTCGAAAGGCTTTAATCGATGTGATCGACCGTCTAGGCGCTGACCTCGTCTTTACAACAGGAGGAACGGGGCTGAGCCCCCGCGATGTCACCCCCGATGCAACACTGGATGTTATTGAGAGAGAAGTCCCCGGCTTTGCTGAAGTGATGAGGGCCGAGAGCCTGAAGAAGACACCCCATGCCATGATCTCGCGAGCCCTCTGTGGTGTCCGGAAATCATCGCTCATCGTCAATCTACCGGGAAGCCCCAAGGCTGTTGCAGAAAACCTTACGGTGATTCTCCCTGCCCTCCCCCACGCCCTTTCCAAGTTGAAAGGGGATCCCTCAGAATGTGCAACCCCCTAGGGGTCCTTTCTCTGGTTGTGCACGTCGCTCGTTGTTCGTGGTTCTCCTTTTGAGTATCAGGCTCTGCGCACTCACCCATAGAATGTTCAATCCCCTCCCCTATCTGATTCAGAATCCAATAATCTGACCCCCCGATGACAACGGACAACTGACGACCGACAACTGACCCCACTCGAAACAGCTTGAATCCATGAAAAACGGCTTTTCAAAAGTGGCCTCACAGATCCTGAAATTCCACCCGGACCACTTTTTCGGTCTCAGGGGTCACCCGGACGTCTTCGCTGATTCTATATCCCACGACCCACACGATGGATTCTCCCGAGAGCATCAGCGGGATATGCGACCTTTCTTCCAAAGGGACCTTCCAATCGATGAAACAGTCCTTGACCTTCTTTCGTCCCGTCATTCCAAGGGGTCGAAACCGATCGCCATGTCGGTAGTTCCTCAATCGAAACGGGGGCTGTAAGCGCTGAGAATCCACAAAAACGATCCGAGGAGAAGCTTCCCTCAAGTCGAACCGATCCGCAAAACGAATGACGAGCTTCTTACCGAGTTCCTTGAGTAGGGTCTCCCCTGGGAGGGCGAGGGGAAACTCGAAGGTCGGGGACGGAGGGCTTTTCCTTTTCCCGATCTCCAGTCGCTCATAAACGCGTTTTGCCGTGATCCTGCCGGGAAGATGGATCATGGCATGGGGTTTCTCACCTCGAATGATTTCAGCCAGGTTCAGAATATGGGTGATACCCAGCCTTTTTGCACCCATCTCACTCATCGATCCCACGCTCCGCCGGAGGAGACGAAACTGGATGGCTGGATCGAGTTTTTCGTACTCGGTCAGGTTTAGGCTTATCCTATCCCCATCCTGTCGGGCAATTTGGTTCCAAACCGCCTCAGTTTTCTCTCTCATATGGAGTTCTTCATGCCATAGGATCTGTCCCATTCTGCAAAGGACCGTCCTCAGATTGGGATTGTATTGTTCAAGCAGGGGGACGAGATGCCTCCGGACACGATTCCTCATGTAGTCCTCTTTCAGATTTGAGGTGTCCTCGACATGGCGAATCCTCTCCTGGCTCAGGTACGCCTCGATCTCTTCCCGTGCCACTTCGATCAGCGGATGAATGATCAATTCATCCCGAACCGGAGGAATACCTTTTAGGCCCGCGAGACCGGACCCTCGTAGAAAGCGCATCACGATTGTCTCGGCCTGATCGTCTGCGGTCTGTCCCAAGGCGATCTTGTGAGCCTGGTGTTTGTCTACAAGATTATGGAAAAACAAGAACCGGGCCTCCCTCGCCGCCTCCTGAAGCGTCGTCCCTTTTTTCTTCAATTTCCGAACAGCGATAGACTCAATCTCGAAGGGGAGACCCAATTTGAGAGCCATTTTTCTCACGAACTCTGCATCCCTGAGAGACTCCCTTCCCCGGAGACGGTGGTTGAGGTGAGCCACCACCAGGGAAAGGTCCAAGGCTTTTTGAAGCTTATTCAATACAGAGAGCAAGGCGACAGAATCCATGCCCCCCGAGACCCCAACAATCACCCGGTCTCCGACTGAAAGCATTCGATATTTCTCGATCGTCCTTCTCACCTGATCGAGCATCATGGCCTCGCGAAAGAGAAGTTGAGTCAACCCTTGCCATCCGTTTTTTATCACGAGGAGACAGCAAAGGCAACCGGGGACAGTGGCACGCGAGTTGCAGAACTCACAGTATCCAGTCAAGGGAAGAGGAACAGAAATCATGACACACGGAAAAAGCTTTTACCGAGTCGAATTGGACATCATCCCCAGGGATAACTTTGATATCAATGAATTCATGGGACGCCTCGGTTCAGCCCTTCAATCGGCAGAGGACATATTAAACCTGAAAGTGAACAAGATCGAAAAGATCTTTGAAGACGGTTATCTGTTTCAGGACTGATCCTCCAGCGCCTCTGACCTCTATCGCGATACGGTTCGGTGTTCCCGCATTTGTCGGCTCCTTTCAACCAAGACGCCTTGTCCCCGCTCCAAGAGGCAAATTCGTTCTCTCCCTGATCTGCTCCCTTGAATCGAACTTTCCATTAGATGCCTGTTTTCTTCCTATGCCTGTTCCGGTAAAATATAGGACGGCACGGGGATTCTCGAATAGTATCTCAGTCATGGCATGTATAACTCATCCGATCCCATGGTGTCCTCAAAACCGGCATCTTGAATCCGAAAATCGAATATCGGGCGAAGCGTCCCAGCGGGGACCAATCCCAAACAAATCCGAATATCAAATGACCAAAATCCCAAACATGCCTCGGGAATTCGGAAATTTGAATTTTGATATTGTTGCGGATTTCGAAATTCGTGGTTCGACTTCTCGGCCTTGACATCTTAGTGCGTGCGATCCGCGTTCGCGTGATTCTCACAAGTTAGTTTTGAGACGGGATATGAGGAAGGGGGTTTTTGGGCGGTGCAGGTTTTTGCAATCGGCGATCTCCATCTCTCCTCTCAGGGAAAGACCATGGACATCTTTGGCCCCCGCTGGAAAGATCACAAAAGAAAAATAGCGAAAAACTGGAAAAGGATGGTGGAGCCTGAGGATATCGTCCTCGTTGCCGGTGACCTCTCATGGGCGCTCAAGCTTCAGGAAGCCAAGCCCGACCTCGAGTGGATCGGGAGACTTCCGGGACTGAAGCTTCTCATTCGGGGAAATCACGACTACTGGTGGACGTCGAGGGGAAAGGTGAATTCGGTGCTCCCCGACGGAATGATGGCGATTAACGCCAACGCTTGGAGTCGGGATGACCTATCCGTTGTGGGGACCCGGGGTTGGAATATTCCGGGAACTTCAAGATTTGATGAGAACGATCAGAAGATCTATCTTCGCGAATTGAATCGCCTGAGGATTGCCCTGAAACAGGTATCCCAAAAAGGACGGCGCAGAATCATCGCAATGCTCCATCACCCTCCCCTGACCAAAACAATTTCTTCTTCTGGATTCACCGACCTGCTCGAGTCATTCAGCGTTTCCGCATGCGTCTATGCGCATTTCCACGGAGAGGATCAAAAGATCGCTTTCGAGGGGACCAGGAATGGGGTGTCCTACTTCTTTGTATCATGCGACTACCTGGATTTCCAACCACGGAAGATCGAGCTATGAGACAATCCCCAGGTAAGAGGTTCTCAGTTTCAGAGGATGTCCTCGAGATCTTAAAGACCCTTCAAGAACACGGCTCTGTCGGCTATGTGGTGGGTGGCGCCGTGCGAGATCTCCTCCGCGGTCTTCCGGTTTCGGATTGGGATCTTGCAACCGATGCCACTCCAGATCGGCTTGTCAAGTTCTTTCCAAAAGTGATCCCTACAGGGCTTCGCCATGGCACGGTCACCGTTCCCCGCAAAACCGCTCACTACGAACTTACAACATTCCGAAACAATGGGGACTATGTGGCGCAGCATCGGTTATCCAAGTCATGTATGACGCAGAGTATTGAAGAGGATCTCAGGCACCGCGACTTCACCATCAACGCCATGGCGTACGATCCCCTCACCGGCGCGCTGATCGACCCCTTTGACGGGCAAATGGATATCAAGAGAGGGATCATCCGAGGGGTTGAGAATCCTCGGAGCCGATTTATGGAAGACGGGCTGAGGACCTACCGGGCCATTCGATTCTCTGCAACTCTCGGTTACCGAATCGAAAGAGAGACACTCAAGGCCATCCCTCTGTCTCTCGAGAAAGCCCGAGTCGCATCCTGGGAAAGAGTCCGCGATGAGATCCTGAAGATACTGCAGGCGAAGAAGCCTTCAACTGCTTTTGAGATGATGAGAAAGACAGGCCTGCTTTCCATCTGCCTACCTGAGCTTCTCGGGGGATACAAAAGCAAAGAAGTGGAAGAGACCGTCTTTAACCATACTTTAGCCACAGTCGATGCAGCGCCGCGGCAATCTATCTTACGGCTCGCCTGCCTGCTCCATGAGATCGGTAAGCCAAGGGGGCAAAAGCGTCTCAGAAATGGGCTTGTTTTGGAGGGACACGAAAAGGTGAGCGCCCAGATGGCCGATGTCGTGGCCAAACGTCTCCGACTCAGCAATCACCAGAGAAAATATGTCTGCCACCTCATTGAGAATTATAGGCTTCCGCTGCAACAAATAACTGACAGGCCATCCCTCCGCTGTTTTCTTTCTCGTATCGACATGCGGTTCTCAGACGATGTTTTTGTCCTTGCCATAGCCACTCGGAAAGCAAGTGGCGCACACCAATCCGAGATTCGTCGACTGAACAACCTGAGAAGAAGGTGCCGAGATTTCCTGAAGGTCGGTACGCCGGTGACCGTCTCGCAACTCGCCATCAAAGGGGATGAAGTGAGGGAGATTCTCGGAATTGCCGAGGGTGTTCAGGTTGGACGGATACTCGGACAGCTGTTAGATATCGTTCTCGACGACCCGCGAAAAAACAACCGGAGAGAACTCACGAAGCTCGTGAAGAGAATGGGGCCAAATTAGGCGCCTTCAGGCCCGAGAGGGAGTCAAAATCGAGGTATCGACAGGCCTCACGATCTCTCTCGACGTATTCTCCAGGGGTGAATAGCCTCGCCCGGTTCAGTCAGTCTATTGGCACGATCATTGCTTAGCAAAGAATGGGTGAGTCTGAGAATAAACCGACATCAGCACCACCGCGCCCGCCCCCAGCGTTCTTATCGATAGGAGAAATGTCTGTAGGTCAAAGAGGCCAAGCGGGTTGAAAATGTTCTGATAGATGGACAATAATGGCCAGGACTGTACAATTTTGTTCCATACCCGAAAGTACTGAAGAGTTCCATGCCAGGGATTAGAAAAGAACGGAGAAAGAGTCCCCGATTTGCCATCACAAAATCCGTGCTATACAACCAGGCAAATCGCCTGGCTTCTGCAAAAACCACAGATATAGGTTCCGGAGGGGTTAGGATCCTATCCGACTTGCCACTTCGAAAGGGAGATACCTTTGAGTTTCTGGTGATCCTCGAGGGAATGGGCCTCAAGTTCAAGGGAACTGTTGTCCATACCACATCTCTGGACGATGGCCGTGTTGTGGCGGGGATCTCTTTTGATGAGAGCTCGAACCTTTCTGCGACGCTTCTGGATGATTATCTGAACAGTCATACCAACACTCTTCCAAAGGTCGACGGTCCGCTCAAGCTCGATGAACGGCCCTTGTGATTTCACTGGGTCTTCCCTCGGTAAAGCCTTTTGGTGGGGTCGCCCATAGCCATCATCTTGGCCAGTGCTTTTTTCTCCAATTCCCCGGGAACAAAACCGAATAGAGTCGCACGTAAGACTTCGATGCCTTTGGAGTTAGTAAATATCGCTTCAGCCCTGGCCGCATTCCGATCACCGATCTTTTTGATTGTCATCTCGCACGTTACCGTCTCTCCGATGTAAACGGGACGGAGAAAGCGGAATACCATCCCCGAGGCCAGCCAGCCAACCTGGCCTCCCAGCTCACAGATCATGCTCCCGACGAGGAGACCGTGACAGATGAGATCCGAGAATTTTTTGGTCGACGCAAATCCCCGGTCATAGTGTACCGGATTGTAGTCACGGGTGATGTCACCAAACTGGATGACATCGCGCTGCTTAAAGGTGCGAGAGAATCTGAAAGTCATCCCCGGCTTGAGCCCTTCTATCGCCTGTTTTCTCCATTTAGACACTAAACCACCTCCTCTCGCCGACATTCGGGAATCCCATTTTACCAAAAACGGGTTATCTCTGTGGATCCCATTTGCGATGACGCCTTTTTGAAAAGTCAGGAGACAGAAGTGAGTTGTCAGAATCGGTATACAGAAGGCACTCGTCAGCCGAGCCCTTTTCCGAACAGGGGCATCGGTGTCCTGGCAGGTGTGAAACGACACCGTTTCGTGTGGGGCACGCTTAGACGACTCGAATGCCGAGAATCAATGAACCAACTTTAATGGTGTGATTTCCACGGATCCCTCACCCCTGCCCTCTCGTTTTGACGACCGAATCGTGAATTCTGACTCCCGTGCAGACTTTTACCCGTGCTGTTGACAAATCCCGACAATGTCGATAAAAATATGCGTGCCGGAGGCGGTGTAGCTCAGTCGGTTAGAGCATGCGGCTCATATCCGCAGTGTCCGGGGTTCAAATCCCTGCACCGCCATGACTGCAAAGCCTGCCATGTTGCAGGCTTTGCTTTTATGAGAGTTGTTGCTCCGCCCGCCACACTCGGGCCGTTCACCTAGCGATGAGGAAGGACGATGGGAGGTGTTCTGTCGCTGATCCTGTTCCCTGTTCTCCCAGCATTGGTTTTTCCCAGATGGTCGAATTTCTCACGAAGCAAATGGTAAATCCGGTCCAGGTTCGCCGAGTAATAGCGGAGCCGGAATTCGAGGCCAGTCCATACGACGCCACACCATTTAATGGGCGTGTGATACGCTCACATCGAGAGATCGGTCCTGGGCGAGGCAATACGCGTTCGTCGCAAAGGTACTGGACGATCAGAAAACGGAGAGTTACTTGAGTCTCTTGTATGGCAAAGTGTTTGGCCCTCAGGATGCTGGAGGATTCTGTCTGTGAACAAGTCACCGAGACTCCCCCCGCTTGATGCCTTGCGTGGCCTGATCATTATCGTCATGGCCTTGGATCATGCGAATCATTTCATCGCCCACGGGAAGCTCGGCTTCGAACTATGGACGGGCCAATTTCCCAATTACCAGTGCGACGCCCTGGCTTTTCTGACCCGTTTCGTCACGCACCCGGCTGCACCGGGCTTTTTCTTTTTGTTAGGTGCCGGCATCGTCCTGTTTGCGACCTCTCGTCAGCAACGAGGCTGGGGCAAGTGGCAAATTACAGGGCACTTAGCGATCCGTGGTATGCTGCTGATTCTCTTCCAGTTTTATCTGGAGAATCCGGCGTGGAGGATTGGCCAAACCCCCAACCCGGCTATATACTTTGGCGTACTCTACAGTCTGGGCGGGGCGATGATCATCGGCACGCTTCTCTTGCACCTGCCGACCAAGTGGCTGGCAGGTCTCAGCGCTCTTCTCATCGGGTCCACGGAGTTGCTCCTCCCAAATACGAGCACGGGATTTGTCGAGTATGGGCCCGTGTTACGCTTGTGGTTAATTCCTGGCTATACCCGAGGGATTTTTGTCCTCTATCCTGTAATGCCATGGCTCGGCGTGACGGGGCTAGGGATGGCCTATGGGCGCTGGTTAAGCCAAGACCCCGACCGGGCTTACCAGTGGGCGGTGTGGCTGGGAACGTTCGCCGTTCTGCTTTTCATCCCGATCCGCTTGGCGGGCGGTTATGGGAACATCCGCCCCTTGGCGGGGGATGGCTGGATTGGTTTTCTAAATGTCGTTAAATATCCGCCGAGTATCGTTTTTATCCTGATAACGCTGGGGGTGGATCTGCTACTCCTCGGATGGTTTGCGCGGATGCCTCGAGTGCCCGAAGGAATACTTTGGCCGCTGGTTGTACTCGGCCGCACCCCTTTATTCTTTTACGTGACTCATCTCTACTTTTATGGCTACCTGGGCACGTCGATGGCTCCGGAAGGCATCGGCATTCACCGCATGTATCCTTATTGGGCAGTAGGTCTGGTGATTCTCTTTCCACTGTGTTGGCTTTATGGCAAATTCAAGCACAGCCGATCACCCAATTCTCTATGGCGTTTTTTCTGAAGAAGCTACAAATATGCATGGAACGAGCTTTCCTGAACTCATGACACTGATCGTCTTTCTCGCGATAGCATTCCTGATCGTGAAGGCGACTCAAATTCTAAGTCGGATCATCAGACGAGAAGCAGCGGCTATCCACAGAGGGGATATTAACGTCATCATCGTCGCCGTCGCAGTCGCCGTAATCAGCCTTTCAATCCCGAGGCTTACGCCTGTCGGAAAGAATTCCTCAATCGCAAAAAGGCCGATCCGCCTCTCCAAAAATGGGAAAATAGAGTACCCCGTTACTGACAAGAATGGCCACATAACGTGGAAAAAAAAATAGCTGCGGCGAAGTTGGATAGGAAAGAGCGGAAGTATGTTGCATTTGAAAGACTGTCAGGAGACCAGGTACGTGTTACTTTTGCGAGTGCGGAATGTCCAGAAGGTGTTTCCACTCTGGAGACACGCAAAATAGTCGAAATTCCAATACTGGGAGCAAATAGAGCACCCCTATTTCATGAAGGAGAGGTTAGACTTCGCAGGATTTCTGTTTTTGATGCCCATGTGAACGAGCTATTCTGTTTTGCTCAAAAATGGCGACTTCTTCCTGTCTTGCGGAGTTGGAGAAGAATCGCTGCGGAGAAACTGGAATCCAACAGCACGTTCCAACGAAAGCTAACCATTTATGTAAAGAGTACAAGTCAGACGGCAAGTGTCACCCTAAAGGGTTGGATTGATGAGTTTCTTGTAGAATATGCAGAAGTGTTCAAACGACCAAACACAGTTTCCACATTCCCTGAAGCCATAAAAGAGGTGATTCTCTCGATTAACCCGAACCTGGATAAATTGAGCGGAATTCAGCAAAAGGCTCTGATGATTGATACGAGTATATTCAACATATTCTCTTATCCAACAAATGACATCGTCCCCCGGGTAAAAGAAGATGAGGAAGGTATTTGGATTATGTATGGGGCACCAGGTGTGCTCGCGGACCTCATCTACCACCACTGGATAACTGATAACCCCAAATTGCTCGGGCTACCAAAGTCACTTTTTTCCCCGTATCTCAATGCAGTCGAGGAGAGACCGGGGTGACTTTCTACCATTGTTTTTCCCTTGACCGTCACTTCGGACATATGCTACATTCCCTTTGCTCACCTTTGTCTTCGGCAAGTAGGATCTTCCTCCATGGACCGCGCTGACAAGATCGACTCATCTCTCGAGAAGTATGCCAGCGAGATCATACAATCGATAAACTCGAAAGGAAGGGGGGCATGAAGAAAGTCATCAATGAGCTCGCGAAGCGGTCGACTGAGAAGGAATTGGAAGGATTTCGCGATCTGTTGAAGATCTACAGCCCTTCCTGTGTGGTTGCGGATTCCATGGAAAGATCAGGGGTGATGAGTAGTTCCATCCACCTCGTTAGTGGAGATCGTTTCGTTGGGGTGGCTTTGACCGTCAAGCTCTATCCTGGAGATCTGGTAGACTGCCTGGACGCCCTCTCCGTCGCGCAGGCCGGAGATGTGATTATCGTTGATGCTGCGGGTGAAACCGAGACCTCCATCTGGGGAGGCCTGATGGCGAGCCTGTGCCAACAGAAGGGGGTTGTCGGGGCCGTGGTCGATGGCGCTATCCGCGATACAGATGAGATCAAGGACCTTGGCTTCCCGATCTGTACCAAAGCCATCGTCCCCCGTTCGACGCATTCCCCTTATTCACAGCGGTTGGAGCCCATTGAAATCAACGTGCCCATCACCTGTGGCGGTGTCATGGTTTACCCAGGGGATCTTGTCCTGGCCGACGAGATCGGGGTTGTCGTCATTCCTCAAGATGAGGCAGGTGAAATATTGGGAAGAGCGAGAGCGCAGGCGGATAAAGAGGAGACCACCCGAAAACGAATTCGGGAAGGCAAAACGGTTGAGGAACTTCTCGCTGAGTTCGGACGGCTATAAGCAGGTCAGAGACTGCACAATAAAGGTCGAAAGGAGGTGGTTCAAAAGATAGATCTAAAATCAACTCAATCTGCGAAACGTTTCCGAAAGGAGGGCAAAAATGCGAAGATCAAAGTTGTTGATGATCGCAGTCACCTTAATGACTGTCACGATCCTGTTCACCATCATAGGTCCACAGACCGTGATGGGGGCGACAGCTGCGGACCGTGCCCTGAATGGGCTCAAGGCACTGATGGATGCGGGCAAGATCAAACGTGGCGACAATTTCAAGATTATGATCCATTCCGGACAGCGCGGTCAGCTGGCTCCACAAGCGGAGAAGCTTGGAAAACTCACGGGTCTAAACGTGGAAGTCGTGGTCATCGGCGTTGAACCCGATATCCACACAAAGGCAATGAACGAAGCGGTGGTCAAGTCCGGTGAATTCGATCTCTTCTTGGGATTCAGTAACTGGACAGGTGACTTTGCTGAGGCAGGGCTCATTGCCCCACTCGATGAATGGGTCGCAAAATACCGCCCAGAGGTTGACCAGGGTTCCAGTGCTTTTGTTGCTCCCCTCGACAAGTTTACGACCCGATACAAGGGAAAATTCTATGCCCTGGGGATGGATAACGATGCCTTTGTGCTGTTCTACCGGAAGGATATGTTCGAAGATTCCAAAGAGCAGGCCAACTTCAAGGCGAAGTACGGTCGCCCACTTGCTCTGCCCGAGACCTGGGAGGAATTTGACCAGCTCGCGGAGTTTTTCGACCGGCCAGGGCAAGAGATCCGAGGGGCGCACCTCTACTCGACTCGATTCTTTGCCTACACTTCGTGGGCTCCCCGTTTTGTCTCCAGTGGAGGAATCTACTTCGACCCCAAAACCATGGACCCCATGATCAACAACGCCGCGGGAGTGAAAGCCCTCGAGCGGCATATCGAGGTCACCCGGAAACATATGTTCCCCGAGGCGTACACTGGAGACTGGTCGGTTTCCTATGACCGGTTCCCAGCGGGGCAGATATTCATGGCCGTCGCCTGGCCTTCTCTCGGGCAGTTTGCTGAGGACCCTGAAGTGTCCAAGATTTCAGGGAAGGTTGGATTCGCGAAGTTCCCAGGCACTCGCCATAATGGCAAGCTCATTCAGGCGACTCCCCACGTCGTGGGATGGAGCCTCACGGTATCCCGTTATGGAAAGTCGCCAGAAGCGGCTTACCTTATCGCTCAATGGCTGAACAGTCCTTCCGTCAGCTTAGATGTCATTACAGCAAAAGGAACGCTCGACCCCTTCCGACTGAACCATTTCGAGAACAAGAAACTGATGCAGACATATGGGCCAGAGCTGGGGCCGATCTTGAAGGGAAATACCGAGCAATCTTTCCCCGACGTCTCTCTGCGCGGCGCCGCCGAGTATCTTGACGTGCTCAACCTCAACATCCAGGCTGCTGTGGCGGGCCAGATTGGTGCGAAGCAGGCTCTCGACAAAACCGCTAAGGAGTGGCGGGAGATCACCAATCGACTTGGAAAAGAGGAACAACTCAAAGCCTGGCAATCGGAGATCAAAGGATACCCCCGCCATATCAGGGAGCTCTGGGTCGACATGGGTACGGTATCGCGCGAGATGGCTGGCTTATAAACCCAGTTGATGACGTTCAGAGCTGGGGCAGAGCTGGACTCTGCCCCAGCGAACTTCTTATCTGATGGAAAACACAAAGGAAGTCAAGGTGGGGCGGGGTCTGGTATCTGAATTGGGCCGACAGCTCAATCGAGAGTCGGTGTTCAAGATCAGCCTGGTCGCTCCCATGCAATTGCTGCTCTGGTTCCTGCTTATCGTCCCCTTCCTGATTGTCATATACCTCAGTTTTGTCAAATGGCAGCCCATCTTGGGCAGCTGGACTGAGGCGCCGTTCGCTTGGTTTGGCAATTTCCAAAAGTTATTCACCGAAGTGAGGTTTTATGAGGCGTTAGGCCGTACCCTTGCCATCGTCGTGATTGCGGTAACGGTCGAGTTTGTCTTCGCCCTCGGTCTTGCCCTCCTATTCACCCGAGATTTCTTCGGTAAGCGCCTCTTCACCTCAGTCATTCTCTATCCCATGATGCTACCCTGGGTTGTTGTCGGATTCATCTTCTATCTCTTATTCATCGATCATGGATTGGTGAACTCCATCCTGACCGCACTCTTTGGCCCTAGTGCGACAATCTCATGGCTTCGTACCTCCGTTCCCGCATTGTCTGCGATCATCCTCGGTGACGTATGGCAGTGGACGCCGTTCATGTTTCTGCTCCTGTATTCTGGTCTCGGTGCTCTGCCCCGAGAACCGAAAGAAGCGGCCATGACCCTCGGAGCGACTCCATGGCAGATCTTTCGTTACGTGACCTTTCCTTCATTGAAACCAGTGATTCTGATTGCCATCATCATCAGGGCTCTCGAGGCCTTCAAGATCTTTGATTTAGTCTTTATCATGACCGGAGGCGGACCGGGGACGGCCACCGAAACGCTCTCTATCTATATCTACAGAACCGGTTTTCGGTATGTCCAACTCTCCTACGCGGCGGCACTGGCCATCGTCATCCTGATCACGATCTCCATTGTCACGCGCTTGGCGCTGCGACCTCTGTTCGAAAAGGAGGGATGATCCAATGCGAGAAACAGGCAATGGACAGATTCCAGCCCAATTGGCCCTCCCGAAGAGAAGGCGCTGGCTCCGATGGGGTGCCCATTGGCTCGCCGTTTTGGTCATCCTCCTTTTCTTTGCAATGCCCGTGGTTTGGCTTCTTTCGGTCTCCTTCAAACCGGCTCAGGAGTGGCAGACTTTCCCACCGACGCTGATTCCTCAGGAACCAACCCTAGATAACTACCTGCTGCTGGTCAACCCTGAACTTCCCAAAGGCTCGGCCTCTTACATGCTCAGGGTGACTGAGCCGGTAACAAAATCTTTTATCAACAGCTTCATCATCGTTCCCATCGCGACGTTCATTTCGGCAGTGGTAGGCTTTCTCGCTGCGTATGGAGTCTCGCGTTATCGCGTAGGTGGGGACTTCATGCCTTTCTTCGTCTTAACCACGCGTATGTTTCCTCCTGTGGCTTTTGCTGTGCCTCTCTTGGTCTATTACCAGAATTTGAGATTGATCGATACCCGCTTGGGAATGGTCCTGATCTATGCCGGATTCACGGTGGCCTTCTCACTTTGGATGATGAAGGGCTTTATTGACGCTGTTCCGAGGTCTGTCGAAGAAGCCGCCATCCTAGACGGTGCCTCCCGCTGGCGGGTTCTTTTTACGATAACCTTACCTCTTGTCAAGGGCGGATTGGCTGCCACCGGCCTGTTCGTGTTCATCCTAAATTGGACTGAGTTCCTATACGCATTGATCTTCACATCCACTCGGTCCATCACTGTCCCAGTTCAACTAAGCCACTATGTCGGCGCCGTTGGCCGCTTCTATGGTCCACAGGCCGCACTTGGCGTTGTCGCGTCGATCCCTGCCGTCATCCTTGGCTATCTGATCCAGCGCCATCTGGTTACCGGTTTCAGTTTTGGGTTGATAAGGAAGTGAGTAATGGAAAAGGCCGAGCAGAAAGATCAAGGAATACTCCTCGAATTGCAGGAACTCCGAAAAGAATTTGATGGTTTTGTGGCTGTTGAGGATCTTGATTTGACCATAGAAGCGGGGGAGTTCATCTGTTTTCTCGGCCCCTCGGGCTGCGGGAAAACGACAACCCTCCGAATGATTGCCGGCTTAGAAACTCCGACATCGGGGGAGATTTACTTGCGTGGGAGAAGGATCAACGATCTGATCCCACAGCAAAGGAACATTGGTCTGGTATTCCAGAACTACGCCCTCTTCTGGCACATGACGGTCCACGATAATCTGGGATTTGGCCTACGGATTCGAGGTGTCTCCCGGGAAGAGACGGATAGACGGGTCAGAAATATGGCCGATCGATTTGAGCTCGAGTCCCTGCTTTCGGTGAAAGCGAGGAGATTGGATCTCAGTGCCATGCAGCGGGTGGCCGTTGCGAGAACGCTTCTAACGGATCCCCATCTACTCCTTTTTGACGAGCCCCTGAACAATATTCGGCCCGGACTACGCGAAATGCTCCGGGCCGAGCTAAAACGGCTACAAAAAGACCTGAATCGTACAATGATTTACGTGACCCATGATCAGGAAGAGGCCATGACCCTGGGGGATCGGATCCTGGTCATGAATGACGGTAAGGTGGAACAGCTCGATACGCCAAGACAGATCTACCTGCATCCGAAAACCCTTTTTGTGGCCGATTTCATCGGTCGACCCTCAATGAACTTCATGGAAATGGAATATCAAAGGGAAGGAGAGAAAATTTCTTTTAAATGGAATGGCTATGAGTGGAATATCGAAAGGACGGATCTCGATTTTGAGGAGAGGCATCTAAAGGGGAAGAAGCTCATCGTAGGGGTTCGCCCTGAACACATCCTCCTCGCCGAGGAAACCGAAAGAGCCGGGGTTAAGGCAGAGCCCCTATTCGGAGTTGTCGATTTCGTTCAACCACTTGGCGCCAAGAGAATTGTTGACCTGAAGCATGGAGATCATCTTGTGAAAATGGTTACCTCAAGTGATTTTCCCCTTAAAAGAGGCGATGAGATCAGCGTGATCTTCCATCCCCGCAAAATCCACCTGTTCAATCCAAAGGATGGGAGGGCGATCCTTTAATGTCCTCAGTCAAGGTTGAGAATCTCAAAAAGGCCCAGAAACAGGAAGCTGTAAACGGGATTAGCTTCCATGTCGATTCTGGGGAACTCTTCTGCCTGCTCGGTCCTCCCGGAGCGGGGAAGACAACGGTGCTCCGTTTGATCGCCGGTCTGGAGAGACCGGATGAAGGCGACATCTACCTCGGCGAGGAACGCGTCAATGAAGTCCCTCCTGGGGAACGCGATGTGGCGATGGTCTTCGAGGATGTTGCCCTTTACCCTCATCTGACCGCCTACGAGAATCTTGCCTATCCGCTTCGATTGCGACGGGTCCCACCTCAAGAGATCGATCGCAAGGTCAGGGAGGTCTCTGAGAACCTGCGGATCTCTCATATCCTCAATCGCCTGCCTCAGACTTTCAGCGGCGGAGAACTGAGAAGAGTGGCCATTGGGAGGGCCCTGGTCCGTCGCCCCCGGGTTTTGTTGCTCGACCAACCGCTGACCGACCTGGATGCCAAGATCCGTCAGCAGATGACCGGGGAACTGAAAAGACTCCAAGAAGAGGTCAATCAAACGATGATGTATGCAACTCATGATTTCGAAGAGGCAGTGACGATGGCAGACCGAATCATGGTGATAAGCGAAGGCCGAGAGGAGCAGCTCGGCACCCCAGAGGAAGTCTATGATCGGCCCCAGACCCCCCTGGTTGGCCGTCTTGTGGGGAGTCCCTCGATGAACCTCCTCCCCTGCCATTCCAAAGTGATCGATAATCTCGCGATCTTTGAACACCCTGTATTCCGCCTGACCATGCCAGATTTTTTTGGTACCGAGCTTCCCCAGGAGATCCTGCTGGGCATTCGGCCAGAACATATTAGGATCGGAAAGGGTAAAGAAAGCATCCATGCAACCATCGATATCGTGCAGCCCCTCGGTGACCAACAAATCATCGACCTGAGATTGAGAGACGGAACGGTCATCAAAATCGTCGCCCCCTTGGAGACCGAGTTGAAAATCGAGGAGAACATCGAGATCCTGTTTCCCCTCAATCGGATTGCACTTTTCGATGGAAAACAAAACACGCGGATTGATCTGGAAAGGAGTGTCCATCATGACAGCAAGGCTTGAGAGACTGCGGGAGGGCATGCGAAATGCCGGATTCGACGCGTTGATCTGCCGCCTACCTGAGAATATTCTCTATCTGACGAACTACTGGTCACAACTCGGCCTCTCAATGGCCGTCTTTTTACGTGATGAGGGCCCTATCCTCTTTCTTCCTGAGGTCGAGGCAGATTACACCGATAAGAGCTGGGCAGAACTCCGTCCCTTCGGATGGGGCTTACTCAAGGACCGAGACCTTCCGACCACTTTCAGGGAGGGGCTGACCGAAGTCCGGGATAAATTCAATCTCTCGAAGGCAACCATCGGCATAGAAGAAGGCTTCGAAGTTATGGCACCCCCATATAATGTTGCTGAGCTATGCGTGCCGGCCAGTCCCACCATCTCCATATTTCGAGAGGTATTTTCCGGGGGCGAGCTGAGAGACTCGACTACATTGCTCCAGGAAATGAGAGCCGTAAAGACCCCCTTCGAAATCGAACAGCTCAAGATAGCCAATGAGTTAGCTTCCTTTGGTCTGGGCGTCTTTGTGCAACAGGCACTCCCTGGCAAGACGGAAGCCCAGGTTGGTGCTGCGGTCGAAGAGGCGATCCGGAGCCTGGGGCAGGGATATAAGGGTGTTCGTCTCGCTCGGGCGATTGCAGAAGTCCGGGCCGGTGTGGGGAGCTTCAACGCATCCCTGTGGGTCGCTTCTCGAAACTACCGCATCCGGGAGGGAGACATCGTGATGATCGAACTGGCCGTCATCGCTGACGGCTATTGGTCTGACCTCACCCGAGTCGTCATCGCGGGTGAGCCGACAGAGAAGCAAAAAGAGGTCTATACCACGGTTTTAGAGGCACAGAAGGCCGCAGTACAGAAGATGCGAGCAGGGGTCAGCTTTTCCGAAGTAGACAAGGCCGCACGCCAGGTTATTGATAAGGCAGGCTATGGCGAGTATTTCGTCCACATCACCGGCCATGGGATCGGATTCCGCTATCATGAGTTCATACCACTTTTAGCACCACAGATCGAAGGCAAGCTGGCCGCTGGGATGGTGAGTAGCGTTGAACCCGGTGTTTACATACCGGACTGGGGTGGGATTCGAATCGAGGACAATATCGCTGTAACGGAGGGTGAACCAGAGTATCTGTCTCATTTTGATCGAGCACTCTAACGTGAAGGTGTCAGTTGTCGGTTGTCAGTGGTCAGGAGGATGAAATGGGCACAAAATTAAAGGAGAAGGTCGCCATTGTGACTGGCGCGGCAAAAGGCATAGGGAAAGGCGTCGCCACGGTTTTTAGTCGGGAAGGGGCTAGTGTCATCATTGCAGATCTTGATGCGAGCGCGGGAACCATGACGAGTGAGGAGATCCGAAAGGGAAAAGGGGAAGCTCTGTTCGTGAAGACCGATGTCGCCAGCGAGAGTGAAGTGAAAAACATGGTTCAAAACACGGTGGATCGTTATGGTGCAGTCCACATTCTCGTGAATAATGCTGGCATTGGCGTTTACAAGTCGGTTCTCGACACTTCTTCTGAGGATTGGGACCGTTGCCTCGGAGTTAATTTGAAAGGTGCCTTCTTATGTGCCAAGTACGTCATTCCTCACATGCAAGCGGCACGTGGTGGAAGTATCGTCAATATCGCCTCGGTCCATGCGATTGCGACCGTGGGGTCGGTGGCACCCTATGCGGCCTCTAAAGGAGGCATGGCAGCATTGACACGGAACATGGCCATAGATTATGCAAAAGATAACATTCGCGTAAACGCGATCTGTCCAGGGTGGATCTACACCCCACTGATCGAGAGCATCTTCGCGAGTGCTCCCGATCCCGAGGAGATGCGACGGCAGGTCACGGAAAGGCAGCTTCTCGGAAGACTCGGGACTCCTGAAGATATTGGGCTCGCCGCGCTTTACCTGGCGAGCGACGATTCCTCGTTTGTGACCGGGTCTCTACTGTTTGTTGATGGGGGATTAACAGCCCAGCTTGAGACCTGGTAGGCGGATAAGATCGGTCGTTTATCTTCGTCCGTTGGCTCTCCCTCACTCCTGGATCCGAAAATCCCTGCTTTTGAGAAACCTCCATGTGTGTTCCATGGTGATTCGGTTCATATCGGCCGGAATCGATTGCCGGATGGTTGCCATGGCATCGTCGATCTCCACACCCTGCTCCACTCCCTCCGACACGTCGCTATAATAAAACCCACCGTGAACGAGCCCCACCCAAATCGATCGACAATGGTAGCCCCATCATCCCGATAGGCCTTTTCCTCCGCCTGGACGAGAGTCCTCCAGGTGCCGGTCCATCTGATGCTTCGATCGTGTTTTGATGATGAATATACATGGATGTCAACGAAAAACGCATCACACGGATCCTTTGATCTTTCTGATACAGTTTGATATAAGAAATTCGCGACTCAAACCGTGCGCTCGTGATCGATGACGCCCATGAATGGACCCTCCAAAGATCAATTCCTGACGCCCCATAGGGCAAACTGCCCTGCCGATGAGCACATCCCTCAACCTCACATGACGAAGCGGAACTTCCTAAAACTCTGTGGCATGAGCTTCTGTGCCCTCGCGACTGCTTCGCTTTTCGGTTTTCCCGATTTCGTCCGGGCACAAATGGCTCAGAAAGGCCTCATTAAGACAAAGCTCTCTCCCTTTTATAGACCTCTTGGCGGCGGAGAGATCCAGTGTGAACTCTGCCCCAGGCGGTGCCGAGTTCCCCCTCCGAAACCACACACTCCCTCGGGCAGAGTTCACATCGAATTCGTTCGTCTTCAAGAGGAGCGTAGAAGGGGGAGAGTTTCGTCCGAATCAGCCCCCAACCCCTTTTCAGCGTGTAAGCCCTGGCACTTTTGATCGGGGCGAGAATGGAGAAAGGGCCCGCCAGAGACACCAAGAGGACACAATGTTTCGCCCATGTCCCCAGGAATTCCCTTCTGCTTAGTTTTTTTGGGCGAGGTCTCTCCTCCATGACACTGACCTGCCTCTGAAAGGAATACCACGCCAATGAGGTCTCGAGAACCGTCTGATGCCCCTACCCCAGATTCAGCCGGCGGATCTTGTTTTCCACCAACTTGATATGCTTGTATTCCTCATTCTTCAGCTCCTGGAGTAGGTCTCGTATGAGCTCTATGTTCGTCGCCTTTAGCACGCTGTCGTAGTAGTTGAACGCAGCCTTCTCCTTTGCCAGAGCCGTGTTGAGAATCTCTTCAAGTGTGAGACTGGTCTCTTCATTCATGGCTCCACTCCAGTAAGAGGATTCTGATTAACTCATGAGGGCTTGGCAAGAGAATCTATCCCTGGGATTCAATAGGCCCCCTTTTATCCGATCCCTGGTCCCTCTGGACTCCAAGCCTCCTCACTTTTCCCCTGACTTTCTCCAAAAATCTCTCCTTCGAAACAATGAAACGCTCATGCTCCCCCTCGGCGATTTTATCAAAGTCGTCAGAGGCAAACACATCAAAGACGAGTCGACGGCCGTCGATCTCCTTGAGGGTGGCCCCTGCCCGAACCTTTGCGCCTGGGGGTGTGGCCGCGAGATGTTTCAGCCGAATCATTGTGCCCACCGTTATCGATCCCTCAGCAAGGCAATGCTTGATTGCGGTTCGGGCCGCTTCTTCCAGAAGCGAAACGAGGCGGGGAGTGGCCAGAACCTCTGCGCCGATGTTTCCTAGAAAACTGGCAAGGTCCTTGTCTTCCACCACGATCTCTCTTGTCCCACTTAACCCGGTTTCCATTTTTGTCATCATATCTCTCCTTGGCCTTTTTATAACTCGAAAAATGGAGAGATCGCAACAGGTCTCCCGACATGAACAAATCGAAACAACGACTCCAGTTCTCACGACGCTACGGTGGTGTGCATCCCTCAGGACCGGTCTCCTTGCATTTTCGAGTCTCCAACTCTAGAATAAGGCTTTCAAACCCTGAGAGGAGATATGGGATCTGAGATGTGAGACCGGGGATTTCGCAAATCTCATATCCCAAATGACAAATCCCTCATCACACCTTGGGGGCCGTTTGAAGTGGGGATGGTGCCGAAAATACTGTTGACGGGAAGACCCGGGGTGGGGAAGACAACTGTCGTGAAGGCGGTCATCGCAGCCCTCAAGGGCGAGGCTGGCGGATTCTACACGGAAGAGATAAGAGAGAAAGGAAAAAGACAGGGCTTTATGATCCGAACGCTCGAAGGCGAATCTGGTATCCTGGCCCATGTCGATCATCGAGGGCCCTTTCGAGTGGGTCGATACGGGGTCGATGTGGACCTTTTTGAGAGAATTATCGGCTCTTGCCTGGAAAAGGCCGTTGAGAACAACCTGGTCATTGTCATCGATGAGATCGGTAAGATGGAGCTTTTTTCTCAGGCTTTCCATCACTTGGTGGAGCGTGTTTTCGAGTCTAATCGGATGGTCTTGGCCGTGATACATCAGAGAAGAGGTCCTTTCACCCAGAGGCTTCGGTCATGGCCACGGGTGGAGGAGTTGACCGTCACGGAAAAAAATCGCGATGTCCTTCCTTCGATCATTCTGGAAAAACTAAAGGTTTAGAGCCTGGTAGAACGTAATGGATCTTTTCTCTCCACTTCCTCTGTTCAAACTCGCCGGCGTATTTGTTCTGGTGATCCTGGTTCTCCGGTTCTCCTCTCAAGTCGGGCTGGCCCTGGGACTTGGGGCCCTCGCTCTGGGCCTGGGTTTCTCTATGCGTCCGATTGAGATTCTACGTGCTTTTGGACTTGCCTTGGTAGACGCGAGGTCTGTCATCATAGCTTTGATCGTCACATTAATCCTTATACTGAGTGCTTCCATGGAGATTCTCGGCCAGACGGACGAACTCCTGAAGAGGTTCCGAGGATGGGCGGGTGCAAAACGCTGGGGGCTTGTCGCCTTGCCCTCCCTGATCGGTCTACTCCCAATGCCCGGAGGAGCAGTCTTTTCGGCGCCGATGCTCGATTCCTTTGACCGGGGAAACCAGCTGGTTCCATCCCTGAAGAGCTTCCTCAACTATTGGTATCGCCACATTTGGGAATACTGGTGGCCTTTTTACCCCGCCTTACTCCTCGCATGCGCCGTTGCGGAACTCGACTTGTGGCAGTACATTATCCTCGCCCTTCCGATGACCGCCGTGGCAGCGGCAGGGGGCCTGCCTCAACTAATGCAGGTCCCTCGAATCGTTCATGAGCCGCTGCCCGAGGATGGTTATAGCAAGAAGACTGGTCCGTGGCGGGACCTGCTGCCCCTGGTGCTGGCCATCCTGCCTGGGGTGGCGTTCGCCATCCTCGTTCAATTCTCCGAGGCGAATCAGACATTGGCCGTCCTGCCTAGGGAGGCAGGACTGGTTCTTGGGTTGTTTTCCGCCGTCGGGTGGACCTGGTGGGACCGCAGCATCCAGCCCCAACAGGTGAGGCGGATCCTATTCGATCCAAAAATGTTTCGCATGTGGCTGACCCTGGCCGGAGTCTTTGTTTTCAAGACGGTCATGGAGAGAAGCGGTGCCATCAACGAGGTCAGCAAGGTCCTCATTGATCTGGAGATTCCTTTGGGATGGATGGTTGTTCTCCTTCCAATAACGGTCGGCACAATCTCCGGGTTACCCCTCGCCTTTGTCGGGGTGACTTTTCCAATCGTCGTCCCTATGATCAATACGATGGGGGCCTTGGACATGAAGCTCCCTTTGGTCCTTTTGGCATACGTTTCTGGGATCGCGGGTGTTCTCCTGTCGCCCCTCCACCTTTGCTTGATTCTGAGCAACGATTATTTTAAAGCCTCTTGGTCGAGTGTGTACCGTCGCCTTTGGCTCCCGGCACTGATAATCCTCGTGGGTGGGATCGGATACTTCTGGGTTCTGAGGTTTCTCATCGGTTAGTCTGCATGATTCACGGATCTCTCGGATTCGCGAATCATCCGGTTTAACCTGAAAGAAAATCTCAGGGAACGTCCGCCCGGCCTTTCACCCCGTCTTCAGAACATTGATCTTTACAGCTCAACTCGGTGCCTTTTCTCGACAATGAGAACAGCCCCGAAAACGGCAACAAGAGCCAAAATGGCGGAAAGGACGAAGGCCATCCGGTAGCTTCCAGTCTCGTCAAAGATCTCGCCACCGACATAGGCCCACAAGCCTCCTCCGATATGATGCACCGTAGCGACAAGGCCAGAAATCAGACCGAGGTGGGAAAGCCCGTAGAGTCTTCCAACCAGCGTGGTATTGAGCGGGGCCGTGATGAAGAACGTGAAACCAAATAACAGGGCAAACACATAGAAATAGGTAAGATTCTGGTATTTCAAAATGAGGACGAACAATAAAAATCTGAGTACAAACACGAGGGCAATGGGGATTTTGTTCCCGATGAGATCTGAGACCGGTCCGGCAACCAGTATTCCTCCCAGGCTCATCAGTCCCAACCAGGCCAGTAGGTTGCCCGCTGTCGTCGCTGAAATCCCCTGATCTGTCACAAAGGGAATCAGATGGGTTGTCACCAAAAAATCACCGCTCCCACAGATGAACATGACCACGAGGAAGAACCAGAATGATCGGGTGTGCATGGCTGCTCTGAGGCCGAGATTCTGAAAGCTTTCACCCGAGGTTTCACCTCGGATTTGTTGAATTTTCTCTCCCTGCTGTCGGCCATACGGGACTTGTCTCAGATCATCTGGGTGACCTCTGATGACGAGAAGGGCCAGGGTCATGTTGACCACGAGCATGATCAAGCCGATGGCCAAGTATGAGGGCCTCCAGCCGTAACGGGACGCAAAGATGGTGAAAAGCGGAACCAGCGCAAATTGTCCAAGGCAGTTGCCCGACAAGGCCAGGCTGACCGCCGCTCCCCGCCACTTTTCAAACCACTTGCTTGTGATCGCTGCCATGAGGGTTACAGAAGTGCCCCCGATCCCCACGGCCGCGATGATCCCGTAACAGAGGTAAAACTGCCACAGAGACTGAATGAAAGAGGCCAGCACATATCCTGCTGACAGAAAAACCGTTGAAACCACAATCACCCACTTCGGACCATATCGGTCGTACAATTTCCCGACCGATATAAGAGAGAGCGCGTAGACGGTCATATTGAGAAAAAAGGCAAAAGAGAAATCGCCCCGGTCCCAACCGAATTCGCCAATCATTGGCTTGAAGATAACCCCAAAGGAGAACCGAGCCCCGGAGTTAAAAAAAAGGATCGCAAATGCGGAGGCGACCACGTACCATCCATAAAAGAGAGACCCTGTTTTCTTCTCTTTTAACCTCATTTTGTTTCTCTTAATGGCTTTTCAAAATTGTCCTGCGATGAGGATCGTTTGGTGGGTTCAGGATCACCATGATCTCATGATCAGCCAAGCGTTCGAAGTGCCTGAACAATCCGCCGGTCTGCCGGACCTTCAGGAAGGCGAAGCCGACCGGATACCGCTGCGATGAAGTCCTCGGGTGGCAAATCGAGTTGATGATCTTCCACGGCAATGATCATCCGATCACCACTTCGCTCAAGGCCAGGGGGATGCTTTCTCTCTTGCACGGCAAATGCAGAAAACTGACACCTCCACATAATCCTCTCTCGCTGCTCGGCTGGCGGCACTTCGACGCCCATGTCATCGGCGTGGGTGGCATACTCTGAAGTGAGATGCCAGATTTGAGCATGGAGCGGATAAGGTCCAATCGAGGTTGGAATCATCGCGCTCAGGCCCAGTTTTTCCCAGGCCCGGCGCACCCTACCCTGTCTTTCCCGCCACTGATTAAGAATCTCTTCGTTTGACAAATGGGCACGTTTCTGAATCTGCCTGGCATTGAATTGATCGAGTTCCTTGAAATCCGCCAGGAGTGGTTCAAGGCGGTCATTCAGACATGCTTCATCGTACTCCTCGTTACTGTCGAAATGTGCCACCATGTCACGCACAGTCCATCCTTCACAGCGCGTCGGTCTCTTCCAACCTTCCAAATCAAGTCCAGAGAAGAACGTATTCAATCGGGCAATCTCACGATCCAATGTTGAAAATGGATCCGTTTCAGGTAAATCGAATTTCTGCTGTTCCATATGGGTTTCTCCAGAACGATAAAGTCATTCTGCCGGCCGGAAACAGAGAGGATTCTCTTCTGGTGTCCTGCTGGTTCGCTTCGTTCTGATAGTTCATCCGGTCATGAGCATCTCAACCACGCGATCGCGATAGGGCTGACTCTCCTGATCTGCCGCAACCACATCGATTTCTGAGGCCGAGGATGCACCAAGGCCGAGCTCTACCGCTCTCGAAATCTGTTCCTGCTCGAATATGCTCCGTCCCATGATCACGTTGTTGCTTCCCAGAACCTTGAGAATGGCTAATCCCACAGCATCCATCGCAATCCGGTCTGAAGAAGCGAGAAAAACATTGCCTTTCTTTCGTTTCCCCGTCATCGGACCGCCATCGACAAAGGCATCAACTCCATCCAGGACGATCAGGTCTGGGGAGAAAGGCGCGTTGATCTCCGCAATCATCTTCTGCTGGTCCGGCGATCCGTGAAGCTCCTCCATGTATTGGAAGCCATGCCGGAAGGTGGGAACCACGCCGACATGCAGTTTGAGAGACATGGTGAAGACACCACCGTATTGATGGGTTTTCAGACAGCAGGTTGACACCAGAGACTCCGCTTCCAGGATAGGCCGGGCAATCCGAAAACCATGAGACCAGCAAGTATCCTTGAGCTTGAACTCGACCCAATCCTTTTCATCGAGTTCATCGAAATTGATGATCTGGACTTCTTTTTTCATGAGAGGCGTGACGATACCCTTTTGATCCATCACTTCTCGGGTCAGAGGATAGCTCCGCTCCCCCAGTGAAATCGATTCGGCTCCCATCTTCCAGATCTCATCCACCAGCGCCAGTAAAGTATCGTTGTGCGTGGACCCAGGCGCAAGATCAGCCGTGTTGAAATTCGGCTTGATAAGAACCTTTTTGCCCTTCACCGGGTTGAAATCCATCGCCCCGAGGGTATCCCTAACCCCATTTTCCCGGCTCTCTGTCTCCACAAATGCAACTCGACTCATTGTCTCTCCCCTTTCAGAAAGAAATTCCATCGGCACGCAAAAAGTCTTTCCCCCGTTTCGGCCTCAGGCCAACTCTTTTCACCGAGACCCGCAAGAGGCCGGAAGACCTCGCCTTCCAAGATCCCTCGGCCACCTCCTGACGGCTCGAGGCTCAGGAGTCTCTTTAACATAACTTTGAATGGCTTGAAAAGACAAAGGTTAGTGAACTGAAGTCGCGTGATTTTTTCGACCGGCCCTTGCGGCCCGAACCCCTCTCGTGGACCCTCTCAGGCGGGCGTTGTTCCGACTGGCATATTCCTGATAGAATTTTGGATAGATTCAAAATCAATGCGAAAATCAGAGGGGTCGGCTCCCGGTGACCTTTTATGAGCACTTTTTTTGGAACACGGCGATATTCTACCGAAAACCTTATGCATGGAAAGTCGGCGTTGGAGGTATCCTGCCAGACATCATCTATATGGTCGCCTTTCTCCCAAGAATCCTCTTTTACGAAAGCTTCATGGAATGGATGGTCGACCCCCTGTGGGACACGATCTGGAATTCTCCGATTGCCAAGTCCGCCCATTCATTCGTCATCTGGGGGGGCACATCCCTCCTCATCCTCGCGATTCTGAAGAACGAGACTTCCAGACGGGTCTTTCCCTTTCTTTTGGGTTGGGCGCTGCACATTCTATTTGACGCCTTAACCCATGTCAGTGATGGATACGCCCTGTTTTTTCCCCTGTCCGACCTCAAATTCCCAGCACCCGTATCTTACTGGGAGAGAGCATTCCATGGAAGGGAGTTTTTTTGGGTTAGCCACTCCCTCATGACCGCCCTTCTCCTCCTCTGGGCTGGATCAAAACTCACTCGTCTTTGGTCGCAGAAAAGAGAGGATTCACGAGATGAGGAATCAGGCACCTAAGGATTGGCGCAGGAGGCCACAATTTGACAACCAATCCTCCTGGGGCGATACTCTATGATTTTCTATGCGGACAAAACAACCGCTCGGCTTTCCGTTTCTGACTACCCCACCACCGACCTCGACGTTGAAGAGAACGCCCGATACGCTTGAGGGGGATAGCATGATCTTTTTTAACCAAATCCTTCCAGAACTCTATGTGGGGACGTATCCTGACGGTTCTAGAGATATCGAAAAACTGAAGCGCCTCTGTGGCATCACCGCTGTCCTCAACCTTCAAACCGATGAGGACCTTCGGGAAAAGGGACTCCATTGGTCTTCCTTGGAGAATCGCTATAAAGAGCTTTCTGTCAAAATACGGCGTGTTCCCATCAGGGACTTTGATTACGAAGATCAGCGAAGATTTCTCCCCGAAGCAGTGAGAACTCTGGCGGAACTCCTCGCCTCGGGTCATAAAGTCTATCTTCACTGCAACGCCGGGGTCGGCCGATCGCCCCTCGTCGCTATGGCTTATCTCTATTGGTGCCGCGATTTAAGCTTCGCGGAGGCAGTCAGACATGTCCAGCTTCGTCGTCCATGCTCTCCCTATGAAGACCTCATAGAGTTGAGCCGCCAGGATCTTCTAAACGATCGTGAAGTCCAAAAAGAGATTTCCCAAAGAGCTTCCGAGCTCGCTCGAGGGTCGAAGAGAGGGTCCGATGATCATCGACGGTACCTGGAGGATGCCGAACGCGAAATCCTGAAGAAATTCCTGGGGGTTGCGGCGTGAATCAGAGAGAAGTTTGCTCAGTTTTGTGAACGCTCATGTCCCTGAGGGACGTTTGCGGAAGCGTTGGGGACCCATCGAGGCCGAGCAGGAAGGGGAAAACCCCGCCTTTAGAGCGGGGAAGGGGCAAGTATTCCCGCCTGCGAGCTGCGAAAGGGTCAACGCGAGAGCAAGGGAGCGAAGGGATATGGACGTTCCATCAAAAAGATTCAAGATTCTCCTGAAACATCAAACAGTCGAAAATTTCTTGCTTTGAAAACTCAGGAAACTCCTCGTGAATCAGATCACTTCCAATTCGTGCCCAGACCATACCAGAAGAACCTTCTGAGCAGAAAAGCACGACCCTCTTGAGGTGAAGTCGATGAAGACCATTATTGAACCTTTCAAGATCAAAACCGTCGAGCCCATCAGATTTACGACTCGGAGAGAACGTGAACGCGTCCTAACGGACGCTGGCTACAACCTTTTCAACATCCACGCCGAAGAGGTCCTTATTGATCTCCTCACAGACAGCGGTACGGCGGCGCTCAGCGCCCAGCAGTGGGCCGGGATCATGGAAGGCGATGAAGCGTATGCGGGTTCAAGGAGTTTCTACCGCTTCGAGCAAACCGTGAGAGAGATCACTGGTTTTCGCCACATCATCCCAACCCATCAGGGCAGAGCAGCCGAAAAAATCCTCTTCACCATCACGGGAGGAGAAGGGAGAATCGTTCCCAACAACACCCACTTCGATACGACGCGAGCGAATGTCGAGATGAGCGGGGCTGAGGCCGTCGATCTCCCGATCTCAGAGGGGACCCTCCCTTCAGCCCCAGGGGACTTCAAAGGCAATATGGACCTGGAAGCCTTGGAATCCCTCTTGCGCCAGAAGGAGCGCAGGCATATCCCGCTCTGCATGCTCACGGTGACGAACAATGCCAATGGTGGGCAACCCGTCTCCATGGAGAATATCCGAAGAACCTCAGAGTTATGTCACGCCTATGGCATCCCTTTGTTTCTCGATGCCTGCCGGTTTGCAGAGAACGCATACTTTATCAAGCTGAGGGAACCTGGCTATTCGCGAAGGCGCACACGCGAGATCGCGCGGGAGATGTTTAGCTATGTGGATGGATGCACCATGAGTGCTAAGAAAGACGGCCTCGTAAATATCGGCGGCTTTCTCGCTGTCAATGAAGACGATCTCGCCCAGAAGGCGAGAAGCATCCTGGTTGTCACCGAAGGGTTTCCGACCTATGGGGGGCTGGCCGGCCATGATCTCGAAGCGATCGCTCAGGGCCTGGAGGAGGTCCTGGACGAACACTATCTCAGGTACAGAATTCGCTCGGTGAACTATGTGGGTGAAAAACTGAACCAGATTGGTGTCCCCATCTTTCAGCCACCCGGTGGCCACGCCATCTACCTTGATGCCAAAGCATTTCTGCCCCATATCCCCCCCCATGAATACCCGGGTCACGCCTTGGCTTGTGAGCTCTATCTACATGGGGGAATCAGATCATGTGAGATCGGGAGTGTCATGTTCGGCAAGACTGACCCCGAGACCGGCGCCTTCCAACCTCCGAAGCTTGAGCTGGTGCGCCTGGCCATCCCCAGGCGAGTCTATACACAGAGCCACATGGATTATGTGGTGGAGTGTCTGGGTGAGGTATTTGAGAAGCGGGATACCCTGAAAGGCATGCGCATCGTTTACGAACCGCCTGTCTTAAGGCATTTCACAGCCCGTTTCGAACCCTTATGATGGGACTTATTCCAGGAAGCACGATACCGAGTGGTCTGGACTTACTTCCACAAGCTGAGGTTCATGAGTGTTGCACATTGACTTCGCAGACGGGCACCGGGGATGAAACCGGCAACCAGGTGGCGGGTTGATTGAACTCGGCACTTCACCCTTGGGCATGGGTTGGGTTCTCCGATACTTGGGATCTGGGACAGGCACAGCAGCGAGAAGCGTCCCGGTGTAGGGATGGACTGGATGCTTAAACACCTCCTCGAGCGGTCCGATCTCAACGATTTCCCCGAGATACATGATGGCCACGCGATCACAGATATACTTACACGTGGCCAGATCATGGGTGATAAAAAGGTAGGTTAGGTCGAATTCTTCTTTCAGCCGTATCATCAGCTCCAGGATCATGGACCTTACAGAAACGTCTGCCATCGCAATCGGTTCATCGGCCACCACGAAGTCAGGGTTAGTCACGAGCGCCCTGGCGATCACAACCCTTTGCCGCTGGCCCCCAGAGAGCTGATGAGGGTATTTCTTGTACAGAAACGATGCAGGGGTCAAGCCGACCTTTTCCATGATCTGAAAGCAGATCTCCTGTCGCTCAGTCTGGCTATACTGATTGTGAATGACCAGGGGGTGACCAATTGCCTTTCCAATGGACATTCGGGGGTTCAACGAGGCATAAGGATCCTGGAAGATGATCTGGAACTTCTCCCGCAGCTTTTCCATTTCTTTTTTCGAGTAGGAGAATATCGATTTCCCATTATAGAAAACCTCCCCTGAGGTTCGCTCGAGAAGCCGCAAAACGAGCCTCCCGGTCGTCGTCTTCCCGCATCCGCTTTCTCCTGCAAGACCGAGGACCTCTCCCTTCTTGATCGAGAAAGAGACCCCGTCAACAGCTTTGACAAAGCGTTTCTCCTTTGCGAGTAGTTTGTCGATAAGCCCCTTTTCGAGAGGAAAATGTTTTTTCAGGTTATCAACCACTAGGAATTCTTCCATTTTCTCCGCTACCTGTATAGCCAGCAAGAAACCAGGCGACCGTCTTTCTGAGGAACAACGGGCCTTTCGCTTCGGCAAATCCCCATGACACGGGGACACCTCGGGTGAAAAACGCACCCTGGCGGGGGGTCGACCAGATCAGGGGGACTCCCGGGCATGGTGATCAACTTTGGCTGATCAAGCTTGATGTTCGGTATAGAAGCCAGAAGGCCCTGCGTATAAGGGTGTAACGGTTCCTCGAAGATGTCATGAGCATCCCCAATCTCGGCAATGGTCCCCCCGTACATCACTGTGATCCGGTCCGCCAACTGGGCGACGTTTCCGAGATTGTGTGTGATCAGGAGAATCGTCAGACTGAACTGTTTTCGCAGATTGTTCAGGAGGTCGAGAAACTGCGCTTCCACGATCACATCCAGAGAAGTTGTCGGTTCATCGG
>CAYFYO010000025.1:0-45405 GCA_964347335.1 uncultured Thermodesulfobacteriota bacterium
GGTGTCCTTGGCCTGACTAGACGATGGGGACCCAAGCCGTGATGGGCCGTGCTGGACTCGAACCAGCGACTCTCTGCTTAAAAGGCAGATACTCTACCGACTGAGTTAACGGCCCCTCACATCAGTTGGCAGCCGTCAGAAGTCAGGATTCAGGTAACTGCTGGCGTCCGACTTCTCAGAACGAAATCGTAGCCCATGAGATCAAAAAAGGCAACCCCAGGATAACCCGGCAGGTTTGCGGTTTTCCGAAGCTCACTGATAGGGGTTTTCGATCATAATGGTCTCTTCTCGATCCGAACCCACGGAAACCGCAACGACCTTGGTGTGAGTGGAATCCTCCAGCCTCTTGATATAGGCCTTCGCTTTCTCAGGAAGTTCCTGGAACTTTCTGGCATTCCGCGTGCTCTCAAGCCATCCTTCATATCCCTCGTAGAGAGGCTCACACTCCTTCAAGACTTCAATACTCGCCGGAACGACCTTCAGCACCTTCCCCTTGTGCTTGTAGCCAGTACAGATTTTGATTCGTTCCACATCATCGAGAACATCGAGCTTGGTAATGACGAGCCCGCTGCCGCCATTTAGCCTCAACGCATGGTTTACCATCACTGCATCAAACCAGCCGCATCGTCTCGGCCGGCCGGTGGTCGCGCCATACTCCCCTCCTCGCTCTCGAATTTTCTCTCCCATCTCGTCTTTGAGCTCCGTTGGGAAAGGACCTTCGCCCACCCGAGTGGTGTAGGCCTTCGAAACGCCCAGGACATAGTCGATGTATGTGGGGCCAACACCCGCACCCGCACACGCATTACCCGCCACGGTATTGGAAGAGGTCACATAGGGGTAGGTCCCATGATCCACATCCAGGAAGCACCCCTGAGCGCCCTCAAAGAGAATCCTTTCATTTCTATTCATCGCATCGCTGAGAAAGACAGATGTGTTGGCGACAAAAGGCTCAATTCTCGTTCGGAAATCCATGTATTGCTCGAGGACTTCATCCTTTGAACAGGACTCCTCACCGAGGAACTGGGTCAAGAGAAAGTTCTTTTGGACCAAATTGTTCTCCAGTTTTCTCTCAAAGACGCCCTCGTCGAGAAGGTCGACGATCCTTATCCCGCAGCGGCCCACTTTATCCTCATAGGCTGGACCGATCCCCCGGCCGGTCGTCCCAATCCTGTCACGACCCTGAAGCCTTTCCCGGGCCACGTCTATCTTCTTATGATAGGGCATAATCAAATGGGCCTCTTCGCTGATCAGAAGCTGAGCGTCGTTCGGGAAGTATCCCCGCTTCCTGAGTTCATCGATTTCTTCGATCAGAACCCCCGGGTCAATGACGACCCCACTCCCAATGACGCAGCGCTTGGTCTCGCGGAGGATCCCCGAGGGGATGAGATGAAAGATAAACTTCTCTCCGCCGACGACCAGGGTATGGCCCGCATTGTTTCCCCCTTGGAATCGGACGATGACGTCAGCGAATTCGGTCAGCAGGTCAATGACCTTCCCTTTGCCCTCGTCTCCCCACTGGGCACCCACAACGACAACACTTCTTGGTTTCTCCTTCCTCATAACGCTCTTTCCTAGCCTTTTTGTTACCAGGAGGATTGAATTGTTTGCATTTGCCGAAATCAGATGAAAGGGGTCTCTATTATGATCACTTGTTTACCACCCACTCTCCCGCCTGCCTAGCGGGATCATTCGAGACGCGGAGACCGCAGAGAGGAGATTCCTTTTTCCTTTCTGCTGAAAGGGCAGAAAGGAAAAAAGCATCCCGTCAGCAAGCTGTCGTAATTATCCTCCATCCAAGGAGACTTCTTCATCCCTACGGAAGTTCGAGCTGTTTCACTGAAAGCACGTGAGGGAATTTCCCCATCTCGTCGATCAGTGCCTGCGAAAGGCGTGCATCGAACTTCAACAGGGTCATGCCCGTCCCCCCTGCTCGATCGCGGCCCACCTTGATAGAGGCGATATTGATATTGTTCTTCCCGAGGAGCGTTCCGATGTTGCCGATGACACCCGGACGATCCTCGTTCCGTATGAGCAGAAGATGTCCAGCCAGCACCCCGCCCAGCGGACAGTCGTCGAGCTCGACCAACCTCGGCTCCCTCCTGCCAAAAAGGGACCCGGTAATCGAGTGAGACTCCTCCCGTGAAGAGGCAAATACCGAAATCAGGCTTGCGTAGTCCTCGGCTTTTGAGGTGCTTTGCTCGGTGACCTTGATGCCTCGCTCCTCAGCCATCAGGGGGGCATTGACAAAGTTGACAACATCACCCACATGCGGATGGAGAAGGCCTTTGAGAACCGCCGCCTTGAGGGGGGCGACGGGAAATTTTGTCACCTCTCCCACGTATTTGATCGCCACATTCTCAATGGCAGAATGAAAGAGCTGAGCCACAAACCCTCCGAGTCTTTCGGCCAAATCAGAGAATGGCATCAGCTGAGGGAGGAGCTCGAGGCTCACACTCGGGACGTTAACGGTATTCTGCAAGACCCCGTTATTCAGGTAGTCCACCAACTGTTCGGCAATGGCAATCGCTACGTTTTCCTGAGCCTCATCGGTGGAAGCCCCCAGGTGTGGGGTACAGATCACCCGGTCAAACTCAAAAAGTGGATTCCCTACGGCAGGCTCGACTTCGAAGCAGTCAAGGGCCGCACCAGCCACCTTCCCGGACTTCAGTGCCTTGTGGAGGGCTTTTTCATTTATGATACCGCCCCTGGCACAGTTGATAATCATGACCCCGGGCCTCATCTTCTCGAAGGCCTCCTGATCGATGATGTTTCTTGTTTCGTCGGTCAAGGGTGTGTGGACCGATATGACATGAGATCGGTCGAGAAGCTCATCGAGAGAGACCAACTCGACTCCCTTGGCCTTGGCCATCTCTTCCGTCACGTACGGGTCATAGACAATGACCTTCATCATCAGACCCTGCGCTCGCTGGGCCACGATACTTCCGATATTGCCAACCCCAACGAGTCCCAGCGTTTTACCGCTCAATTCCACCCCCATGAACCGGCTTCTGTCCCATGTCCCCGCCTTGAGAAGCGCTGTGGCCTGGGGAATGTTTCGGGCCAGGGCACACATCAAGGAGATCGTGTGTTCGGCCGCTGCCACCGCATTGCCCTGAGGGGTGTTCATGACCACAATTCCTTTCCGGGTGGCCGCTGGAACATCGACATTGTCCACGCCGATTCCAGCCCGACCGATGACCTTTAACCGATCTGCTGCTTCGATCACCTCAGCCGTCACCTTGGTCGAGCTCCGCACGACCAGGGCATCGTACGCTTTGATGAGCGATTTCAGCTCATCCGCACTGATACCAGTCTTCACATCGACAGAGATCCCCCCGGCCCTCTTGAGTATCTCCAAACCTTTCTCCGATACCTTGTCACTGACTAACACTCGGTACTCACTCATCGTCTAAACCCTGACCTGATCGCATGCGAGGTCGCTTTTCAGCTCTCAGCGTTCCTTTCTGGCGATGTCGGTTGCCCGCCGTCAGTCGTCAGCATTCAAATCACTCGGAGGAGAGAAATGCGCGATGAGACTTCTCCCCCTCATCTTGCCGATGCACAGATTCCGATTTGTGACCAACGGACCACGAACAACGGACACGACCTGCTCAGACCACCTTTTTGGTCTTTCTAGCGCCTCCCAGCCGTTCTTGTTCGCTCTGGAGTCGATAGGTCGAGAAGGCCGTCACATCAATACCTCTTCAGCGGCCTTGACCCCTGCGCCGAGCTCAAAACGGTGACCCATCTCTTTGAGAAGCATCTCCAGGGCAGAGATCACCATGATCACGTCCAACCGATTGTAGTAGCCCAGATGGGCGATACGGATGATTTTCCCCTTGGCCTGATCCTGGCCTCCTGCCACGGTGATGCCAAATCGTTCGTAGAAGTTGCTCTTCAGTTCTTTGGCTCCGATCGTCTCCGGTATTTTCACCGCTGTCAGCGCATTGCTTGGCGACTTTTCGGCATAGAGGTCCAAACCCAGTGCTTTGACAGCCGCTCGGGCGGCTTCGGCCAGTTTCCCGTGTCGAGCAAACACCGCTTCCAGTCCCTCCTCCCGAATCATTTTGAGGGAATCCCGGAGGCCGATAACGAGCGTGATGGCTGGCGTAAAGGACGTGTCATTGCCCTCGAGTTTCTTCCGTTCCTTTTTGAAATCGAAGTAGTACTTCGGAAGGTCGGAGCGCTCCACCAGCCGCCAGGCCTTGTCGCTGAGTGCCACAAAAGACAATCCTGGCGGGAGCATCAGGGCCTTTTGAGAACCCGTGACCAAGACGTCGATCCCCCACGCGTCCATGGGAAGGTCGAATACCCCGATCCCTGTAATCGCGTCGACCACGATGACCGTCTCCTTATACTGATGGGTGATCGCCGCGAGTTCTTTGATCGGATGCATGACACCCGTCGAGGTCTCGCTCGCCGTCGTGTAGACGGCACGGATCGACCCGTCCTCTCCCAGTGCAGCCGCCACCTGATCAGGATCAACAGCCTCTCCCCACGGAACGTCGATCGACCTCACCTCGATGCCGTAGGCCTCACAGATCTCGGCCCAACGGTCGCCGAATTTTCCTCCCCTCACGACGACCGCCTTATCGCCTCTGCTCAGGAGATTTGACACGGCCCCATCCATCGCGCCGGTCCCAGACGATGTGAATACGAGAACCTCCGCTTTGGTCTGAAATAGGTATTTCAGATTTTCTCGAACCTCTCCAAGAATTCTTGCGAATTCGGGTTCACGGTGGTGCATGACCGGCTCGGCCATCTTCAGGAGAATCTCCGGGGGCAGCATCGTTGGGCCGGGCGAAAAAAGGTATTTCTTCATGGATGAGCTCCTTTCAGGGGCAAAAGCCAGACTATTGTATGTCAGGCCTTCAAACGAGTCAACAACAGGACCAGAATCCATCGCCTAAACCTGACAGATCCGAGAATAGTATCAGAATTTGAAACTATCATTTCACCAAGATCCTGCTAACAGAGCTCATCGGTCAACCAGTTCGGTAGCACGAAAGTATGCCCCGAGTATCACGTCTCAAAACTAATTTGTGAAAATCACACCAAAACTGATCGTACGTATTAAGATGTCAAGGTTTAAAATTCAAAGCACCAGCGAAGCGTCCCCGGAGGGGCGAGCTTCTACTGTCTGAGGCCGCCAGGCCGAGTTTAGACACGGAGTGGCCCGTCAGGGTTCAGGTCGAGTCCCGCCGCATGGCGGGAAGCCTTAGAACGGGTCAGAAATTTGGTCCGGAGAGCGAAGGGGGAATTCTTCAGTGAGAACCCCAGATAGATCAGATGGGGGTCTCCCTGCTTCGCCTCGACTGGATGTCCTACCGATTCAGCCTTGTCGCCTGGGACGGGAAGATCACCGCAAGACCTCTTCCCCGGAAATCCAATCTTGCGAAGCCGTGGATTGGAATCACCCATGGGGACTCATGCGGTTTTCGCCGCTAGGGCGATGGCCTCGATTTCGATGGCGGCTCCTCGTGGAAGACTGCTGACTTCGACCGTCGAGCGGGCTGGTGGTTCCTCTGAAAAATAGCTCCCGTAAATTTCATTCACTTCCGAGAAATTTCCCATATCGGTGAGAAAGATCGTGGTTTTAACAATGCTTTCCATTCCCAGACCCTGGGATTCTAAAACCCCCCTGAGATTGTCCATGACCCTCTGGGTTTGGACTTGAAACCCCCCTTCAACCATTTCCCCGGTTGATGGATCCAATGGGATCTGTCCCGAGAGAAATAGAAATCTGCCCGCCTGAACCGCTTGAGAATACGGCCCAATCGCTTTCGGAGCCCTTTCGGTTGATACGGCCTTCTTTTCCATAAGGTTCTCCTCCTTTACCTATACGCGATCCCCATACAGTAGAGCACCCCCTTGAGGTGATCCTTCGAAATCGACCCGTCGGCAACTTGTTTTAGAATCTCCTTTGCATTAAAACCAATTCCGAGTCCCGCATTGGCCACCATGATCTGATCATTTGAGCCGTCTCCCACGGCCACAACCTCATCCTGGCCTATCCCCTCCAAGCGGCATATTTCCTGAACGATGTCGGCCTTCGCACCTGCATCAATGACAGGCCCTTTGATCCTTCCCGTAAGCACACCGTCGCGGATCTCCAGCTCATTCCCGAAGGCATAGTCAAATCCCAAGTGTTTTTTGAGCACGTCCGTGAAATAGGTGAATCCGCCACTGATCAACGCAATCTTAAATCCCATCTCCTTCAGCGCTGAAATGAGCTCCTCCGTGCCCGTGGTCAATTTGAGACTCTTGACGATCGTATCAAGGCTGGTTATTGACAACCCCTTAAGATAGCCGACCCGCCTTCTCAGAGACTCCTCGTAGGTGATTTCCCCCCTCATGCCCTTTGCCGTCAAATCTCGGACCCTTTGGCCGGCTCCAGCCCGCTGCGCAAGTTCATCGATGATCTCTGCATCGACGATGGTTGAATCCATATCGAATACGATCAGTTTTTTCCGCTTTTGGTAGATCTTCTCCGGCTGAACGACGATGTCCATCCCTATTTTCTCGGCCACGGCGACCAACGCCCTCCGGAGTTCTGAGAATTCCGCCTCTCGAATATCGACAAACATCTCCATGGCAAGGAGCTCTCCTCGAGCGATCATCTTGATCCGTTCAATGTTCACGCCGTAACGGCTCAGGACTTCGGAGATGGCGGCAACCACGCCGGGTTTGTCCGTGCCGAGGATCGTGAGCATGAAGCCCTTCTTGGTCTCAGCCAGTCGAAGCCCTTTGAATTCCCTGAGCGGGAAGAACGAAATATTCATACCGTGGCTTTCCGCGATCCTTGCCAACCCTGATCTCAACCGCTCTTCATTCAGGGCACGCTTCACCGGCTCCACCAGAATCACCATGGTAAACTGGGAGTGAATGACGGTCTGTTCGATGTCGACGATGTTCAAACCCTCCCGAAACAGAAAGCCCGTGACTGCGGCAACGAGTCCGACCCTGTCTTCACCAATTACGGAGACAACAAACAGATTCTGATCTTTCAGTCTCTTCAAGGCATCACCACCGAAACGAGTTCACCTCGAGGGCGCCATTATCCTAAGGAAAAGGGAACTTACCTGTCAACAGAATTCCAACCGGAGACGAAATGAGTGGCAGGACTGATTTTTCTTGACTTGAAAAGACCGCGCATGTTAGAAGGGTTATCTAAAGTGAAAAAAAGAACAAAGCCCCGAGTTTAGCTTCAGATTCATGAGATTTTGGGGAGGAAAGAAATGCAACTACCAGGTGTCAAGAAATACCCTCACATCTTCAGCCCCGGAAAGATCGGCAGGGTTGAGACGAAAAACCGGATCAAGTACGCCTCCACCGAAACGAACTTCAATTACAGAGATGGTTACGTGGCTGACAAAGAGGTGGCCTATATGGAGGCACAGGCAAGGGGTGGGGCTGGAATCGTAACGACCCAAGGAGCCTACACAGATCGCCTGGGAATTGGCAAAGGCTACGTGGGGATGATGGCGATCTGGGATGACAAATTCATCCCAGGGTTGAAAAAAATCGCCGATGTCATTCACCGGCATGACGCGGTCGCCTGTCTCCAGTTGATGCACTGTGGTCGGGTGGGAGGCATCGAACTCCCCTTTACCCATGGACCCTCTGATGTTCCCCAGAAGCTCCCCATTTTCCGACCCCCCAAAGAGATGAGCCGTGAAGAGATCGAGATCTGCATCCAGGAGCATATTGACGGTGCCCGGAGAACGGTCGAGGCTGGATATGACATCGTGGAGATCTCCGGGATTGTGGGTTATCTGATCTCAAATTTCATCTCCTCCTACACGAACATACGGACCGACGAGTATGGGGGAGACATCAAAGGGCGGTCCAAGTTCATGACTGATATCGTCAAGGCTATCCGAAAGGAGATCGGCGAGGATGTGGCAGTCGGAATCCGGCTGTGTGGGCGGGAACTCCTGGACGACCGGAACGGTAATAAACCCGAGGAGAGCCTGGAATCGATCAAACTGGCTGTCGAGGCAGGTTGTGACTACATCAGCGTCACCGCCGGGTGGCAGGAGTCGCTGATTCCGGTCATCACCCGGGATGTCCCCATGGGAAACTGGCTTTTTATTTCGGAAGAGGTTAAACAGCACGTCAAGGTCCCGGTGAGCATGGCCTACCGGCTCTTCATTCCGGACATCCCGGAAAAGGCGATGGCCGAGGGCAAGCTCGATTACTGGGAGATGTGCCGACCCATGATCGCTGATCCTTTTCTTCCCCGAAAGATCATGGAAGACCGCCAACAGGACATCATCCCCTGCATTGCCTGCAATGTCTGTCTGGCCAGGCTCTTTCGCGATACCGAGCTCTGCTGCACCGTGAGACCATCCCTCGGCCATGAGGCCGAGCCAGAATGGGGCTTTTACGGGTTTCCAAAGTCGGGGGAGAAAAAGAAAGTCGTTGTCGTGGGTGCTGGACCATCGGGGCTGACCGCAGCACTCGTCGCCGCCGGGAAAGGGCACGACGTGACGGTCTATGAGAAGACCGATCATGTGGGTGGACAACTTGCAGCGGCGGCTCACGGCCCCTGGGGCGATGATGAACTGATGCGATACGCCAACTATGCTGAGTCCCAGTGCAAGAAGCACGGTGCCAAGATTGTCCTCAAGAAGGAGGTCGATAAAGATCTCCTCGAAAAGGAGAAAGCAGATACCGTAATCATTGCGACTGGGGCGCAGCATGACCTGGAAGCCATTCCCGGCAGTGACAAAAAACATGTCGTCGGTGCCCTCGATGTCCTCGAAGGAAAGGCCAAACCCGGGAAACAGGTTGTCATCGTGGGAGGACTCGGCATTGCGATATCCACGGCGCTCTACATCATCGATAAGCACAAGGACTGCCAGGTGTCGATTGTCGGTGAACAGAAGAAATTCGGGGCCGACGTCAATCCCTCTTATATCTGGAGATACATGCTCAAACTAAAGGACGGAAATGTTGCTCAGGTGACTCAGACAAGGGTTAAGGAGATCACCGACGCGGGGGTGCTCGTCACGACTCCCGATGGCAATGAGGAGACCCTTCCGGCCGATACCGTGGTCATTGCGATGCTCGCTCCCAACAGAAGCGTCAAATATGGGAAATACGCCAAGGATGTTTACATGATTGGCGATGCGGTCCAGGTCAGGAGGGCATACGGAGCCATCCATGACGGCTATCGGATGGGAATGAGGGTGGATTTTGCCCCCTATCAGACCTATCACCGGATAAAACACTAAGCGAAAAATAGGGAAGGAGAGGTCAGGATGTTCCCGTGGGTTGATGTTTACAAATGCACCGGATGTGGTTTGTGTGTTCGGCAGTGTCCCGTGAATATTATTACGCTCTTCAACAAGAAAGCCACCATTCTCCTCGATCTCTGTGAGGAGTGCGGTATTTGCGCCTTTGTCTGTCCAGACGTGGCGATCAAGAACGAGATTCCAGACGGCGGCTATCACACGGCAAACCTGCCATACATGAGCAGGCGCTAAAACAACCAGCATTCAGCGATCAGCCGTCGGCTGTCGGCAGAGGGAACAAGAACAACCGGTCCGCTCGGATTGCCAAAGCGTCAGCCGCATGGATTGAAACGCTAGATCAGATCTTCGTCTTCCTCGAGAAACTGAAAGCTAATCCCTAACAACCAAGCGCTTGCAAAAAAGGAGAGACGTCATGAAGGTAAACAAGATCGATCACATCTGTATCGCCGTGAAAGACCTCGAGGCGGCACGAAAAATCTGGGAACCCATTCTCGGGAAGTCCAAGCCAGACGACCCCTATGTGGATGAGCCTGAGAAAATTCGGGTGGCCAGATACTGGCTCGGTGATGTGGGGTTCGAGTTGATGGAATCCACCAGCCCGGACGGTGACGTGGCCAAGTTCATCGAGAAGAGAGGCGAGGGCATCATGCTCATCGGGCTCAATGTCGATAACACCCGAGAGGCCATGGAAGAGCTAAAGGCCAAAGGATACAACTTCATCGGCGGAGCAAGGCCTTTCAGAAACTGCGAGTTTGCTTTTGTTCATCCCAAAGATGCGAATGGCGTCCTCTTAGAACTGATTGACTATCCCTGGGATGAATTCAAAAAATAGATGACGGGCCCCTCAACAGGGCCCTCATCTCACTCTGCTCGTTCTTTGTGTTTCCACCCACGATCTGGAGTGAAGCAAAGCGTCTTGTCAAACTGGCGCTAGCGGCTCCAACAAAGCGCCCAGACCGACGATCAACGCGGACACCCTGCAGCGACTCGCTGGACGGCGTGGTTTGCACCCGTCGATGGGAAATCTCCTTGACAAACCTTAGGAATGATGCTATGCAGTAACCTGCTTTGCTTTTTTCGATAGCTTCCCAGTTTCTTATTTATTCTCATAGGAAAGGAGGTGCAGGCCAGAACGAAATCCGGTCGCATCATGGGATAGACACATTCAAATCGTAAGGAGGAGATCATGGCAGTTAAAACGCTATTGACTGAGGATGAAATGCCCAAGCAGTGGTACAACATCCAGGCCGATCTACCCGATCCCCTTCAGCCCCCCCTGGGTCCTGATGGTAAACCCATCGGCCCCGATGCCCTCGCCCCGGTTTTCCCCATGAACCTCATTGAGCAGGAGGTCAGCCAACAGCGCTGGATCGATATTCCCCAGGGCGTGATGGATGTCTTGTGGCTCTGGCGGCCAACCCCGCTCCATCGAGCTTTTGCTCTGGAGAAGGCCCTCGGGACGCCTGCTCGGATTTATTACAAAAATGAGGGAGTGAGTCCTCCGGGTAGCCATAAGCCAAATACGGCTGTCGCCCAGGCTTATTACAACAAGGAATTTGGCATTAAGCGTATGACGACGGAAACGGGGGCGGGCCAGTGGGGAAGCGCCCTCAGTTTTGCTTGCGCTCAATACGGGATCGAATGCAAGGTATTCATGGTGCGAATCAGTTTCGACCAGAAACCCTTCCGCCGTCTGATGATGCAGACCTGGGGAGCCAACTGCGTTCCCAGCCCCAGCAATGAAACCCAATTTGGGAAGAAGGTCCTCGAGACGATGCCTGACACACCGGGAAGCCTGGGGATTGCGATCAGCGAAGCCATCGAGGCAGCGGTGACTGACCAGTCTGGAAAAACCCGATACTCTCTTGGGAGTGTCCTCAACCACGTCCTCATGCATCAGACCATCGTTGGCCTTGAGGCCAAAAAACAGCTGGAAAAAATTGGTGAAAAGAAGGTGGATGTTGTTATCGGCTGTGCCGGCGGTGGAAGCAACTTCGCAGGCCTCGCCTTTCCCTTCGTGCTGGACAAAATCAATGGAGCGGAAATCGAGATCCATCCGGTGGAGCCCACAGCCTGCCCGACAATGACCAAGGCCCCCTTTGTCTATGACCACGGGGATACGGCCACAATGACCCCGCTTCTTCCCATGCATTCACTGGGCCATAACTTCATTCCTCCTCCGATCCACGCCGGCGGTCTCCGATACCACGGAATCGCTCCGCTTATCAGTCAGTGCATTCTGGAGGGTCTCATCACTCCCAGAGCTTACGACCAGAATCAGTGCTATGAGGACGCTGTTCTCTGGGCGAAGACAGAGGGGTCAATCACGGCACCCGAAACCGCGCACGCAGTGACTTGTGCGATCGACGAGGCCAAGAAGGCCAAGGCGGAAGGAAAGGAAAAGGTGATCCTTCTCAACTGGAGTGGCCACGGCCTCATGGACCTTCTCGGCTATGACGCATTCTTCTCGGGTAAACTTCCGGACTATGCCCTTCCCGACGATGAAATTCAGAAAGGCCTGAAAGACCTTGAAGGCCTGCCCAAACCTGTGAAGATGGTTCATGGGAAGCAAGTTGACTGATGCTTAGGAGGTGTACACTCGCAGGATGCATCTGTTTCATCCTGCGGGTGCGCCTTCCCCAAAAGGAAGAGGTTCAATCGATTGATCGAAATGTATGATGAAAAACCGATCCGATGCCCCAAACTGGGCGGCGAGGTCAATTTCAGGTACTGCCGTCTGGAGAATAACAGGCTTCCCTGCCGGTGGGTCGCCGGTTGTTGGGAGAAGCGGATGGATATAGAAGAGTTTCTCTCGGCGCATTACTCGAAGGAAGAACTGGACCGAATATTTGCGCCGCCAAAGCCGAAGATTGAGAGCCTCCTGGAACTGATCGAAAAGGCAAAGAAGACGAAAGAGAAATCCCCTTAATTTTTTTGGCCCGGTTTGTTCAGTTATTCACAAATAGCGTGGCCTCGCTCCCCTGACAGAGCTGATCATACGGTGGACTTCCCGACCCGGGTCGGCGAATTGCCGGGAGAACCCCTCAGAGTCTTTCAATTTTTTGCGGATTCAGGGTAAACTATATCATTCACGAATCCGAGCATAGCTCCGCGCCAATTGATAGGCGTTTGAAAGCAATCAAACGCCCTTTCGCATCTCTCTATGGCCAGTATTCACCCAACCGAAGCGACCCGCACTGCACAATCTTCCCCAGGAGAAAAATCGATGCCGGTAGACCTCGGACTGGTCTGTAAAATCATCGAAAACCACGGTTATCATGAGTCCGCTCTTATTGGCATCCTCCAGGACATCCAGGCAAAGATGAATTTCCTTCCCCGAAAAGCCCTGGTTCAGGTGGCAAAAAGCCTGGACATCCCCCTGGGTCGGATTTACGGAATTGCCACCTTTTACAAGGCCTTCAGCCTCGAGCCCAGGGGAAGGCATGCTGTACAAGTCTGCCTCGGTACCGCCTGTCATGTACGAGGTGGAGCGAGAATCCTCGACTATCTCGAAACCCGTCTGGGCGTGAAAGCCGGCCATACCACGAAAGACCTGAGGTTTTCACTTGAGAGCGTCAACTGCATTGGGGCCTGCGCCCTGGGACCGATCGTGGTCGTGGATGAAAAATACCATGGCTTGATGCGGATGAATCGGATCGAATCGACGCTGAAAAAATATCGATGAGGGCCTGGGAGATGACCCAACGACTCACGAGCGTTTCGGCACTCAGAGACCTTCGTCGATCCCTTCAAAAATCAAGGGACCGGGGCCGACCGTGCATCACCATCTGTGCGGGACCGGGCTGTCTCGCCCGTGGCGCAACCGAGATCGTAAAGGCCTTTGAAAAGGGAATCGAAAAACACAATCTGGTGGACAGAATACGAATTCGCGCCAGTGGATGCCACGGGTTTTGTGAACGGGCACCCATGGTGGTTCTCCACCCTCAAAGGCTATGCTACACGGATGTCAAACCGACTGACGTGGACGAGATCATGACCGAAACCGTCCTCGAGAAAAGGGTCATCGATCGACTCCTTTACCACGATCCCCTGACCCAGGAAGCCATCGTTCACGAGCAGGATATTCCATTTTATGGGCTCCAACAGAAGATCATTTCCGGGCGGAATGAAGAGATCGATCCCACACAAATCGATGACTATATTGCAACGGGCGGTTACCTGGCGCTGGAAAAGGTGCTTTTGGGAATGACCCCAGAAAAGGTCATCGACACGATAAAGAGGTCAGGCTTGCGGGGCCGTGGGGGAGGAGGATTTCCGAGCGGGGCGAAATGGGAGGCCTGTCGGCGAGCTCCGGGGAGAGAGAAGTTCGTCATCTGCAACGCCGACGAGGGGGATCCGGGCGCTTTCATGGATAGAGCCATCTTGGAGGGAAACCCCCACAGTGTGATTGAGGGGATGATCATCGGTGCTCACGCCATCGGCTCTCAGGAGGGCTATGTCTATGTTCGCAACGAATACCCGATCGCCGTCAAAGTCCTCACCCGTGCGATCGATCAGGCAAAGGCATACGGTCTGCTCGGGAAAAACATCCTCGGGTCCCCACTCAACTTCACGATCAAGATTAACCGGGGAGGGGGCGCCTTTGTGTGCGGCGAATCGACAGCGCTCATGGCCTCACTTGAGGGAAAGGTGGGGGAGCCCCGGGCCAAATACGTTCACACGGTCGAGCATGGCCTCTGGAACCAGCCGAGTAACCTGAACAACGTGGAGACCTGGGCCAATGTCCCGATCATCATCGATAAGGGGGCCGACTGGTATTCATCGATCGGAACTCAGGATTCCAAGGGGACAAAGATCTTTTCTCTGGTCGGAAAGATCAACAACACGGGCCTCGTTGAGGTGCCGATGGGGATGACCCTTCGGCAGATCATATATGATATCGGCGGCGGTATACCGGGCGGCAAGCGCTTCAAGGCGGTTCAGACCGGAGGGCCCTCGGGGGGCTGTGTCCCTGAGAGTCTTCTCGATATCCCCATCGATTTTGATCGCCTCCAGGAAGTGGGTTCGATGATGGGCTCTGGGGGCATGATTGTCATGGATGAGGACACCTGCATGGTGGATGTGGCGCGGTATTTTGTGCGATTCCTCGAAGGGGAATCCTGTGGTAAGTGCACTCCCTGCCGGGAAGGACTCCAGCAAATGGAGGAGATTCTGGGCCGCATCTGTGAGGGAAAGGGCACGGATGAGGACATCGAACTCCTGGAGGATCTCTCTCTCGTGATGGTGGGTACCTCGCTCTGCGCCCTCGGATGGACTGCGCCGAATCCGGTCCTATCAACGATTCGCTATTTTAGGGAGGAATATGAGGCCCACATCAAGGATAAACGATGCCCTGCCAGGGTTTGCAAGGACCTGATCACCTTTGCGATCGAGGCGGGCAAATGTACTGGCTGCGGCGCATGTCTCAAGGCTTGCCCGGTTGATGCGATCTCAGGGGAAAAAAAGCAGCTCCACCGGCTCGATGGGGACACCTGTGTCAAATGTGGAGCCTGCTTTGAAGTCTGCAAGTTTGATGCGGTTCGGGTCGAATAAAGAGGATTTAGTCTTTGACCAAAAAGGACTCACCACGGAGACTCAGAGACTTATGGAGACTGGAGATTTATCCCTGGGCGGGAGTTGCCGCCCAGGGATAAACGCCTCCGTCTTCGACAGAAAGAATCGATTCTGTGAAAGGATAACTCAACGCTGTCCTTATGCGATCACGCCTGTGTGGAGTCGTCCGGAGGGCCGAGCTCTTTTGCCCGATCGACATCTCTTGATCGGGCAAAAGAAGAGCGTTTTCTCCGTGTCCTCCGTGCCTCTGTGGTGAGTCAATCATTGAGGAATCCCCTCTGAGCAGCACCGGGGAAGCAGATTCATGATCACTTTAACCATTAACGGAAAGCGGGTAAAGGCAGAGGAGAATGCCACCCTTCTGGACGTCACCCGGAAGATGTCCCTCCCGATTCCAACACTCTGTTACCACCCGGACCTCACACCCCAAGGCGCTTGCAGGCTTTGCACTGTGGAGGTGAGGGAGGACGGGAAATCTCGGTTGGTCACAGCCTGCAACTATCCGGTGAGGAAAGGAATCGAGGTCAGGACCCATACAAAGCGGGTGCTTCGCGCCCGCCAGGTCCTGATCGAGCTCCTCTTCGCGAGATGTCCTGAGGCGCCTTTTGTCCAGGGCCTCGCCCGACAATTCGGTATCAAGAAGCGTCGCTTCAAGACTGAAAATCCACACGACGACTGTATTCTCTGCGGTCTCTGTGTCCGAACCTGCGACGAAATTGTCGGGGCCATGGCCATTGACTTTTCCAATAGGGGGGTTCAAAAACAGGTTGGAACCCCATTCAATATCGATTCAGAGAGTTGCGTGGCCTGCGGAGCTTGTGAGTATATCTGTCCGACCGGAGCCATAAAGATGGAGATGGAACGCGTCCGGAAGATCAAGCGCTCGGACACGGGGACACATCGGTATTGTCGATACATGCGCCTGGGACTCGTGGATTTCATGATTTGCTCCAATGGCTTTGAATGCTGGCGGTGTGAGTTTGATCAGATGATGGAGGACAGATTCGATACCCATCCGGCATTCGCCATCAAACCGGCAAAAAGTAAACGCCCCCTCCAGATAAGCGGATTCACCTTTTACCCGAATCTCTATTACAGTGATAGCCATGTCTGGGCCAAGCCCATGGACCAACTCATCCGACTCGGACTGGACGATCTCGTTTCGCCCTTTGCCGCCGATGCGCACGCACTCGAACTCCCTGCTGTTGGAAGGGTACTGAAGAAAAATGAGGTTCTGGTGAAAGTCGTCGTCGGTAAGCAGAAACTCGCCTTACTTTCGCCCTTTAGGGGGACCGTTTCTACCGTGAATCAGGATATTGCGGAGGACCCTGCACTCGCCTGGAAGGCCCCCTACGACCGGGGATGGCTGGTCATGATGGAGGTCCACCGTCCTGAGGATCTCTCGAAACTCTATTCCGGTCAATTAGCTCAGGATTGGTTTGCCCAACAGGCCGTTCGGCTTACGACCCGGCTCACGGAGTGGGCCGCCCGAGCGGGGAGTGGAGGCGCAGAATCCACCGCGACACTGTCTTTTGAGGATGCCCAGCTGATTCGAGAAGTTGTTCGCAATCGATGGGATGAAATGAAAAAAATCCTGTTCAACGATCGAAGCAAGCGGTGAGCGGCGGGATAATGCGTATGGATTTTCTGTTATTCCATATTCGGATTTCGAATTTGGCAAACGAGACTGCTCAGTGGATCCGAGAAGGCTTTCCCCTGATTTTTCAAGCGGGACCAAAGGCCAGGGAGAAATAAACAATGTCGAACTCAGAGGAACGGGTACTCCTGGGAAATGAAGCCGTCGCGCGGGGATTGGTCGAGAGTGGATGTCACTTTATGGCATCCTATCCAGGAACTCCCAGTTCAGAAATCCTGCCGAGCGTGGTTCAATTCAAGAGGGAGAACAACCTCGACACCCACATCGAGTGGTCGACCAACGAGAAGGTCGCCCTGGAAAATGCGCTCGTCGCCTCCTACACCGGAAAACGAGCCGCCGTGGCCATGAAACAAGTCGGTTTGAATGTGGCCACAGATCCTCTCATGAGTTCGGCTTACATCGGAACAATCGGTGGACTCGTGGTCATCAGCTGTGATGATCCAGGTCCCCACTCTTCCCAAACCGAGCAGGACACTCGATTCATGGCTATGTTCGCAAAGATTCCCGTTTTTGACCCCTCCAGTCCGAGGGACGCCCAGCATATGATGCCGATCGCCTTCGACCTGTCGGAGAAATTCCAGATTCCGGTCCTGTTCCGGCCTGTGACGAGAGTCTCCCACGCCCGACAGACGATTCGGTTTAAGCCGATTCGCCGGATCGAGAGAAAGGCTAACTTCCAACGGAATCCCCAGCGATGGAGTGCAACACCGAGATTCCGTTTCCTCCTCCACAAGCAGCTCAACATGAAGCTCAAGGAGATCGCGAGAGAATTCAATTCCATGGATTCTGTCAATTTCGTTGAACATGAACGAGACGAGGCCGTCCTGGGGATCATTGCTGGGGGCATCTGTCACGCCATGGTTCGTGACCTCCTTCCGGAGATGAACCTCGTAGAGGATGTCCCTGTTCTCAAGATCGGGACCCCCTACCCTCTACCGACTGAGATGGTTGAGCGCTTCATCGAGAAATGCGAGAAGGTGTTGATCCTGGAAGAAACGGAGCCGGTCATCGAGCTACAGATCCGAGACAAGTCGAAGATTCTGGGACGACTCGACGGAACCGTCCCGAATGAGGGTGAAATGACGCCTGAAATCGTCACCCGAAAGCTGTCCGATGTATGCCGGGAGCTATCCATCCCCGTCCCCGAGGAATCGGTTCCGGACAAACTCGAAAAGCTCGTGGTCGACCTCGGTCTACCCATCCGAAGCCCCTCGCTTTGTTCAGGATGTCCCCACAGGGCGTCCTTCTACTCGTTGAAACGGGCCTTTCCAGATGCCATCTTCACGAGCGATATCGGGTGCTATACTCTTGGGATGAATATGGATACGGTTGACACCGTCCATGACATGGGGGCAAGCATCACCTTTGCCAGCGGTCTCTACCATGCCTACCACCAGGACGGCATCGATATACCGATCATTGCCACGATTGGAGATTCAACTTTTTTTCATTCCGGCGCTCAAGGTCTGCTGAATTCGGTCTATAACGGTGCCCGGTTTATCCTCGTAATCCTCGACAATTCCATAACGGCGATGACTGGAATGCAACCCACACCCGAATCCGGGGTGACGGCAGGTGGTCATCCCGGCGCTCCACTCTCTTTGGAGGAACTGATCAGGGGATGCGGCGTGAAGTACATTCGGGTTGTCAATCCGTATCATATCCAGGATCTCATTCGAGAGACCAAAAGGGCTCGCAGATACACGCAGCAATCCGATGGCGGCGTAGCCGTCCTGATCGCCCGCTATCCTTGCATCACCCACGAGAGAGAGCAGCTCAAGGTCCACCCCATTAAGGTTGACATCCGTCAAGTGCCCCTTCCAGACAAAGATCTTCCTCAAGTGAAGAGCGGTGCCATGCCCAGATGGCTTCTGCCTGTTTACCATGACAAGATCGCACCGTGTACAGCAGCCTGCCCGATCCAGGTCGATGCGCGAGGCTACATCGCTCTCATATCTCAGGGAAGATTTGATGAGGCCCTTGCCCTCGTGCGAAAAAAGAACCCTTTTCCGGGCATAACGGGTCGGCTCTGCGCCAGACCATGCGAAAAGGTATGCCGAAGAGGAGACGTGGATCAACCCATTGCCATTGACCTTTTGAAGCGGTTTCTTGCCGACCGGGAAACGATGCCCGCTATCGATTTCACCGTGGGGCCCAAGAAGAGACAAAAGGTCGCCATTGTGGGATCGGGTCCGACGGGCCTGATGGCTGCCCACGACCTGAGACGACAAGGCTACCCCGTCACCGTGTTTGAGGCGCTCCCGATGCCTGGTGGAACCATGGCAGTCGGGACGGGTCGGTTTCGGCTCCCGGAGGAGGTGTTACGCCGGGAAATCGAAAACATCCAAAAACTCGGAGTCCAATTCCGCTTAAATCTGAGGCTCGGGGATGGAAACTCCCTCCGTAAACTCAGAGATCAGGGTTATAGGGCCATCCTCTTGGCCCTGGGAGCTCACAAGGCTGCCGGCCTGACACTTCCGGGCCATCAGGTCAAAGGGGTCATGGACGTCCTCTCTTTTCTGAAGAAGACGGCCATGGGAGAGAACATTCCTGTCGGCTCTCGTGTGATTGTGATCGGCGGAAACGACAGGGCTCTCGATGCAGCACGAACTGCTTTGAGGCGAGGCGCAAAGAAGGCGACGATTCTGTACAACCGTTCCAGGAGAGAATTGCCCGCAGAATTATCAGAGATCACAGAGGCAGAGCGAGAAGGGGTCAGCTTCAAATTCCATGCGGTTCCGATAAGGATCGCCACAGCAAATGGCCGGGCGGAGGGGGTCGAATTCAGAGTCGCCGTCGCTGACAAACCCACGAGCCTCGGTCGGACCCGAGTCTCTTCTGCAAGAGGTCCAACTCGAAGCCTGAAGGCTGATCTTGTCATCACCTGTCCAACCTACATCCCAGACCTTTCTGGCTTTGGTGAGGCCATCCCGGTGACTCCCTGGAAAACCATAAAAGTGGATCCCCTAACCCTGGCAACGACTGTGGACGGACTTTTTGCTGCGGGAGATGCGGTGACGGGCCCAAAGAACTTCATTGAGGCACTGGCTGCAGGCAGGAAGGCTGCCATCTCGATCGATCGATTCCTGAGGGGAGAGGACATGCGAAGAGACCGGGAGTCCGAGGGGACTTCTCTGGAACTCGTTGAAGTCAATATCGACCAGGTTGAAAAGCAGCCGAGAGTCGAGGAACCTTCTCTCCATGTTGATGAACGATCCAGGAACTTCAGCGAGGTTCATCTCTTGCCAGACCAAGAACACATTATGGCAGAAGCGCAAAGATGCTTGCATTGCGGTGCTTGTCATCACTGTGATATGTGCCTGATCCAGTGTCCTGAGGACGCGATCTCGAAAACAGACGAGGGTTATCGCATCGACTACGAGAAGTGCACGGGTTGCCGGCTGTGCTTCCAGGCGTGTCCCACGTCGGCCATCGATATGCCCGGTGTCGGAGCCTGTATCGCTTGTGGCTACTGTCTCAAGCGTTTTGAGTGTCCCTCCCTTGTCCGAGGAGCACACGACCGTGTCGAGATCAACCGGTTGACCTGTGTGGACTGCGGTCTCTGCGTCGAGGCATGCAATCAAGAAGCTATCGTCCGGGCTGACCAGCTTTGAGGTGCAGGGATCGGTTGTCGATTTTCGGTTGTTCGCCAGAATTTGATCGGCCCCATAAGTGAAAGCAATTCACCACAGAGGCACAGAGAACACAGAGGGAGGGATATCTTTCATTGGGCGGGACATACCGCCCAATGAAAAGGGTCTCCGCCTTCGGCAAAAAACATAGGTTCCGTAGGTTCTAATCGGCGGTTTTTTGTCTGACTTCGCGGAGGGAGAGATCTGAAGGGCTGAGCTTTTCCTGATGGGTTTCTTCCAATCGGACAAAGAAAACATGCACGTTCGGTGCACGCGGCGCTCCTGCGGTGAACTTATCCAGAAGCGCCGCGGTCAGAAGGGTCAGGATGAGAATTCAAATGATTATCTCCGGTGTTGGAGGACAGGGAGTGCTGTTTGCCACCCGGATTTTCTCAGAAATGGCCCTTGCCGAGCGATACCACCTCATTGGCTCAGAGACCCACGGAATGAGTCAACGCGGGGGATCGGTGATCACTCATCTCAAGATCGGAGCGTTCGACAGTCCCCTGGTAAGAAAGGGAAGTGCAGATATTCTCTTTTCTCTGGAACGGAACGAGGCCTACAAGACCGTATCCTTCGTCAGGCCACGAGGCAACGGTAAGGACGGGGGCCTCTGTTTCGTCAATGCCCCGGATCCTCGCTCGATGGACAAAAAGGTCCAGAACTATCTCCGAGAGAAGGGAATCGAAATGCACGTCTTTGGGGCCGATGAACTGGCCCGACAGCTGGGCTCCATTCGCTCAGCAAATATAGCGCTGATTGGATTTGCATGCGCCCATCCCAGGCTACCGTTCTCGGCTGACAAAATCAGGTCAACGATCGAGAAGATCAGCCCCGCCGCATTCAGAAGCGTCGGGGTCAGGATTTTTGATAGGGGCCTGTTGGAGGGTCAAAAGACCCTCGAGTCTCGGCGGTCACGACGTGGATCTCACGGGAGTCGTCTCACCTCTCATCCATAAATGAAGAAAAGCTCGGCCTTCACCGAGCTCTCTCCTTCTCTCAAAGCACCGATAAACAACGCTGGGAGAAGATCCTACTGGATTTTGAATTCCAGATTGATCATATCCCCTCGTGTGAACCCCGCATTCTTGAAAAACTGGAGCAGATCCCAACTCGACCAGTTCACCAGCGTATAAATCGTCTCAACCCCCATCTGGCGAAAGTTCTCAACGACCCGATGTAAAAGGGCCGTGGCCAAACCCTTTCGCTGATAGGCGGGATCAATCCCGATCGTGTCAATCCATCCAATCGTATAGGGTACCCGAAACTCCTGTCCACTCAATTCCCCCAGAATGAATCCCACGATCTGCTCATCCATCTCCGCAACGAGACCCGTCACTTCCGACTGCCGGTCACTAAATTTAACCTTCCTTCGCCAGTAGCCGTAGCGCTTCTCCCCCAAAACCTTCTCATCGATCGCGACGATTCCATCCAGGTCTGCTTCGGTCATTGGCCTGATCTTTACCTTATTTTTGACGATCTCCACCATCTTCCTCTCCACATTGAATCGAGGAGTTTGTTCCTTTTTTAACAAAGTCCCCCGTCCTTGTCAACTTTTTCTTGGGCGAGGCGTTCCCTGAGGCCCGGGGCACTCCCTTCCTCGAGGGATATTTGCGAGCGCACCGCCTGACAAGCCGGACAACCTCTTATTGATAACGATTCGAAACTCTGATAAGAAATGAAAGCCGGTCGACGAGAGAATCATGAGAGAGGCGACGAGACCCAAGGTAAAAGATCTCAAACAACGGATTGATGCGGCCATGGGCCGGAAGAAAACGGATCTTCTCCTGAAAGGAGGCCAAATTGTCGACGTTTTCTCCGGTTGCCTCCGCGAGGCTGATGTTGCCATTAGCGGCGATCGGGTTGTGGGGTTTGGGAGCTACAAAGCCGAAACGGAGATTGATCTCTCAGGATGCATTGTTTCTCCCGGCTTCATCGATGGCCATCTCCATATCGAGAGCAGTATGGTGACCCCCGCCCAATACGCACGAGCCGCTGTTCCCCATGGAACGACGACCGTGGTGATCGATCCCCATGAAATCGCCAATGTCATGGGAGCAAAAGGCATCTACTGGTTGGTCAGGTCCGTCGCAAAGAATCCGCTCCACCTGTTCGTTATGGTCCCCTCATGCGTCCCAGCCACCCCCATGGAAACATCTGGCAGCACTCTCTCGGAAAGCGACATAGAAACCCTCCTCAGGGAGCCATGGGTCCTCGGAATCGGTGAGATGATGAACTTCCCGGGCGTCATCTCTGGTGCACCGCAGGTCCTCAAAAAGCTCACCGTTTCGAAGGGAAAGCGTATCGATGGTCACGCCCCCGGTGTCTTGGGAAAGAAACTCTGCGCGTACATCGCGGCTGGAATTTCATCGGATCATGAGTGCACGACCCTTGAAGAGGCTCGGGAAAAGCTTGCCAATGGCATGTTTATCATGATCCGCGAGGGATCCACAGCCAGAAACCTGGCTGACTTGATCCCCCTGGTGAATCCGACAAACTCACACCGGTTTATTCTGGTCTCTGATGACCGGCACCCTTACGACCTCCTGCATGAAGGCCATATGGATGGCATACTCAGAAAGGCAATCCGCCACGGCGTTGACCCAATAACGGCCATCCGCATGGTGACGCTCAACCCGGCCGAGTATTTTGGTCTCCACGGCATGGGAGGCATCGCCCCCGGATACCGGGCGGATCTGACCGTCCTCAGAGATCTGAAACATTTTCGTGTGGAATGGGTCTTCTATGGGGGAAAGGCAGTCGTCAAAAGTGGTATGGTTCAGGAATCGACCTTCCACACACAGCGCCCCCACCTCGCGAGTTCATTCCAGGTGAGAAGAATCGAGTCAAGTGATCTTCTCTTCTCAGCGACGTCGCGGCGGGTGAGGGTTATTGAGCTCGTCCCAGACCAGATCGTCACCAATGGGTCAGTCGAATCGATTCCCGTGGTCGATGGATTCGCCGTCTCCGATCTCAACAGAGACATATTGAAAATCGTTGTCGTCGAGAGGCACCATGGCTCTGGCAGAATCGGCAGAGGATTCATAAGGGGCTTCGGCCTCAGGGAGGGGGCCATTGGCTCCTCGGTAGCCCATGATTCCCACAATATCATCGTCGTCGGCACAAACGAGGCGGATATGGCCTCAGCTGTAAATGAAATCTCAAAAATGCGCGGGGGGCTTGTCGCAGTGTCTCAGGGCCAGATTCGCAGTGCCCTTGCTCTTCCGTTGGCGGGACTCCTGTCCGATCGGCCGGTCGAGGAGGTTCAGGCTAAACTCAATGCCTTGCAGGTGGAGACACGGAGGATGGGATCGAATCTCGAGAGCCCTTTCATGACCCTCTCCTTCATGGCCCTCCCTGTTATCCCGAAACTCAAAATCACCGACAAAGGACTCGTGGACGTCGATGCCTTTCAGATCGTCGACCTCTTCGTTTGACCCTTGCCCTTTCCCAGGTACCTCTCCTTTTCGCTGTATATGCATCCACAATAGTGCTGGCGATAGAGGCCCATTTTCTTCGACACTTCGATTCCTTCCTTCCGTCCTGTTCGGAAGTCTTCGTAATGAAAGGGGACACCGAATCGCCGAGCCAGATTCTCTCCCATCACCTTGATCAATTCGTGGTTCTGGTGCTTGCTCTCTAGGAGGGTCGTCGTGAAAGCGTCAAACCGGCTCTTCTTGGCTGTTCGTGCCGTTGCCTCCAGCCGCCGATGATAGCAGTATAGGCAACGATTTTCTTCGCGGAAAACCACCTTCCTCAGAAACCCCTCCAGGTCATATTCATCCTGGACAATCAGCTTCGTCCCTCGGGATTTAAAGAAAGACTCGACCGTCTTCAGCCTCCTCAGATACTCTTGAAAGGGGTGAATATTGGGATTGTAAAAGAAACCGAAAACCGCTGAGCTGTCATGCTCCAACCGTTTCAACGGGTAGATGGCACAGTTGGCACAACAGACGTGGAGAAGAATTCGCTTCATTTACCCAGCTTCTTCTCAGCCTCAAGGATCTTTTGGGTGGTTTTGATCACCGTATCAGGGTTTAGGGAGATGCTGTCGATACCACACTCCACAAGGAATTGGGCGAATTCCGGGTAGTCGCTCGGGGCCTGTCCGCAGATGCCGATTTTCTTCTTCCGCTTTTTTGCGGCTCTGATCACCATTTCAACCAGTTTCTTTACGGCAGCATCGCGTTCGTCAAAGACGTGAGAGATCTTTTCCGAGTCCCTGTCGAGTCCGAGCGTCAGCTGGGTAAGATCGTTGGAGCCGATGGAGAACCCGTCGAAAATCTCACTAAATTCGTCGGCGAGGATGACATTGCTCGGAACCTCGCACATCATGTAAATCTCAAGTCCGTTCTGCCTCTGCTTCAGGCCGTGTTTTCCCATCTCCTCAATAACCTGCCGACCCTCCTCCAAGGTTCGGACGAAAGGAACCATCAATTTCACGTTCGTCAATCCCATCTCGTCTCGAACCTTTCTCATGGCGAGGCATTCCATGGCAAACCCCTCTCGATAGCTCTCGTCGTAGTATCGAGACGCACCTCTGAAACCGATCATTGGGTTATCTTCCACAGGCTCAAACTCATAACCCCCGATGAGATTGGCGTATTCGTTGCTTTTGAAATCACTCAGCCGAACAATCACATCCCTTGGGTAGAACGCGGCGGCGATCTTCGCGACCCCTTCGGCAAGCTTGTCGATAAAGAAATTCTGCTTGTCTGAATAGCCCACCGTCATTTCCTCGATGGTCTCCCGCGTCTTCTGATCGGTGACTTGGTCAAAGTGAAGCAGGGCGAGAGGATGAATACGAATGAAATTACTAATGATGAACTCCTCCCTTGCCAACCCCACCCCGTCATTCGGAACAAAGGAGAGGTGAAAGGCGATATCAGGGTTCCCCAGATTCATCATGACCTTGGTTTTGGGCCGCTCCATATGCTCCAGATCAAGGGTCTCCACTTCAAAGCCGAGGAGCCCCTCATAGACCTTCCCCGTTTCTCCTCCTGCGCATGAAACGGTGACTTGCTCCACCCCACTGAGGACCGTGCTGGCGTTTCTCGTTCCCACGACGCACGGGACTCCGAGCTCCCGGCTGATAATGGCTGCGTGACAGGTCCTTCCGCCGCGGTCGGTCACTACCGCTGAGGCATTTTTCATGATGGGTTCCCAATCGGGGTCCGTCATCTGGGTCACAAGCACGTCCCCGTCTCTGAATCGGTCGATTTCCCGAACATCGGCTATCACATTGACCCGCCCCTGACCGATCTTTTCCCCAACGCTTTTCCCCTGAACGAGTACTTTCCCTTCTTCCTTGAGCACATAAGTCTCCAAAACCATCTGGTTTCTCAAGGACTTCACCGTCTCTGGCCTCGCCTGAAGAATAAACAGCTCGCCGGTCAAGCCGTCCTTGGCCCACTCGACGTCCATGGGACGAAAAGTGCCTGCTTTTTCAGAATAATGATCCTCGATGATCGTCGCCCATCGGGCTAGTTGAAGGACCTCCTTATCCTCGAGAATAAAGCGTCCTCGGTCAGCCCCAGAGACGGGAACGTTCTTCGTCGCACTTTCACCGTCCAGCCAGTAAATCATTTTTATCTCTTTGGTCCCGAGTGTCTTCTGGATGATTGCTTTGTACCCCGCTTTTAGGGTCGGCTTATGGACGTAGAACTCATCTGGATTCACGACTCCTTGGACGATGTTCTCGCCAAGACCATAGGAGCCGGTGATGAAGACCACATCTGGAAAGCCCGACTCCGTATCGATCGTAAACATCACGCCCGAGCAAGCCTCATCAGACCGAACCATCTTCTGAATTCCCACCGAAATCCATACAGAAAAGTGATCAAAGCCCTTGTGGCCTCGATAGGCGATGGCCCGGTTCGTAAAGAGCGATCCAAAACAGCGCCTGACCGCATCCAAAACCAGCTGCTCTCCCCGAATGTTGAGAAACGTTTCCTGCTGGCCGGCGAAGCTAGCATCTGGGAGATCCTCCGCCGTGGCGCTACTCCGCACAGCAACGTCTGTGTCTTCCCCATACTGCTCGCACAATTTGGCATAAGCCTCGACAATTTCGTCTTCGAGATCCTTTGGGAAATCGATGCTCTGGATCAGCCTCCGTACCTTACTCCCCCTCAGGGAGAGGTTCTCCAGGCTATCAATATCGAGGTCAGATAGAATCTGCTCGATCGCCTCAGGTACCTTGCCTTTTTCGGCGAGAAAACGAATCCCTAAGACCTCTCCTTCTTCAAGGAAATGCTTGTATCCGTCAATCGTGACACAGAAACCATTGGGGACATTCACGCCTTTCGCCGTCAGTTCTCGCCGCATTTCACCCAGTGAGGCGTTCTTTCCACCCACGAGTGGGAGATGCTCCATTCCAATATCGTCTAACCACTTGATGTAGGCGGACATATTCCCTCCCGCGAAAATCGTCTCTCGGCGTAGAAAATCTACAGGGGAAAACGGGCTTTTGTCAAGGCACAGGGGCTAAAGAGCAGAGGGACAGATTGATTTCTAAAATGAAGGCGAGTGCAGAACCTCGAGAGAAACCGACTTGAAAAGTTCACCTCTCGAAGATTAAATATACGATGACGAGGATTTCGGTCCTGTCGCCTTGAATCATTCAGCATATCGGGCGAAAAGATCTAGCCTTCGCTTTTGACTCCGGGGAATTGCCATATAGAGAGGTGAGACGACATGGTACAGGACAAAAGGAGTTTACATCTCCGCCTTCAAGAGTACTGCGATTGCTATCTCGAAACCGATCCCAGAAAGGAACTCGATCTGATCAGCAAGGAAGGGCTCTCCTCCGACATCACGGGAGATCCCGAAGAGGTGGCACTCAAATTTCTCGGCATCGCCATCTTCTACGGCATCCGGGAAAACGCCAAGAAACTCTCGCTCATGAGACCCCTGCAGGGGGAGATTCAACTCAACGTTGACGCAGCGGGGAAATATAAGTTCCCAGCCCCATCGCCAGCCTTAACAGACCAGATCTTTCGAGTCATGCGCGCCATCACCCACCTCGAGTCCGGAAAGGGTTCCGAACCGCTATCCCTTGGAATCCGAAACGATCGAATCGAATTGAGAGTGGAATTTGACTCGCTCGAGGGGGGAGAGACACTCACCATCTTGTTCCCGGAGATCTGAGCGAATCCCTCCTGGTCTCAACCGTGCGGCACCCCGCTTGGGCAGATTCCAGATCCCCTGAGCCGAGACAGCTGACTGCTCGACGATGCCGGCTCACTTGCCTAAGCAAATAGTGCTCTACCCGCCCAAGCCAGAAACTCCGCTCTATTGACACCCCCTCCCGGGGGGTGTTATGTTCTGAGGGCGCACGAAGAGGAGAAACGTTCGGCTGGAGCGTAGCCCGAGATCTCAGTCGAGGAAAGGAGAGGAAATGAGTCAGAAAGTGATCGATCTGCTAAACGCGGCGCGGGCGAGAGAACTGACTGCCATTACACAGTATATGTCGCAGCATTATGAGCTCGAGGATCGGGATTTTGGTAAACTCGCCTCACAGATGAAAGAGATTGCGATTCAGGAGATGAAACACGCTGAAGATCTCGCGGAGAGAATCCTGTATCTTAAGGGAGAACCCACCACAAAGCCGGACGCCGGCATAAAGAAAGGCCAAGAGATTGTAGAGATGTTGTCGACAGATATCGCCTTGGAGCAGCAGGCTGTCAATATCTACAACGAAGCGGCAGGGGTCTGTGCTGAGGAGAAAGACCAGATCTCAAAGCGAATATTCGAAAAACTCCTCGGCGAGGAAGAGGAGCACCTCAATATCTTCGAGAATCTGAAGGATCATGTGGAGAAACTCGGTACTGCTTATCTCGCAACGCTTACAGGTGAATAGGTTTCCAGCCCGTTGACCTTGTTTTGGCTATCGAGATCTGCAGAAACTCATCGGACATCACCGAGGGTCCTCATGAGATGGTGAGGACCCTCGAGCTTTTTTGGATGGATGGAATGGATAGCAGAATTGCCACGCCCTACCTTTACCATCCCCTTTTGATCCCCTCACCGATAACGGCTTGATGAATCGGCGGTTGAACACGGAACCGGTGCATGACCTCCAGCTTGTAGCGATCGCTCAACAACCACATCAGGTCGATGTTCTTTTCCAAGTTCCCTGGAATAGAGCGCCCAGACTTATTTTCGAGAGGATACATCTTGTCCGCTTTGTCCTCCGCGCGATCCTCCGCATCGACTAGGCCTCGGTAAATCTTCCGACGAGTGGAGAGCCTATTCGGTAGAGACACCGAATACGATGTGACCTGTGCGAGCGACCGATGGACGTATCGCCAATTCGCAGAAAACATCCTGATCTTGTACCATTCCCCTTGTCTCCCCTGGAGCTCGAAGACATCTCCTTCCCAACCTTTTGCAACAATCGGGAATGAGGTTCTGGGACCGCTACGAATGTTCACGCCGTTGGTTGTGATTCTGATATACTTGGTCTCCCCAAAAGCCGAAAAAGGAATAGACACGGCGGCCAGGAGAAATAATGTCCATAGAAAAACACGATCGAATCGCATCTCCACTCCTGGCTTAAATTAACAGAAAAAGATCTAGGCGGTCAATTCGCGTTGGCGCGACAAAGGCCTTGACATGGGGCCTCTTTTCTGCTAAGCAGTGAAAAGCATATCCATCTCCCGTAATCAGAGCCACCAGGAGAGACCCGCGTAAGGCGGGCGCCGAAGGGGCAAGGCCGGGCGAGGCTGAAACTCTCAGGCAAAAGGACTGGGGCTCTTGAGTCTCCTGGAAAGTTCCAGGTCATGGACTTGGGCACCGAAGGGGTAAGCCCTCCGCAGGGTAATCTCTCAGGTACAAGAGACAGGGGCAGAATAGAGATTCTGCCCCTGTTTTTTTTGGTAGCGCTTTTCTCAACATTTGTAGAGAGGGATTTGAAAAACTGGAGAAAGCGCTTAAGGAACGAAGAGCGACTTTTTCTCAGAGCTGATAGGAAGGGGCCAAAAAATGGATCTTTATGCGAAACGAGTTGAAAATCTCGGAACGGAAAACGCATTCAAAATTGGGGACGACATCCGGCGGTGTGAGGAGATGGGTATGCGGGTGATCAAGCTCAACCTCGGAGAGCCGGATTTTAACACCGCGGAGAACATCAATGAGGTTGCCATCAAGCACATCAGGGCAGGTAACTCCCACTACACGGATCCCCAAGGCATCTTGCCCCTGCGGAAGAGTATTGCTCGCCATATTCTGGAAACCCGCGGCCTCCAGATCGACCCCCAGCAGGTTGTCGTTACCACCGGGGCGAAGCCACCGATCTCCTATACCATGATGACCTACGTCAACCCTGGCGATGAGGTGATCTACCCCAGTCCTGGGTTTCCGATCTATGAGTCCTGGGTTACTTTTGTCGGCGCGGTACCGGTTCCTCTGCATCTGGAAGAAGAGAAGGGCTTCCGTTTCGATGCCGCCGACCTGGAAAGGCTGATCACTCCGAAGACAAAAGTCCTGATCATCAACTCCCCTTCCAATCCGACAGGTGGCGTTCTCACGGCAGAGGATCTCAGTGATATTGCCCGGGTGGTCAAGGACAGGGCGGACCCACGGATCAGGATTTACGCTGATGAGGTATACGAGGATATCATTTTCGAAGGGAAGGAACACGAGAGTATTCTCTCGATTCCGGGGATGGCCGAAAACACCATTCTTAACAGTGGACATTCCAAGTCTTACGCCATGACCGGGTGGCGTTTGGGTTATGCGGTTTTGCCAACAGTAGAGGAGGCGATGGTATTTCGGCAGCTCAACATCAACATCATCTCGTGCACCTCTCCTTTCATCCAAGAAGCGGGGAGGGAAGCCCTCGAAAATGAGGAGAATAAACTCATTATCGCGGCCATGGTCGATGAATTTCAGAGGAGACGGGATGTCGTGGTGGAGGGCCTCAACCGGATCGACGGGATCCATTGTAACAAGCCCGAGGGGGCCTTCTACGTTTTCCCGAATATTGGCGGGGTCTGCAAAAATCTCGGTATCCTCGATGCCTACCAAAAGCTCCCCTCTGAAACGAAAGGTCGGACAAGCCCCTCGACCATTTTCCAGATGTTCGCCCTCTACCATCACGGCGTGGCAACCATGGACCGCCGCTCCTTTGGTGCCATCGGAAGCGAGGGCAAACATTACCTGAGACTCTCTACAGCCACAGACATGGAGTCCTTAAAGGAAGGGCTTCGAAGGATCGAGGCAGCATCCAAAGATAAACCGGGGGTTGAGCGTTTCATGGCAGAGGGAGACCATCTGTATTGAGAGATGAAAGGAGTAGACCATGTCATTTTCACTTGGGCCGAGGCGGGGAAGCTATGTCGACATAAGCGAAGAGATAAAGACCACAGGGGAACCGCTCTCGGCGGATCAATTAAGCCATTTCGAAACGCTTGACATGATATACCGGTCCCTCTGTGCGTTGCTGTTCAACTATGTGCCCACTTCTGGACATCCAGGCGGATCGATATCGTCCGGCCGGTTCGTCGCCGGCATCGTATTTGACGCTTTGGAATACGACGTGTCCAACCCCAACCGAGAAGATGCCGATATGATCTCCTATGCGGCCGGCCACAAAGCTTTGGGGCTCTATTCAATGTGGGCCCTACGCAACGAGGTCATGCGCATCGCGGCGCCCGAACTTCTCCCCCAGGACGAACGCTATCAGCTTCGGTTGGAGGACCTTTTGGGGTTTCGCCGAAATCCTATTACGAAGACCCCACTCTTTCTAAAATTCAATGCGAAACCCCTTGACGGCCATCCGACACCGGCCACCCCCTTCGTGCGCCTTTCCACCGGCGCGTCAGGCGTGGGTCTGGCAAGTTCCTTTGGTCTCGCATTCGGCGCCCTGGATTATTATGGCGATGATGCACCGCGGGTCCATATTGTGGAGGGTGAGGGGGGGATGACACCAGGGCGCGCAAGTGAGGCCATGGCCGCAGCGGGAACGGCTTCCCTGAGAAACGCCCTTCTTCACGTGGATTGGAATCAGGCATCGATAGATACCAATCACGTTTGCCGCGATGGGGATGCGCCCGGCGATTACGTCCAGTGGACACCCATGGAGCTGGCCTATCTTCACGACTGGAACGTCATTCTGGTTCCCGAGGGTAGAAACTTCCAGCAGGTTATTGCGGCTCAACGAAAGGCTATCCAAATAGACAATGGTCAGCCCACAGCGATTATCTACCGAACGGTCAAAGGCTGGCAGTACGGCATTGAGGGAAGAGCGTCTCACGGTGCAGGCCACGCGCTGTGTGCCGAGGGGTTCTATCAAGCGGCCAAACCTCTTCTCGACCTAACAGGAGAAACCCTTCCCGGGTGCGAACCCGCGGATCAGCGCTGCGAGGGCGCCAAGGTGTCGGAGGTCGTTGAGGAGTGTCTCTGGAGCGCTTTGACGGTCGTCCGAAAGGCGTTGGAAGAAAATCGTCAGGCAGTCAACGCTTTGGCCGAAAGGCTTCGCACGGCGCGCGATCGTATCAACAAACGAAATCGCAAGCCCCGCCCCAAGGGTCCGACAGTCGACCCCATTTTCGATATAGCAGGCAAAGCGAACGGCACCGTCCCGGAGGAGGTCAAATTGGCTCCCGGTCAGAAAACCACCCTTCGGGGTCAGTTGGGTCGTGTGCTTCAATATTACAACAAGGCAAGCCGCGGCGCGATATTATCGGCAGCCGCTGATCTGCTCGGGTCAACAAGCATTAATACCATCGCCGAAGGTTTTCCCGAAGGGTACTACAACAGTTTGAACAATCCGGGAGCCCGGCTTCTCTCGATCGGGGGCATTTGTGAGGACGCGATTTCAGGTGTCCTAAGTGGTATTTCCACTTATGGACACCATATTGGGGTCGGATCATCTTATGCCGCGTTCATTGCACCCCTTGGCCACATCGCCGCGCGACTCCATGCAATTGGCAACCAGGCACGGGAGGCGATCACGGAAGGACCTTACCGACCTGTCATTTTAGTCTGCGCTCATGCCGGCGTCAAAACAGGAGAGGACGGACCAACACACGCCGATCCGCAGGCCCTCCAAGTTCTCCAGGAGAATTTCCCCCATGGGACGATCATTACGCTCACCCCATGGGACCCCCAGGAGCTGTGGACACTCATCTCGGCAGCTCTGGCCAAAAGGCCAGCAATCATCGCGCCATTTGTCACCCGTCCGACGGAGAACGTCGTCGACCGAGGGGCACTGGGGCTCACTCCCGCAACAGACGCCGCCTCTGGCGTCTACCTCCTTCGAAAAGCACGGGGGGAGCGCCAGGGGACGGTCATACTTCAGGGCAGCGAGGTTGGCTTCGCCTTTGTCGAGGAAACCCTTCCCTTGATTGAAAAGGAGAATATTGACATCGATGTCTACTACGTGGCGAGCGCCGAACTCTTCAATCTTCTGCCGCCGGCGGAGCAGGAGCACGTATTTCCAAAAGCCCTTGGCGAGGAGGCAATGGGAATCACTGGCTTCACCCTCCCCACAATGTACCGTTGGATTCGTTCTGACCGCGGCCGACAGATGACGCTTCATGCCTTCCAGAAAGGCCATTACCTTGGAAGCGGCCAGGCCGACAAGGTTCTGGCAGAAGCAGGACTCGACGGCGAAAGCCAATTTGAGGCGATCGTCCGATATGTGAAGGAGCTGAATAGATAGAGACCGATCATGTCCCAGCGAGAAGTCTACCTAGCGAGCTATGCTTCCCTGCCCTACGATGAAGCACTGAACCTTCAGAAACGGGTTCTAACGGCTAAGATCGAGAAGGGGTTTCCTGACACGTTACTCCTTCTGGAGCATCCACCCGTCATCACTCTCGGCCGGAGAGGAAAAGAGGAGAACATCCTGGCATCCCAAGAAACCCTTCAGCAAGAGAATATCGAAGTCGTCCATGTCGAGCGGGGCGGGGATGTTACCTACCACGGACCAGGCCAGATCGTGGGTTATCCAGTCTTCACTCTGGCGAATTACGGGAAAGATCTCTCCCGCTTTGTCTTCTCCATCGAGGAGGTCCTTATCCGGGTCTGCCGGGAATTCGGAATCGAGGCCGGCCGAAGACCCATCAATCGGGGCGTATGGGTCGGTGACAAAAAAATCGCTTCCATCGGCCTCGCCATTCGGAGGTGGATATCTTTTCATGGGTTTGCTTTCAACTGGGCTCCAAATATGGATCACTTCAGGCTGATAAGCCCCTGCGGGCTTTCTGGGGTTGAAATGACATCACTAAAGGAAATTCTTAGAGCGACCATCGATCCGAATACGCTGCGGGCGCTGATCCGTAGAGACTTTGAAGCGGTTTTTCATATGAGACTTGATGAAGTCGATTTGGCTCAGAAACTGGGTGAAGGAGGAGCGCATGAACATTCCGGGAGATCTGAAATATACCAAAGAACACGAATGGGCCAGGGTCGAGGGTAATCTCGTTACCGTCGGAATCACCGATTATGCGCAACAAAAACTCGGTGATATTGTCTATATTGAACTGCCAGATCTTGATTCTGAGGTCACGGCTGCCGAGGCGTTCGGGACAATTGAATCAGTCAAGGCGGCATCTGACCTCTATTCACCGGTCTCGGGAAAGGTTATTGAAATCCATGAGGAACTCATGGACGACCCAAAGCCCATCAATCAGGACCCATACGGCAAAGGATGGATGATCAAGGTCGAGGGTTCGGCGGAGCTCGAGCACCTTCTCTCGGCTGAGGAATATGGGAAATGGATTGACGAAGAGGAAAACCGTTAGATTCTATCAATCTCCTCAACGCCATAGGGAAAGCATAATGAGATATATTCCAAACACCCGATCGGTCTGCCAGGAAATGCTCCGGGAGATCCAGGTGAAATCGGTGGAAGAGCTGTTCGCAGATATTCCGGAGGCGCTGCGCCTCCAACGACCCCTCCAGATCCCGGGGCCCATCTCTGAGCCAGAGCTTTACGAAAATCTGCGACTCCTGAGCGAGAGAAACACCCATGGAGACGAGGCAATTTACTTCTGTGGAGCGGGTGTTTACCTCCACTGGATCCCTTCGGTCGTTTCACATCTCGCCGGGCGATCTGAGTTCTATACCGCCTACACGCCGTATCAGCCTGAGATCAGTCAAGGAACGCTTCAAGCGATCTTCGAATTCCAGACCTTTATGAGCCTCCTGACACAGATGGAGGTAGCGAACGCGTCCATGTACGATGGGGCATCCGCACTCGCGGAAGCGGTCCTCATGGCGATGAGAATCAACCCCGGGAAGCGGGACATTTTAGTCCCGTCAACCGTTCATCCCGAATACCGAGAAGTGGTTAAGACCTATTTGCTCGCTCAAGACACGAATATCATTGACTTCCCCTTTACCGACAGATTTCAAACCGATTGGAAAGCCGTTGGGGAGCGGATTTCAGAGGAAACGTGTTGTCTCGTCGTTCAGAATCCCAATTTCTTCGGAACCGTCGAGGACTTGCAGGCCCTTCAACGGATTTCAGAGGGATTGCGCGAAGTGAAGGCCCTGATGATCGTCACGGTGATCGAACCGATCTCCCTGGGGATTCTCATCCCACCGGGTGAATATGGCGCAGACATCGTCGTCGGGGAAGGCCAGTCGCTGGGTAACCCGATGTCTTTCGGTGGACCTTTCCTGGGGATTTTCGCAACGAAAAAGGCATTTGTTCGCAAAATGCCCGGCCGTTTGGTCGGGCAGACATCGGACAGCCGAGGAGAGCGAGGATACGTTCTCACACTCGCGACACGAGAGCAACACATCCGGCGGGAAAAGGCAACCTCCAACATCTGCACGAATCAATCGCTGTGCGCTCTGAGAGCGAGTATCTATCTCTCCGTCCTGGGAAAGAGAGGATTCCGAGAGCTCGGGTTGCTCAACATGAAACACGCGAATTACGCGAGGGAGCAGATCGACAGCATCAGGGGATTCAAGGTTCAAAACCTCCCCATTTTCAATGAGTTTGTTGTCGAATGTCCCGAGCCCGGTTCCGAGGTTCAACGCGCCCTCCTCGCACAGCGAATCGTTGGCGGATTGGATCTATCGCGATTCTATCCGAACCTGGCAAATCACCTCCTGTTCTGCGTGACGGAAATGAATAGTCGCAAGGAGATTGACCGAATGTGTGAAATTCTCAGAGGCACAGTGTAAATGGAGAAGGAGTCCATCATGTCAGGAAAAACGGTGGGAACTCAGGGTCTGGTCCTTAATGAGCCCCTTCTTTTTGAGCAAGGCGCTCCGGGACGGGGGGCCTTCTCCCTCCCGCGGAGCGATGTGCCCGAAAAAACCGCAGAGGAACTGCTTCCCAAAGACTATGTTCGGCAGGAAATCGGAGGTCTTCCAGAAATCAGCGAGGTGGATGTGGTTCGACATTACACCCGTCTCTCGCAGTGGAATTATGCCGTTGACCTCGGATTCTACCCCCTGGGCTCTTGCACTATGAAGTACAACCCGAAGATCAACGAGGATCTCGCCGCCCTTTCGGGATTCTCCCAGACTCACCCCTACCAGGGAGTGATAGCCTCCCAAGGGATCCTCAAGCTCATGTTCGAGCTCCAGGAAATGTTGGCCGAGATTGTCGGGCTTGACGCCGTGACCTTACAGCCCTCGGCAGGAGCCCATGGCGAGTTAACTGGAATGCTCATGGTCCGGGCATACCATGCCGACAAGGGTTCTCCGAGAAAGAAGGTCATCATTCCCGACTCCGCACACGGCACCAATCCGGCGAGCTCAACCCTCTGCAACTATCAAGCGGTGTCGCTGAGATCAGACAGCCGGGGGCTCATTAGCCCAGATACACTGGCGGAGGCCATGGACGAGGACGTCGCCGCCCTTATGCTAACCAACCCGAATACGCTGGGGCTTTTCGAGGAGGACATCCTCGAGGTGACCGAAATTGTCCATTCCAAAGGCGGATTGGTGTACTGTGACGGTGCCAACTTGAATGCGCTGGTTGGAATTGCCCGATTTGGAGATATGGACATTGACGTGGTCCACCTCAACCTCCACAAAACCTTTTCAACTCCTCATGGGGGTGGTGGGCCAGGAGCTGGGCCGGTAGCTGTAAAGAAGGACCTGGCTCCTTATCTTCCCATACCGGTTGTGGGCAAAGAGGGGGATCAGTACATCCTCCAGTACGACCGCCCCAAGTCTATCGGCAGAGTCCGGGCCTTTTGCGGAAGTTTCGGGATTCTCGTCCGTGCCTATGCCTATATCCTCAGTATGGGAGCCGAGGGCTTGAGACAGGCAGCCGAGGTTGCTGTCATCAACGCGAATTATCTTCGAGCCAGGTTAAAGAGGTTCTATCACATTCCCTATGATCGAATCTGCAAGCATGAATGCGTTTTTTCTGACAAGCTTCAGAATGCCTCCGGCGTCCAGACGATACACATCGCGAAGCGATTGATGGATTACGGGTTTCATCCACCGACAATCTATTTTCCACTCATCGTCCAAGGCGCCTTGATGATGGAGCCAACTGAAACCGAGAGCAAAGAAACGCTCGATCAATTCGTCACCGCCATGGAGGCGATTGCCCGTGAATCGCAGGAAAATCCGGATATTGTGATCAACGCACCGCATCAGACGAAAGTGACACGGCTGGATGAGACGCAAGCGGCTCGATTTCCTTGCCTCACCTGCATTGGCTTAGAATAGAACCATGACATCTTCAAGGGCGACACTCATCCTCTGGGTGAAATCCTGGGGTGACTCAGAGGGCGAGATGCTGGTCTCCAGGGCTCACGAGGCGAATACCTTGGATCTCATCGAGAGGTCCAAAGACGTCACAGATATCGGCCAGGTTATCGTCATCACCAACTCCCCGAGGTTGACGAGAGTTCTCCGGGACCTTCCCATAACCTTGGAGGCCGATCCTCACCCCGCCCCTTTCTCCTTTGGAAAGAATCTCAGATCAATCATTGAGAAGTATGCCATTGAGACCTTGGTCTATCTCGGCAGTGGCAGTGGAGTTTACATGGACGTCGAAGACCTGGCCCGGTTAACGCGAGCCGCGCTCGTTTTCCCGGAGAGACTTTGGGTCAACAACTTTTACTCTACCGATTTCGCGGCTTTTAGTACGCATTCCGTCCGCTCGAGGCTGAGTCAATGTGAGAGAGACAATCAACTCGGGTGGCTACTCGGGAGAAAAACCGGAATAAGGGCCTGCGTTCTCCCTCCGAGTCTCATGACTCGGTTCGACATTGACACGCCAGTCGACCTGATGGTCCTCAAGGCCGGTGGGAAACCACCGGGGCTCCATCTGGCGGAATTTCTCTCTGAGGTCGCACTCGATCTGTCGTCGCTTTTTGCATTAATGGATCTTCTTGTCCGACGAGAGGCGAGAATTTTGGTGATTGGACGTGTCCCGCTGGAAATTGCCGCGTTCTTCGACAAGGCGACGGCTTGCCACGTGGACTTCCATATTGAGGGAAGGGGAATGGAGGCACGGGAGGGGTCAAGAGGGGATCCTCCCTCTTCTCTTGTAGGAAAGTCGCTTGAGAAGATGGGGTTCTCCGAGTTCTTCCAGGCCCTCTCAAGAGACGCGTGCGCAGTCATCATGGACTCCCGAGTCTGTTTTCGACATTTCGACCTCATACCATCTCGGCGAGACCGCTTTTTCTCCGATCTTCTCCGCCCCGATCAGGTGAGGGACCCCCTCGTCCAGTTGTTCACGCAGTATGCCGTAAAGAGTTCTATCCCGTTCATTCTGGGCGGTCATACGTTGGTTTCCGGGGGTCTTTTTGCCCTTGCAGAATCGGCCTGGCGTGGAGCCGAGAGACATTTGTGCCGCGACATAGAAGATATCTCGGAAGCCCGTTGGTATGGAGAGCACTTCGAGATGCCGCGGGAAACGTCTTGAAAAAATCTAGATGAGGAGTTTTGACGTGTCTGACATGGACTATGGCGATTTGGTTTTCGGTAAGGTTCTAGAAGAGATCGATCCGGTGATCCATGAGCTCATTCTTCGGGAGCAGGAGCGGCAGGACCGAAAGATCATTCTGATCCCCTCTGAATCTCTTTGCCCACTCCCGGTTCGGCAGGCCCTCGGATCTGTATTCACGAGCATATACGCGGAAGGCTACCCTCCGAAGAGCATGACTCTCGATACGGAGGAACGGATCGAAGATTTTGGTCATCAACTTGCCTATTACCGTCGGTACGCCGATCGACGTTTCTACAAGGGGTGCGATTACGTCCATTTCCTCGAAACCTTAGCACAACGAAGAATTGCGGATTGCTTTGCCAACCGTCGCGCTGGAGCAGAGGACATCTTTGTCAATGTGCAGCCATTAGCCGGGGCCCCCGCGAACAACGCTGTTTACGAAGCTTTCGTTCCGCCGGGGGACACCGTAATGGGAATGTCTTTGCCTCATGGGGGGCACCTCACCCATGGGAGCGAGTTCAATCGATCGGGTAAGCGATACAGGATTGTCTCCTATGAGGTGAGCCGAAAGACGGGAAAGCTCGACTATGAGGCCATTATGAACCTGGCCTTGGAGACAAGACCGAAAATGATTATCGCTGGGTATACCTCCTATCCCTGGGCTCCAGACTGGTCGAAATTCAGAGAGATCGCAGATGCTGTCGGAGCTATCCTTTTGGCCGATATTTCTCATACCGCAGGAATGGCGATTGCCGGTGTTTATCCCAATCCGGTGGGGATAGCCGATGTGACGACTTTCACCACCCATAAGACGATCTGTGGACCCAGAGGGGCGGTGATTATCACCACGGACGAAGAGAAGGCCCAAGCAATGGATACAGCTGTCTTCCCAGGGGAGCAGGGCGGGCCGCATGTGAACAAATTTGCAGCCATGGCGGTGGCCTTTAACATTGCCCGGACAAAACCCTTCAAGCAACTTCAAAAACGGATCGTTGAAAACGCCCGAGCCCTCGCGGCTGCCTTGGAAAGACACGGACTTCGCCTCGCCTACGGTGGCACAGACACCCATTTGATGGTCATTGACCTCAACGCCATCAAAACACCCACCGGTTTTCCATTAAAAGGCGAAATGGCGGCAAGGATTCTGGATCTCTGCGGGATCATCGTCAACAAAAACACCATACCAGGAGATGCAACAGCCGCAGATGCAAGTGGAATTCGAGTGGGAACACCCTGGGTTAGCCAGCGAGGAATGGGGCCCCGGGAGATGAAACAACTCGCCGAAATCATCTATAACGTCCTCGTTCATATCCACCCCTTCCAGTACGTGGGTCTCACAGGACTCCTGCCGAGGGGGAAGATCGATTTGGATCTCCTCGAGAACCTCAAGCATGACGTCTCTCAACTCGCCGAAAAAGGGCGTTGTGAAGAGCAAACCGAAAGAACCGGGTATCCTCATTTCGCTTTCTATTCCACCGATGCACCTCAAAGGCTTCCCCTTTTCTGCCAGGATCGTGCCGAGGATCCGGAAGCTGCCTTGGACGCGGCCACCAATCAAGCCTTGCTCCTAGATCTCAGCGACATGGGGATTCTTGAAGTGAAGGGAGACCGTGCTTTTCCCTTTCTTCAACAACTCATAACCAGAGAGATCACAGAACTCAGACCCGGTGGGTGCTGTCATGGCGTGTTGCTCGATCGCCATGGAAGAATCCTTGATGACATCTACCTTTTCCGCTTCAACCGGGACCGTTGGGAAAGGGATCGGTACTGGGTTCTCACGAATCCGCAGAACACGGAGAAGGTCAAGGCCTGGTTTCGTGGAATCTCGGATGGATACATCCTCTTCGACGAATCCGACGTTTTCAAAAAGGTCGAGGGTCCTGTCGTGGTGGAAGATCTGAGAGAGGTTGAGGTCTCTCGGCAGAGGATCGCTCTCGGACTCTGCGGTCCAAAATCATTCGCCACTTTGAAGTCGGTGGCGTCAGAAATTCCGAGGATTCCTCCCGGCCGTTTCTGGGAGGGGAGAGAACTCATCGTCTCCCAATCTCCAGAGGACTCTGATATCTATCCCTTTCTCTTGATTGTGCCATTCACCAAGGCCGCACGGATCTGGCGCCGCCTCCGAGGAAAAGGGAATAAAGCCCTGAGAGCCGGTGGACTCGACATCAGAGATCTCATGAGAACGCGACGACGTCTCCCCCAGTATGGAAAAGAAGATGAGCGTCGAGATGGGGTAGCCTTTTTCGAGGGGAACAGCGGCGATACTTTTCATCTCTCCAAGCCGTATTTTGTGGGTCAGAAAAACTTCGATGCCTTTCGAAGTGACAACAGGAAACCCGAGTTTCAGTATCAGAGAGAGGAGGGACCTTTGAAGAAAAGCCTCCTCGACGGTGAGCACAAGAAACTCACTCGTCGGTTTGTCCCCTTTGCCGGCTGGGAGATGCCGGTTTGGTATACGTCGATTGCTGAAGAGCATCGATCGGTTCGACAGGCCGCAGGGCTTTTCGATCTCTCTCATATGGGGGTTTTCGAAATTTCAGGAGAAATGGCCATTCCTTTTCTCGACATGGTCACGAGCAACTACGTCCGATGGATCAAAGACCGCGAATGTCAGTACGCCTACCTCCTCGATCCTGAGGGCCGTGTAATCGATGACATCATGATCTATCGACGCAGCAGAGAACGGTTCATGATGGTTGTTAACGCGGCCAACGCGGACGAGGACATGGCGTGGCTGAATGCGGTTCACTCCCGGAAATATTTGATCGATCAAAGGTACCCCGACATCGAGGCTCCTGGACCGGTCCTCATTCGCGATCTGAAGGACTCCTCATCAGGGCTGGACCGGCGTATCAACTTGGCCCTCCAAGGACCTCGCTCCCTTGACATTCTTGGTTCAATCACAAAACGGCGGGGAGACTTTCAAAAGCTTGCCAGGCTCAGAAAGATGGAGTTCGTTGAGGTGGAACTGGCAGGACTGGATCTTCTCATCGCGCGGACAGGCTATACCGGAGAGAAGATCGGATTCGAGCTGTTCGTCCACCCGCAGGAGGCGGCAAGGTTCTGGAACCTTCTTCTGAAAAAAGGCGCTCCCCTCGGCCTTGAGCCTGCAGCGCTCGGGGCCAGGGATTCCCTGAGAACCGAAGCCGGTCTTCCCCTCCACGGACATGAACTGGCCGGCCCCCTGGACATTACACCTATGGAGGCAGGGTTTGCACCGTACGTCAAATATCACAAACCGTATTTCATCGGACGAGAAGCGCTTTTTGAGAGAGACGCGGCCTCGACGAATGATGTGGTTCGTTTCAGTGTTTCTTCAAAAGGCGTCAAAATGGTCAAGCACGGGGCCCTGGTCGTCAATCGTCGAAATCAAAAAGTGATTGGGACGGTGACGAGTTGTGCTCTGAATCCTGAAGGGTTTCAGATTGGCATGGCCTTGGTTGAGAGGAAGAGTACTCGCGAAGGGACTCGGATCGGCATTTTTCCTGAAGCGAAACCGACGTTTTCGAAAAGGAGAGAGGACATTCCCTTGGGCGAGCGAGTTCCGCTTCACGAGGAGGCTGTGGTGATCAGCCGATTTCCCGCAGAGCGTTTACAACTTGAAGGATTCAGAGAAGTGCTTGAGAAATGAGAGTATTCCAGGAGTCAGAAGTCAGCATCAAAAGCTCGGAGCCTAGCTCCTGAATATCGCTATCACTTAATATTTACCAAGAACAAGATGATGATCTTGGACATTGAGATGGTCGTCCCGCAAGCTGTCGCGCTCAAAGACACCAGGATCAAACTCACGGGGGCTGGTGAAGACCTGGCCATTCAGATCTAGCTGGACAAAATCGCGGGATGACCTCAACCGGGTCGGCGTGGATTCGTCTCGAGCCACGCCTCTGCGGCATATGAACTCCGAACAAATGGTCCCGATGCCACAAACAAGAACCCCTTGCGCTCTCCGATTTCCCTGAATCTCTTGAATTTCTCCGGATGAACATAGGTCTGAACGGGGAGGTGGGCCTTGGAGGGAGCAAGATACTGGCCCAAGGTCAGCATATCACAGTCCACCTGCCGAAGGTCGTCCATGACGCCCACGACTTCCCTCTCTGTCTCTCCGATTCCGAGCATGAGCCCCGATTTGGTGTAAATCTCTCTCTCGCTGTCCTTCACCCTTTTCAACAGTTCCAGGGACCTTTGATAGTTTGCCCCCTGACGGACTCGCTTGTACAGGCGAGGGACGGTCTCCAGATTGTGGTTAATCACATCTGGTCGCGCCTCAGTAACGAGATCGAGGGCATGGACAAGGTCGGGTACGAGAACCTCCACTTTTATCCCACGGCTCAGTGCTCTCACAGCCCCAATGGTACGGGCGAAATGCGCTGCGCCCCCATCATCGAGATCATCTCTTGTCACCGAGGTGATCACCACATATCGAAGCCCTAGCTGTTTGACCGCCTCGGCCACCCGCATCGGCTCCTTCGGATCGAGAGGGGCCGGCTCAGCATGGGTCACATTGCAGAAGCCGCAGTTTCTGGTACATCGATCCCCAAGGATGAGGAAAGTAGCCGTCCCCCTTCCGAAACAGTCGCTTTGATTGGGGCACCTCGCACGCTCGCAAATGGTATGGAGACGGAGTTCTTTGGTGAACGCTTCCATAGCCCTCAGGCTGGCAAAATCGATCTTTTTTTTGAGCCAAAGGGGTTTTTTCATGGTCATGACTTGATGATAACAGAAACCCGGTGAGACACGCAATCATGAGGACCACGGTTGGATAGCGCAGCTTTTCCCCTGACAAGAGTCTTTTTGCAGTTCCAGGGCTTAGACGATGGTCCAGTTGTCCGTTGTCAGTTGCCGGTTGCTGTGAACGAATCGGGGTGGGAGTCGTCTCCTGTTCAGGCCGTTATTTCCTCCAGACTATCGTAAATATCGAGGACCTTTGATAGGTGAGTATAGAAAAAGATCATCTTGATTTTGTCACTGAGGTTCACCAGGGAGAGTTTCTTCTTCATCCTATGCAATGTGACATAGCACGAAATAATGGCGCCGAGACCCGAAGAGTCAACATGCTCTACGGATTCGAAGTTGAGGACGATTTCGTCATCGTTGTCCTGGGTCGTTTCTCGCACCTTTTTCTTCAGGCTTTCCACCGTCGAGACGGTCAGGCTTCCCCACAGGTTCAAAACTCTAATGTTGCCTTTTTTTGCGTGTTTTCTTTTTTTGGTCTTCTTTTTCATCTCTCTTCCCCCACTTTACGACGTGAACTTCGGTTCCCCCATGGTTGAACTCGACCCGGTCCAGGTAGCTCCGGGCCAGAAGAATTCCTCGCCCACATGGAGTGAGCAGGTTGCTCGAAGGATCTAAGTAAAGCCAGTCGCGCCAGTTAAAACCCTTTCCCTCATCCCTGACGACATAGTGTAATTCTCCTGGAATCATGTGGTAGTCAATGGTCACTCGCCGTCGCGAAAATGACGGATTGGACAGTCTCTCTTGGAGGAGCCTTCCATAGGTATTCGTTTCAACCGCTCGGCATTTTTCGTCGAAGCTGATCTCAAGATTGCCGTGTTCGATCGCATTCATGATGATTTCATAGAGGCCCAACCCCAGTTCCTGTACTCGGCCCTTGTCACAAATGTTGTCTGCACATATCAAAAGCTGGTTGACGACCCCCCAAATCTTATCGATCTCGTTGCCCATGATAATCCGCTTGCGCTCTTCGAAGACGAATTCCTTATTAATGACCTGGCTCTGGATGCTGACCGCTTTCTCGATGATTTCATAAAGCTCCCAGAAGGTCACCGGCTTTTTCAGATAATTGATCGCTCCCCGCCTGAGGGCCTCGACGGCTGTCTCCTGATTGCCGTCTTCGGTCATCACGATGACTTTGGCCTCAGGGTCGATGCCCTTAATTCGGCTGAGAAATTCAACCCCCTTCACCCTGCCTCCCCATATGGCGCTCAGGACGATGTCCGGTCTTTCCGCTTTCAGGACTCGAAGTCCCTCCATCCGATTTCGGGCAGAAAAGACCTCATATCCTCTGCTTCGGAGCTTTTCCACCAAAAAACCCAGCATGGCCGATTCTTTCTCAATGACCAGTACTCTCGTGTTGATCATCGACTTCCCGATTCGACTATTTCTTCTTGAGAGCAAGAAAGATCTCAGACTGATTGACCTCTTCTCTTAGGGACCCTGCGATTTCTTCGACATCCTCAGGTTTCAAATCGAGACGAACCCAGAGATCCGGGACTATTTCAGGAGGCACCTTGTCACCATTCCAACCAATCCCTTCGCGACGACAGACCACGTCGGCCAGCCGAACGATGTCTACCACCTCGTCCTGAGACATCGAGAACCCTTGACGTTCCTCAAGGGGTTCATGGTGATGCCTGATGGATACCACGACTGGGAGAGGAAGTTTCCACTTTCGCGCAAGCCACTCACCAATAATGGCATGATCGATACCGAGACGATCTCTTTCCGCTTCCACGAATGAAATCTCCCCCTTTTCAGTCACGTCCAGGATTTTTATCAGTTCGTCATGTAGGAATTGATCGAGGACCAGCTTTCCGATATCGTGAAGGAGACCTGCCGAAAAACAGTCTTCAGGCCTCGAATAGCCCGCCCTCTTGGCGATCATCTGACTGCAAACCGCACAGCCGATGCTGTGACCCCAGAGGTCCTCCCGCTTAAAGCTTCCCTCTTCCTTCTCATCCAGTAAGTTGATCACCGAAATGGTGAGCGCAAGCTGTGATGTGGCCCGAAAACCCAGAAGGGAGACGGCTTGAGATATTTTCGTGATTTCCGCAGGGAGGCCATAGTAAGCGGAGTTAACAAGGCTGAGAACTTTTGCTGCGAGACTCTGATCTCCCTCAATCACTCTCGCCGCGTCTCCGGCACTTGAAAGCGGGTCTTCCATAACGTCTCGCAATTTTTGAGCCACCAAAGTCAGCGTGGGAAGATCTTGAATCCCATTGATGATCGATTTGATTTTTGCCTGATCCATTCCGCCTCCAATGGACTTGCCTACTCTCCGACCGACAGCAGAACCATGCACAGGTCGTCCTCAAAGCTCTCTTTCTGGGTGAAATCTGCAAGTTGCTGATATATTGCCTCAATCAACGTATCGCATGGTAAATCGTTGCCCTCGGCCAGGATATTTTCAAGATTTTTCAAATCAAAACAAACACCTGCCGCATTTCGGGCTTCAATGACGCCGTCTGTATAGAGAAGCAACCGATCGCCGGAGTCCAACGGGACCATCCGATCTTCAAAAACTGCCTCATCGAACATGCCGATGAAGAAGCCATCTGCATCGAGAAGCTCGTGGGTGTTGCTCCGCTTCCGATAGAGTATCGGATAGGGATGACCCGCCTTTGAATATACGATCTTTTTCTCACCTGGGTTCAGAACGAGGTAAAAGGC
>CAYFYO010000026.1:0-45106 GCA_964347335.1 uncultured Thermodesulfobacteriota bacterium
TCCATTTCCTCAATTCGGTGAAAAGATGGATCCATGTTCTCTTTCATATAGGCCAGGCCTCCCCCCAGAACCAGACCCAAGAAGGCTCCAATGAGCATGATCCTTCTGGGATCCGGTTTGACGGGCTTTTCAGGCATACGGGCAGGATCAAGCACCCGGAACTGCTCGCCCATCTGTCGACGTTCAAGGTTTTCGGCCATTTTGGCCTGGATCTTCTTGTCGAGTAAGGATTGGTAGTTCGCCTTCAAAAGATCGTAGTCTCTTGTCAGAGTGGCCAGTTCTTGTTCCCTGTTAGGCGCGTTTTCCACACGGGTTTCATACATGGCGATCTGTTTTGCTATGGATGATTCTTCGACCTTTAGGCGCTTGACTTCGAGTCGGCCTTCGGCCAGCTCTCTTTTGAGGCGTGCAACTGAAGGATTCATGGCTGATAGGCCAGCTTGAGATCCTATTGTCGGATTTGTACGCCCTTGTTGAACCAGGACATTCTCGAGTCTCGAAATCTCGGATTTGGTATCAATCACATCCGGGTGTTTTTCCGTATATACAGACTGAAGTTCACTTAATTGTGCTTTCAACTGGACTAAGCGCGCTACCACGGGATCTCCGGCCGTGATTTCGTCCCCGGCTAAAACGAGGCCCTGTTGGGAAAGCTCGGAGACCTCTTCTCGAAGCATCATCACCCTTGCTTCAGCCGTCTTTCGAGCATCGCTGTTGTTATTCAGCTGGTCCTGAAGACGTTCGAGGATCCGGAGGTTCGCATCGAGCTGCTCGGGCAGCTCCCCCATATGGCGTTCCTTGAAGGCCCGAATCTCTTTTTCCTTCGCCCTCAGGGAGACCTCAATGGCGGAGAGTTCACGTTCGAGGAAATCAGAAGTCCCTGCGGCCTGCTTTTCCCTCGCTCTCAAATTCTCCTCGATGAAGAGTGATGCCAGCCTGTTGGTCACCATCATCACCTTTCTCGGATCTTTGCCCTGGTAAGAGACGGTAAAGGTATTCTCAACGTCGCGCCCCCGGGTTCTTTGGACCTCAATTCGTATAGCCTCGCGCATCTGTTCAACAATCTCCTCCATGGTTAGCTTCTCAATCCTGGCGGGATATAAGTCAAATTCTTTGATCACCTTTTCGAGCCGCGTCCGACTGAGGATCTGTTGGCTGAGTGTATTCAGCCTGTCAGAGATCAATGACTTCACCGTTGGCTTGATGTAATCCTCTGGTACTTCCTGAGGCTGGACAAGGATTAGGGTCGTGGCCTCATAGATCTTCGGGAGCTTTTTGTAAACACCAAATGCCAGCCCAATGCAGATAACGAAGGGGATGATGATCAGCCACTTTCTTCGTAAGGCCATATCGATAAAATCTTGGGTCGTTTTCAGTTCCATGATAAATCCCTTATTGGTTCATTAAGTTAATTAGCCAATTAGGTTCATTGAGTTTATTGGGTTTGTTGGGTTTATTGGGTTTATTGGGGAAAACTTCCAAATTGTTCGATCGCGAAGCTCGTTCGAGGCGTTCGAGACCATTGAGTCGGTCAAAACGTTCAGGGTGTTCGAACCGTTCGAATTGAAAGAGCTAATGAAATTGCTCCACAAAGGAGTAGGGGAGTTTTATTCTGGCTCCGGCATGGAGAATGTCCATTAAAACTCTCACTCTTCCCCTGGCGTCGACTTCTCCCTGGACAACCCCCCACAGGCCCTCCAAAGGGCCCTGTTTGACCCTAACCCTGTCGCCATCTTTGAGATCGGGCTGCGGTTCGATGAGCCCTTCTCCGTTGGCCTGTCCCCTCAGAAAGATAACAACGGAATCGTCCAGAGGCAGCGGTATATCACCGCTTCCCACGATGCGCTTCACGCCTCTTGCCCACTTGACGTGGTAGTAATCGTCAGGGATCGTGAATCTCGCGAAGATGTAGCTTGGAAACAAGGGCTGGACGCGCTCTTGCAGCTTGTGCCTTCGGAATCTGACCTCGCGGATTTTAGGAAGGAATACAGAAAACGCCTTTTTCTCCAATTGCTCCCGGGCCATGTCTTCGGAGTGGGGTTTGGTGTATATCACGTACCAGCGTTTGGTCGATTGGTTAATTACGTCAACCTGGTTGAATTCGCTTGATTGGTTCAATTGGTTGAATTGGTTATCTGTGTAGATTAGTGAGGCTTGTTTGGTTTTCACTTGGTTTGGTACCTTCCTCGTTGTTGGTCTGAGTGACTCAACCGCTCTTTTTGGCTGTTTATCTTCTCTGAGGCATGGCTCCGCCGGTCAGGTGCATTTTTCTGCTCCCGTTAAAACAATTTCGGGGTTTGTGAAGGGCGTTAACAATCGCTCGAATCGTTCAAAGCGTTCGAAACGTTCGAATGTTCAAAACTTCAAAACAAGCAAATCGGCCTTAATAAAGGCGGTTCACTTTGTCGCTGAACTGTCTATCGTCAACTGTTTGAGTTCTGGAACCTTTATGGGTTCTGCGTAGCTGTATTCACCACGCTGAATCAGTTCTCTTGCCTGTCGAGACGCGCCCCTGAAGCTTTTGTGCTCACCAATCGTGACACGGTACCAGCCCCGTCCCTGTATTTTCACGGGAATGATCGTTGGCTTTTCTCCGATTTCCATCAACCCGGCAAACATCTCGTCGGCCTGATCAAATTTCTTGAAGGAGGCGACATGAACCGAGAAATACGACTGTAAACCTGGGTTTTCGTAGAGCTTCCTTGGATCGGCAGGCAGGCTTACTTTTTGCCCGACGAAAATCTGATCTAGGTCCTCGATTGCGGGGTTGAGTCTTTGGGTTGCCTGGAGTAGGTGCGCATCGACTCTTCCAAACTCCCTGAAAATGATCTGACTGATCGTATCTCCCTTTCGAGCTATCACAATCCGTATTTCAGAGCTTTCGGGACCATTCGCGACCTCGAACAGTTCTTTATCTTTTGACCTTTCGATCGCTTCCAATAGTGAAGTCCGGACGGCCTCAGCCTCCACCAGGCCGGTCGTCTGGATCGCTCCAAAAGTCCCATTCTCCTCAGTCGGTTCGTCTTGAGACTCAGTCGCCGAGTTCGGCCCCGATATCTGTGCACCGACGGGTAGAGCGGGGTCAGAGTCGACTTGGGGCGCAATGATCCGTTCCTCTCCATCGGTTCTTCCACCTTTTTCCAAGATTATCCCTGTCGCCTCGACCTTATGGCTCCCCTGAAAAAGATTCCAAATGGCAACAGCAGCTTTTGACAAATCTAAAGGCACACCCGACTTAGTCCAAAAGAATGACCCCGTTCCTAATCCCAAGAGGCCAGCAAGTATGATCGCCGCGAATCCATAAGCGAGGGATCGTTTTCCCTGGCTTCCTCGATTTGTTTTCCCCAGGAGTTTGTGATCTTTCGGGACCCGGTCCAGTCTGAGATCGGTGGCACATTCTCGAATCATTTTTTCGTTTATGATCGGGGTGTCCTTTGCATAGCCAGATAGAAGAGAATTGTTACAGATTGTGTTGATCAGACGAGGAACTCCCTGGGAATAACCGTAAATCCTCTGGATTGCCCCTTGAGTGAAACAGTTCAGTCGTTTCGCGCCGGCTATCCGCATCCTGGTCTGAATGTATTCCCTTGTTTCCAATTCATCCAAGGGAAGCAGATGATACCGCGTGCTGATGCGCTGCTTTAACTGCCATAATTCGGTTTGTTCAAGAATGCTATTGAGCTCTGGCTGTCCGACCAGAAATATCTGAAAAAGCCTCTGGTTCGATGTTTCAAGATTCGTCAACATCCTAATTTCTTCGAAGACCGACGGATCGATGTTCTGGCCTTCATCGATAATCAGACAACTCGTCTTGCCATCATTGTGAGATTCGATCAGAAAATCATGGAGCTTGATCAGGTAATCGATTTTTGACCCGTCATTCGCTTGCAGTCCGAAATCATGGCAAATGTACCTGAGGAAATCCGTCACCGGCAGGTTGGGATTGAGGATATAGGCGAATTGGTAATTCTCGTCCATTCGCTCCAGTAGGGCCCTGACGATTGTGGTCTTCCCTGTTCCCACCTCTCCTGATAGCACAACAAAACCCTGTTTCTCCTTAACCCCGTGGACCAGGTGGGCCAAGGCCTCTCTGTGTTTCTCGCTGAGATAGAGAAACCTCGGATCGGGCGTTATATTAAAGGGTTTTTCTTTGAATCCAAAAAAAGACTCGTACATCGTGCTACCACCACCTTCAGTGTGCCACAGTCCCTGATTTGCTCTCCCCGATCCCCCGAACTCTGGCATTAACAGTTCCCAAGTTTGTGAGGATCTCTGCCATGTCCGTCCCTTCCATGGGAAAGCAAACAAGACCGGACTTAATCTTGAACTCACCTTTGCCGGAGCGAAAATCCTCGACGAGATTATTGAGCCGAATCTTGACGATGTCTGCTCCGGAGGAATCACAATAGGGAAGGATGATCATGATTTCGTTTTTCTTCGTCTGACCAATGACATCGGTCTCTCGAATCTCGCCTCGGAGCAGTTTGATCAGCGGTTCGAGGCCTTTTGCCTGAATTTTTGCCTTTTTGACCCCCTCCCCACGGAGCTCAAATCTCATCACAGCGAAGAAGTTCTGGTACCTCCGGGCTCTCTTGATCTCAAGATCCAGGAAACGGAAAAAATCTTGCCTCGCAAATAAGTGACTTTTGGAAAACATTCTTCTGCCCCCACATGTGGATTTCGACTCACTGCTCGTCCTATGACTTCCTCTAGTCATTCCTCGGTTCACTGTTGTCGAGGTCATTGATCGAGGCTGTACTCCTTTATCTTGTATAGCAAAGCCTTGTAGCTTATTTGTAAAAGCGTTGCCGCTGCTCGCCGATTCCATCGAGTCTGTTTCAAGACTCTCTGGATCACCACCCTTTCAGCTTTTTTTGCAGCCCGTCGTCCAACCTCCTTCAGATTGGCTGTGCTTTCTTCGGCCGGCATAGGGAGGGGAGTTACCTGAGTGTTGCTGTTCATTTGAGTTAGCAGTCTCTCCTTTATGTCTCTGACAACGGTCCTCTCATCGCCCAATACGACAATTTGTTTGATCGCATTTTGCAACTCATGAATATTTCCTGGCCAATCGTAATTCAGAAAAATCTCCTCGGAATCTTTTGAGATACTCGGGTAGGACCGACCATAACGGAAGTTATAGAGATCTAGGAAATGCTGCATAAGGGAGGGTATTTCTTCTTTCCGTTCTCTGAGCGGTGGGAGGAGGATACTGGCCATATTGAGATTGTTGTATAGGTCCTCTCTGAAATGGCCAGCTTTGACAGCTTTCTGGAGGTCCGAATTCGCGGACGTGATGATCCTGGTGTTTACGGGGATGCCATCTTTTCCGCCCAAACGGAAGAATGCCCGCTCGTGGAGGACTTTTAGCAGCTTTGTCTGGATCGAATGGTTAAGATCGCCGATCTCCTTGAGGAAGATCGTTCCTTCACTGGCAAGCTCGAACCTGCCGGGCTTTCGAGCAGAAGCTCCTGTGAAGGCGCCCTTTTCAAATCCAAAAAGCTCATTCTCGAGAAGTTCAACAGAAACGGCTGCACAATTCGCCTTGATGAATGGCTTTTTCCGACGTAAAGATCTCAAATGGATTGCCTGGGCCACTAATTCTTTTCCTGTTCCGACCTCTCCCTGAATGAGGACTGCGATATCGGTGGGGGCGATCTGATCGATGAAGGCTTTCACCTTCTCCATCCCGTTGCTATGGCAAAAGAGCAGGAAATAGGGGCTCTTCAATACGCTTTTTCTTTTGAAAAACTCCCAACCATTCCGGAGGATCGTTTGCAGAGCGACCAATAATACGGAGGCATTGAGAATATCCGGAGAAAAAACGGTATCTTTCGATAGCTCTATTGCCAATGTCTGAAGATCACCGTCCCCCCCAAAGACGAGGATACGGCAATCGTTCAAACAGTTTTCGAGCTGGGGCAACAATTCGAAAACCGATACATCTAGCCTGTGGAGATCAAGAACCACGAGAAAAGGTCGACCGCTTTTGAGCTGACAGACCAGTTCATGAGAATCCTTTACGCAACAGAACTTAAGGCCATCGTCCTGGAACTGGTTTTCAACGCTTGCCACAACCTCCAAAGGCGTTGGAAAGAATAGAATTTCTTTTCGCAGAAGGTGATAGTCCTTATCCATAGAAGTTTCGTTAGTTAGGTCAATTGAGTTAAATGATTCATTGTGACCATTGACCAAGCCAGTCAATTGGGAAGCCGGCTCTTTGGGGGGCTTCTTAGAGATGGAGCAACGGGGATGCCAATGAGGGTTTTGCAAATTACCATGTAAATTCAATGAGTTGTAACTGCAGTGAGAAGAGACGTGTGTGAAAGAGAGTAATCGTCGGTCATCAAATTCGAAATAAGTGGAAAAAAGTGGAAAAACTTTTCCATCCTGAGAACCCTTCGGGACTTTCAATCGCGGCGCGTGTCGATTTGGTTAATTGGGCTACTTGGGTTAATTGAGTTGAACTCGTTGGGAAGGCTCAAGGAGAGAGGCTGAGGTCAATTAAGTCCTCGTGAGCATGGGAGGGAAGTACGCTTCACGCGGAAAACACACTACCCGGAAGAATACCGATACATTTCTGTTCTTGGGAGGCTTAAAGCCCCTTTTCCAAGGCTGGGGTGCGGTCGAGCCCGGATTCTTTGATCTTATAAAGGAGGGCCTTATAGCTAACACCCAGAAGCTTTGCTGCCTTTTTCCGATTCCACCGGGTTTGTTCCAGAGTCTTTGCAATGACTTCTGCCTCGGCTTCAAGGGCCGCTTTTCGACTGATCTCTTTGAGGGAGAGTAGTTTGGGGTCTTCAGACCCCTGAGGTTTCACATCGACCGGGTGTTCGGCCGAAAGCGGAGCATTCAGTTCTCTCTTGATAACCTCCTCGTCACCCAGCACCACAAACCTCTTGATCATGTTCTCGAGTTCCCGGACGTTTCCGGGCCAGTCGTAGTTCAAAAGCAGTTCGGTTGTTTTACTGGACAGCGTGGACACCGACTCATTGTATTTTCGGCAGTTCTTTTCGAGAAGGTACTGAATGAGCATGGGAATCTCTTCTCTTCTCTCTCTGAGGGGCGGCACATGGATGTTGAGCACATTGAGTCGATAGTAGAGATCTTCACGGAATCGGCCCTCCTTCACGTACTCTCCGAGACTCTTGTTTGTGGCCACCAAAACGCGCACATCAACCTGGATGTCCCGTTTCCCACCAAGTCTCGCAAACTCTCCATCCTGAAGCACTTGCAGCAGCTTTGCCTGAAGAGATGGGCTGATTTCGGCGACCTCGTCGAGAAATATCGTCCCGCCATGGGCGAGTTCAAACTTCCCCGGCTTTCGGCTATAGGCTCCCGTAAAGGCTCCCTTTTCATACCCGAAGAGTTCGCTCTCTAACAGCTCCTCGGGCAAGGCCGCACAGTTGACCTTTATGAAAGGCCTGGTTCTTCTCGCTGATCGATAGTGCAGGGCGCGGGCAACTAATTCCTTGCCGACACCGCTTTCTCCCTCGATGAGCACCGTTACATCCGTGTCTGCAATCTGATTTATCGTCTCCACGATCTTACGCATCTCGGGGCTTTCATACAGAAAGAGAACCTGCCCATCACCGCCGTTGCCGTTTTGCGATGGAATCGCCAGTTGGTTTCCAGATGCTTTTGGACGGTCCATGGACTTCTTTTTTCGGCTCGGCTCAGGGGGATGAGGGTCGTTTCGCGAACCATGGGCTTTTTCTCCCATCGTGGCACTCGTGCAGACAATGGAAAGCTGACTGGAGACCATCTTCATCGCCTGTTCTTCCTGGTACCCAAAGGCTTCCTTGTCAGCGTGACTAAGGTTAATAATCCCCACGGTCTGGTTCCCATCTCTCACAGGGAAACACATGAGGGATCCGATCTTAAAGGGGCTTCCTTTAACCTCAATGAAACGCGGGTCCGCTTCAACATCGGAGAGATACAGCCCACAACCGCTCTTCAGCACCCACCCAGCCACACCACCATTCAGGGGGAACGTTTTTCTAAATGGATTCCGGCTCATATGGAGGTCGAGGTCCCTTTTCCCTCTCGCGGCTTGGATGACCAGCTGATCGGCCCCATTGCTTTTGAGCATCAGAGAGCAGTTCTCGCCGCGGGTCACATTCAACATGACCCGAAGAATCTCGTCCCATGTCCTCTTGGTGTCGGGCATATAGAGCAAGGCCTCAGTCATCTGATGCAGCAACCTAGGGCCTTCCCCTTCGTATGGGGGGTATTCTGTGGATTGGGTGATCGCCTCATTTGCCGCTTGGTGTCGCATAACTGGTCCCCCTCCGTGGCAGTGTAAAATGGAGAAAAGTAGTGTAAATCTGAGTAAGTAAACACCGAAGAATGGAAACTTGTTCCTAAACTTTGGCAAAATTCAGGCCATTTCAACGGTCATGGCGGGATCATGAGAACAGCTCTTGAAATCGGGGGTTCGGCAGCATTTCAAGCGGGTTTGTCGAAGGGTGAAACAAGGGAAAAATAGGGTGATAATGTGCAAAAAAGTGAAAAAAAATTCCCTCCTCTCGATCGATCTTCAAAGAAAATCTATTTAAATTCAATAACTTGTCACGATTTGCCAAAAGGCAAACTATTTGCTCGAATCCTTCGAGACGCACATTCAGTTAATTGGGTTAATTGAGTTGATTGGGTTTCTTGGGTTTGTTGGGTTGATTGGGTTTCTACGGCTCTAGCTTTTCTTCAGACGGTCAAGTTGATATTTCTTGATGCGGTCGCCCAGCATTTTGCGGGTCATTCCCAACCGCTGGGCAGTATCTCCCAGGTGCCAGTTTGTCTGGTGCAGGGTCTGAATGATATAGCTCTCCTCGAGTTCCTTAACCAGTCGGGGGAGAGAGAGGGTTTCGCCTATCCCCTTGATTTCTTCGTGATCAACAAGGACGTGAGGGGGCAGGTCACGTAATCGAATGGTGTGATTCTGACAGAAAATCATCATCTGCTGGACCACGTTCTCCAACTCTCGGATATTCCCCGGCCAATGGTAGGCCTGCAGCCTCTCGATGACTTCAGGAAGGATCTGGTACCTTTTCGCCCGTTCCTGGTACTTATGCAGAAAGTGCCCAACCAAGAGGGGAACGTCATCCCTTCTCTCCCTCAGGGGAGGAATAGGAATTGGAACCACGTTCAACCGGTAGTAAAGGTCGTCCCTAAACCTCCCGTTTTTGACCTCCTCATATAAATCGGTTTTGGTGGCCGTAATGATTCGCACGTCGGTTTTGATTGTCTGACTGCTGCCGACCTTTTCAAACTCCTTCTCCTGGAGAACACGAAGCAACCTTCTCTGGAGGTGCAGTGGAACCTCGGCGATCTCATCAAGAAAAAGCGTCCCTCCATTGGCGGATTCAAACCGCCCGATCTTGTGTTCGATGGCCCCGGTAAAAGCCCCCTTGACATGACCAAAGAGCTCGCTCGTTAGAAGATCATCAGAAAGAGCTCCGCAACTGACAGCAACCATGGGCTTGCTTTTCCGCAGACTCAGCTGATGAACGGTTCTGGCAATGAGTTCCTTCCCTGTCCCGCTCTCTCCCTGAATCAAAACCGACTTGTCCGTGGGAGCAACCATTCGAACGACTTCGAGGATTTCCTGCATTTTTCGGTTTTTTCCGATGATTTTGGGGAGTCGAGTACCCTCCTCCTTCTCCCTTCGCAGTGCGTTGAGTTCTCTCTCCAGAGCCTCTGTTTTCGTTGCCTGCTTGACGATGGCGAGGAACCTCTCCAGGTTTGAGAATATGGGTTTCTCAAAGAAATAGAAGACCCCTGCCTTGAGGGCTTCAACTGCGAAATCGACCGACCCAAAAGCCGTTAGAATGATAACCGGAATTGTCTCATCGATTGCCTTGATTTTTCTGAAGAGTTCCATGCCGCTGAGGTCGGGCATTTTTTCGTCGGCGATAACAACGTTACATCGCTTTCTTCTCAGCTTCCTTAAGGCAGCCGGACCTCCAAGGGCCTGGACGACCTGGTAGCCATGGTCTTCCAGAATTTTAGAGACGATGAACACGGCATTGGGCTCGTCATCGACTACCATGACGGTTGGCGGTTTTTGCAACGGGGAATCTCGGTCTCCTGGAGCCACTTCACCTAACCTCCATGGTGCCGTGAGTTCGGATGTCAATGGGCAAGCTCACAACAACCGTTGTTCCCTCCATGGGCTTGCTGTCAATACGGATCTGCCCGCTATGGTTTTCCTCGACGATTCTTCTGCATATGGCCAGTCCCAGCCCAATTCCCTTTCTCTTATTTGAAAAGAAGGGGGTAAATAAATTCGGAAGGTCCTCCCTCCTGATCCCCGCCCCATCGTCGATGACCCGGATCTCCGCCGTCTCATCGGAATTCTCCCTTTTGAGGCTCGTCTCAACGATGATCCGCCCCTCCTTCGGGATCGCTTCCACAGCATTTCTCAGAAGATTGATCAGAACCTGTTTGATCTCATCCAGATTCACGAATACTCTCGGGAGAGAGTCGTCAAGGGTCATTTCCAGTTCCACCTTTCTTGCCTCGCTCTTCAGAAAGGGAGCCATCAACTGGATGCAGGAACTGACCGCGTCATTCAGATTGATGGAACTGAAGCCTTCCTTGGATGGAGAACGTGAAAAATCAAGACACTGATTGACAAATTCGTTGAGCCGTACGACCTCCTCATAGATGACCTGAACGGCCTTCGCAGTGGTCTCGTCGTTCTGAACACGGCTCCTGATCAAGGTCAACGCCCCCCCTATGCTGTGGAGAGGGTTCCTGATCTCATGTGCCACCAGCGGGAATAGCTTGCCCCAGTGGACGAGCCTCTCCAGCTCCTTCCTCTTCTGTATCTCTTCGAACTTCTTCAGGGTATTCTCAATGCTCGCCAGAAGCTCCCCACTCTTAAATGGCTTGGCCAAATAGTCCATGGCACCTAACTTGATCACCTCTGCTGCCAGCTTTTCGTGACCATAGCCGGTCATGATGATGATCGGAAGATCATGGTCAAGCCCTTTCAGCTGCCGAAGTACCTCAATTCCATCCTGGTCAGGCAATCTGTAATCTAAGAGGACAAGATCCGGACTAAGGTTCTTAACCTTGTCCAAGGCCTGTCCTCCAGTCTTCGCAATTATCGGTTCGTAGCCCCGGATCTTAAGCATGTCACCGATGGTTCTCAAGAACTCCACGTTGTCGTCACAGACAAGGATTTTTTTGCCTTTTTCTTTCAACGGACGACCTGCCAGCGTTCAAATTGTTCGATCGCTTGGCTCGTTCGAGTTACCTTCCGTAACTCGCCCCCTCCACGGGGAAATTCAAATTTCTTCCATCAAAGCGTACAGATTCCTTCCTCTTTTGTCCAGCACTTTCCAACGAGGACAGCCACGGACCACGCAAGGAGATCATGATTGCTGGCCGTGAATGGACCTTCAATTCATTGTCATGATCTGGAAGTCTTAGCTCAGGCTCGAATCGTGTCTCGTTCCAACGAGAGTTGTTAAACGGAACGGAATGAGGCCGGCAGCTAGGGCTGCGAGAGATTTATGAGGTATTCTGCAAGATAGGCGAGCTCGTCCTTCTCGAGCTGCTCGAAATTGCAGCCACTGTTATAACGCAGTTCAGGAAGCTCGTGGCCGTAGACCACTCGGCTGAGAGGTGTGATCGTGTTTCCACCAATCACGATGGATACCTCGATCAACTCTCCCACTCTCATGGGGAACACGGTTTCGATTCTCGCTCCCCCTAAGCTGAGATCGAGGGTATTGCTCAATCTCGTCCGACCGTTGTATTCAAATCGTGCGTGATGGGAAGCATGAAACCGACGATTCCGACGACGTTCTCTCATGACACAGCCTTGATGTTTTGAGCGAAAGCCATCTGTTGATACCGAATTGAAGTTCCAAGGGACTGTGCTTTTTTAGCAGAAGAAAAAAAGCATGTCAAGGAAAAAAATTCAAAACCAGATCCAGTGGTTTTTTTAAAAAAGTATTTTAAATCAAACACTTGTGTCGTCTATTGATCAAATGGTGTCAAACCGAGTCAAAGCGCTTCTCCTCCCGGAGACCACGCGGATCCTCATGAGGGGATCGCTGGGCGGTATGGAGTGACTCAACCGGAGAGAACTATCCGGAAACTTCAAGCTGGGCTGGACGTGAAGGATAGGCAGAGCCGAGCGGCAGCAGGCAGCAGATTGTCGGCTCGACTAGAGGGGTGCCAAAGATCTGAGTGAGAACGGGTCTAAGGAGAGAATCCCAGACCCGATTCTCAAAAGGTATTTGTATGGTAGCGTTCATTCCTGATAGAAATGCCTCTTCCATGTCGTCCGAAAGGTCAATTCTTCCTCGGCTTCCTTCAGGAGATCGGGGAATTTCTCCTCGCACCAGTCCTGAAAGGTGAGCCACTTCAGATAGTCGGACGGAATCTCATCGACATCCAAGCCTCTGTATTTGCCAAAATCGATTTTCATTCCCCCTCCTTTCCCCAAGGGTAACCGTTGAGGTCATCTTCTTTATTTCCGAGCATGATCGAACTGCGTTGGTTCTGGATGGGGCCGTTCATGGACTAACCCCTCCTCAAGAAGTTGCCTCAGGCATTCATAGCAAAGTGCGTAGGTCCCTCGATGGTCCGAGAACGGAACCGTGTAACCGATTTGTTCACTGCATTGGTAGCAAAAGATTTCCATATCTTGACATCCTCCTCTTCCATCGAAGTCATTTCATGCGACCCTTCGTCGGTCTATCGCCGCGTCGATAAGACTCATGGCAAGAGCGAGAAGTTTCTCGGCCACGGATCTCCCTGGCTTTGCTTTAGCAAATGCAATACCAAAACCGACTCATCTCGTAAGGGTTTGAGATTAAATGGCTTTCCTAGAAGGGCTCACGAATTTGGGTTTCAAAATGGAAAGGCTTTTCACAGATGTTCCAAAGCGGGTCCTAAGAGTAGACTCGGATTTCCTAGCCATCGCAGATTCCTCGACCCTTTCAATAAATCTGCTTGAACCGTCTCTCAACATACCCGTCTGAGGGATGCCTGGTGGAAGCATGGAAAGCTAGGAACAACCCGGCAGGATGGACAGAGGGACGGAAATAGATCGTCAACGCGAGAAGGACTCGGCCTAAATCGCCAGATCCTCGAAATCAGTGATGGGCGATGCGGGACTCGAACCCACGGCCTTTGGTTCCGGAGACCAACGCTCTATCCACCTGAGCTAATCGCCCGGTAGCAGACCGGGTCAGATGACCCGTTTCTTGGTTAGGAAAGTGAAGGACGGCTCACCGATCTGAATAATATCGCCATCCTGGATCCTTTTCCTGTATATTTTTCGCCCGTTTACCCGTGTTCCATTTGTGGAGGCAAAATCGTAGATGAAGTACCCATCCTCCTCATAGCGAATCTTCGCATGATGTCCAGACACCGAGAGATCCGCCAGGACGATGTCGTTGCCCTCGCGCCTCCCGATGGAAGTTACCCCCCGGTTGATCTCATATACGGTCCTCCCAGATTTCTTATCCTCTTTCATGATCAGCAAGGCCGATACACGAGACTCGGGGAGGATAACTTCTGTTGTTGCCTTGAGGTCCTCAGTTTTTGTCTTATCCTCAAGAGAAGCATCGGGATGTTCAGCCGCGTCAACGGGTTCGACTCTCTCGAGATATTTAATCAGGTTTCCTCTGTCTCTCTCCGAAATCCTCTCAAATGCCAAACCCGATATGTATCCGGAACCGGACTTTCGCGTATAGATGACTCTCCCTTCGGCCTCGATCGGACACGAATGCACAATGAACCCGATCCGAACGGTCCGGTCTTTCGGCAAGGGTTCGTCAGTCTGGACCTTTAGGCCACCGAGACTCACGTTAGCGGTCTTGGTCTTCTTCTCCTGGTGGCCGATCAAAACGAGGGCAGGAAGGATCGCCTTTGTTCGAACCGTTTTTCGCCTCTCCCCCCAGGGACTCTCCTTCGTTTGCTTAACCGGCATGTCCATTCCTCCCAGTCCACAGGGGTCATGAACCAGCTGTCAGCGGTTCATCTCGAAGTGTCCGTGTCACCTCATCCCTGCCAACTGTGACTCCAGCTTCTCCTCCCCTCTGCCAAACGACGCCTGGCAACTGTCAGACTGTCTGTTCTATTAGCACAGTCGTTTCAAAAGGTCAACCACAACAAAAGGCAGAAATCAGGAGTCAGGTGTCAGAATTCAGAAGACAGGGGACAGAAGGCAGGAGACAGAAGTCAGAATGGATCTGCTAAAATTCGGGCTTTGATCCCTCACGATTTTCGGTTAAAATAGTCTCTGACAACAAACAACCCTTCCACGAGAAAGATGCGGATGGATGTTCACTGCCTCAGGGTAATCCTTGAATCATCGACGTGCGATGCTTCATGTCCACATTGCCCCTACCCCGAAAGAGGAAATCGTGCAGTGGCGAATCAATTCGACTTTCAGAAGTTCAAAAAGGCACGTCAATTCGCCCTTCGACGGGGGGCAGTCGCGATGGAAATCGAGGCCAAAGGGGATCCTCTCTCGGGAGAATGGACACAATTGTACCAAATCCTCTCGGAGGCCATTGAGGATTTCCCCCAAATCGGCTTGACCACGGCTGGGAAAGGTATTCTCGAAGCGCAAGACTCATTCCTCAACCTGGTCGGATGGCATCTAACCAATCTCACACTCACCATTCCTCATCACGATTCCAGGAAGCGGCGGGCTCTACTCGGCCTAAATCTGGATTACAAACCGTTGATCTCCTATCTCACAGAGGAATGTCATGTGGTGGTCAGGGCCGGGTGCTTCCTTTCGAAACAGGGGATTTCGTCTCCCAAAGAGGCGCTCGAATATGCTGGCTGGTGCCGGGAAATGGGAATTCAACAGATCGTCTTCAAGGAAATCGTCGCCCCTGATGTAAATCTAAATCAGAAGGCGGCCGAGTGGTGTCTCCAGAATGCTGTGGAATTGGACTTCCACGAGAATTGGAGCTTCGATGATCCCGGACACGCCATTTTTTACGTTAACAGCCTCCTCGGAGAAGACGGGGTCCGACCCATTTTCGTCTTTCCATGGGGAGAACCCGTCTACGACATCGATGGGGTCAACGTGGCCTTTGAGAAATCCGACAGAAATTATTACGGAAAATTTGCGAAATCCCTTGTCCTCTCGGGCAATCACCTCTATGCACGATGGGAATCGGATGGAACGATAATCTTCTAACCGAAAAACCTAAGGAAGGTGGACGGACCCAGCTTAACTCGCGGATCTCTTGCTCGGGCAGGCTGCAGAAGGGATTCGGCAATATGAGTCATACATCGAGAGGTGGGGCAGCGAGGTTTCAGCACCGTGATGGGAACTCCGTCCCTTTCTGCCTTTCGAGCGTTTCTCCCATCGGGTAGGATCCCTCCGAGGTATTGTAACCGAATATCGAACCCTGGCTTCTTCATGTCCAGTTCATGGTGAACCCGGGTCTCTATCCTGTTAAATGTCTTAAATCCCTGGCGTAGGTTGGATACGCGGCCGCAGACGACTGACACCTCGAGCACCCGTCGCACGACGATTCTATCCCTTGAGGCGGCCTCAGGCTGACTCTGAACTTCCACGAACCGATCAAAAAGTGCCTCGATATAAAAGTATCCCTTCTGCCATTCTGATGGAGACACAATGAGAAGCGCTTCATCCGCCCGGATGGCCCAATCCAAATTAGAAACGTTTGTGTCCATGGGAAGCGCCAAAATCACCAACTCATAGTGCTCATCCGCCGCTCTTGAGAGATTCTCTGACAATACGGAGATCCCCGAGGGAAGCTCGCCCAAGAGCACTCGCCGCTCCCCGCGATTCAAGACAGCCGCGAAATTGATGCCTAAGTTAGTCGCACTCACGCTGGAACTACTCGACGCCACAGTCATGACGCGGGTTCTTTCCCCTCGCCGAACCTCTCGGAGGATGAGTTTTTCTGACGTGTCAGTCCCGGCGGGAATATACTGCGCTCCCCAGCACTGAATCAGCGTATCCCGAATGGCGGAAGGTGTTGCCACCACGGGAGTGATCCGGCACTGGGAAAACAAACGAAGCTTCTCGAGTGCTCTCGAGTCATTGGGCTCGGCCATAGCGACCATGAGCCTATCGCCTCGCAATTTGATCGGCACACAATTCAGGGAAAATGCTAGTTCTCTGCCTACATAACCAAGGACCGGCTTCTCGACTGTCCAGGGTGTAAGGTCCACAAAATCGAGTCCAAAGGCCTTGGCCACTTGTCTAAAATGAGCAACCTCCCAACGCCTCCGGAGCTGCTCATAGAATTCCCCTTGTCCCTCCGAAAAGGCCACCCCATAGCGGCTCTCTCCATTCCTACACGGCATGGCCCAGACTGCTCTCCCGGATAAAATGATGGCGCCTGCTTGATCTCCCTCCACATTGTTAAACCTTAGCCAGAGGGGATCGCCCACCAAAATCGTCTCTCTGGCCTCCAGCATCACTCCACCCCGTCCCATGTTGAGAAGAATTCCCTGGAACACTCTCTGGGGAGATGCCTTCACCCCCACCGAGACAGTCCAGGGATACCTCGGGGATCTTCGTCTTTCTTTTTGAGAGTGAGAATCTTGGGAGGGGTTCTGTTTCCCTGTCATGGCTATTTTTTCCCGGTATTCGGAGTTCAGCTACGAAGCGGTGACATCCTGGAGTGAATGAACGCCGAACCCTCGTTGTTTGGATAGGTTTTTCTCAACTTACCCCTCGGGGTCCTTGTACGGGAGGGCCTCATCAATCAGCATGACGGGGATTTCCTCTTTGATGGGATAAAGAAGTCGGCAACGCTTACATACCAATCCATCTTCCTTTTCGTTTAAGAAAACATCCCCTTTGCATTTGGGACAAGCTAAAATATCCAAAAGCTCCTTGCTAATTGGCATTAACGGAACCTCCTCGTCTCTCTGCGTTACAATTTCCAACTCTCTTATCATATCTCGTGGGGCGGTTGTCAAGGTGAAAAGGCAGGAGTCAGGAGGAAGAAGTCAGAGGTCAGGAGTCAGAATTCAGAAGAAAAGACTGTTAAAAAGGATCTCAAGGGCAGCAATACTTGCTGGTGTAGGGACAGCCGCCCGTCTGAATTGAGCAATCAGGCCTTATGATCCCTTAACCTTTTTTGGGAAAGCTACCGGTTGCCCGGTAAGCAGAAAACAAGAAGTGATGCGCCTTCTGCCAGGCGATCAGGTCTTGGAGGCTCTTCGCCCCCTAATTTCATTCTGACTCCCGTCTTTGGGTGGCTGCGTGGCTGGCGAGGTGATCTGCCTCTCGGTTTTTTTCTCTCGGAATGAGCTCGATCCGATAGGACTGGAACAATTTCAGGAGACCACAAACCCGGCTGTGGTAATTCTTCAGTGTTTTATCCTTTACCCGATACTGACCCTTGATCTGTTTCTCCAAAAGCTCGGAGTCGGTATAGATAATCAGGTCTTTTTTTTTCAAGGCCAAGGTCTTTTCCAACCCCAGAATCAGCCCCCTGTACTCGGCCTGATTATTGGTGGCCCTTCCGATATATCGACCCAATCGGAAAAGAGTGGCTCCCTCCCCGTCCAGGAGAACGGCCCCAATTCCAGCTTCTCCTGGATTCCCCTTGGCAGCGCCATCCACGTAGAGCCGAAAAATTTGATCTCGGTTCATTGTCAACTGGGAGCGGGCGAGTGACTCATGAGTGCACAAATTAGATCACATCATGGTTGCATCTGTCTTCCTCGAGGGAAAAATAAGCATTCACCACCCGCTTCGCTCGAGGCCGAGAGATCGCATTAGCCAGAGACCCCACAATACGGTGACTCAGTGCTCCTATCCCAGAGATACAGTGACGTACTCTCTCTGGAATGTTTCACCACAGAGGCACGGAGGGCACAGCGGGGCTTTTCTTTTTTGCCCATCCCGCCACAGGCGGGACGGTGGACAAAAAAAACACTGCCGTCGAGAGCGAGAATAGGTCCAACATGGTTGACCGTGGCCCAAGAAACCGTATACCCCTTGCCCGATCGGGCCGATGGTTTTCGTCTGCCGTCCTCTTTCGGCAAACGAAAAAATATTTTCATCTCCGTGTGCGCTGTGGCTCTGTGGTTAGCATGAATTCTTACGGCTAATACCTAAATGACAGACCGAAAACGAAGTCACCGTCATGATGAAGCCATCTGCTAAGATATTCCCGAAGGGCCGCTGTTTTTTCCTTTCTGCCCGCTCAGCAGAAAGGAAAAAGGAATCTCCTCTCTGTGGTCTCCGCGTCTCGAACGATCCCCGCAAAGCGGGGAGCGTGGGCGGTTCATCCTGCCGTGCCGAAATCGAGGCTCCCAATGAGATGCAAACAGTAAAATGCCCTCTGTACGATCATTCTCCCCAAAAGAGAAATCGATTGCAGTTAGGACAACGAATCAACATGTCGTTTCGCTGGACCTCATTAAACATCTGTGGGGGTATGTTGACAAAACATCCCTGGCACACACCCCTTCTGACGGCTACCAAGGCGGTACCACGCCGAATTTTGAGCGTCTCGTAAGCTCTGATTAATTCAGGATCCAACTTCTTGATAATATCGTCTCGACTTCCTTCCATGGCAGCGATCTCGTCGACAAGGTCGGTGAGTTTCTGCTCAAGCTCTCCGATTTCGGCCCGGGTCTCCTTTTCGGCAGTAACCAGGTCGCCTTCCCTCTTTGAAACCGTCCCCTTCAGCTCGTCAATCTCCTCCAGAATTGAGAGGGTCTCATCCTCCAGCTGACTCATCGATTTTTCCATCGACTCGATCTCATGAAGGAGGGCCTGGTATTCCTTGTTGGTCTTCACCTCGAAAAGCCTACCCTTGCTTCTCTTTATCTTCTCTCCCTCGTCGTTGAGTTCCCCTTCTTTTCGCCGTCTTTCCGTCTCGAGGTTCTGGAGCCTCTCCTTCTCCTGAAAGGCTAACTCCTTCTCAGAGGCGATCCTTTCATCGAGGTCCTTGATCCTGAGAGGGTAACGCTCCTGATCCCCCTTCAGCCCCTCGATCTTGAGCTCAACCTCCTGCAACTGCCTTAGGAGCAGTATCTGATTTTTCAAATGGTGCCTCCATTACCGATAATGAAAAAAGGCGCCCCGAGCTGGCGCACCTTTCAAATGACCTGGAGAAGACTATTTTGTTTGGGAGTGGCTTCATTTCATCCGAGTGGGCCCACCTGGGTTCGAACCAGGGACCTACCGGTTATGAGCCGGTGGCTCTTCCAGCTGAGCTATGGGCCCCCTTTTCCCGATAGTTTATATTCTGTTTGTCCTTTGTGTCAACCAAAGCATTGAGAAGGGTTCAAGCGGTTGGATCGCGCTGCTTTTTCGAGCACTCGCGTTCGTTCGAGACGCGAAATACTGAATGCTAAGGCTGCGCAGCCTTCAACAGAATTTGAACTCTCCTTTACCGACGAACAGGTCGAAGGATGTGAACATTTTGAACGACTCTAACGACCTGAACGGGTCAGTATTCGACAAACCCTTTAAGCTGCTTACTCCGGCTGGGGTGTCGCAGCTTTTTCAGCGCCTTCGCCTCGACTTGACGGATTCGCTCGCGGGTCACTTCAAAACTCCGCCCTACCTCTTCTAAGGTATGATCGTATTTCTCTCCGATTCCAAAGCGCATCCTCACGACCTTCTCCTCCCGAGGGGTGAGCGTGGCCAGAACCTCGCTGGTCTGATCCGAGAGCCTGCGGTTGACCATGACATCCGACGGACAGACAGCCTTCTTGTCTTCGATAAAATCTCCCAGGTGAATGTCATCTCCATCGCCGACCGGTGTCTCAAGCGAGATCGGTTCCCTGGAAACCCTCAGGATCTTCCTTACCTTTTCCAGGGGCATGTCCAACCTCTCGGCGATCTCTTCGGCCGTCGGCTCTCTACCGATTTCCTGGACCAGCTTGCGGGAGACGCGAGCCAGTTTGTTTATCGTCTCGATCATGTGAACTGGAATTCGGATGGTTCTCGAGTGATCCGCTATGGCCCGGGTGATGGATTGTCGTATCCACCAGGTGGCATAGGTACAGAATTTATAGCCCCGCTGGTACTCGAACTTGTCAACAGCCTTCATCAGGCCGATATTCCCCTCCTGGATGAGATCCAAGAGCTGTAGACCGCGATTCATGTATTTCTTTGCTATGCTCACCACGAGGCGAAGATTGGCCTTCACCAACTCGCTTTTCGCCTCTTTTGCTTCCATCTCACCTTTTTCAATGGCCTGACAGGTTTCGAGGAGCTCGAGACGGGACCTGCCCGCTTCCTTTTCCACCTTTCTGATCTTCCCCTGAACATCCCGGACGATCTTCTCCACTTTGTCCAAGGTCTTCCCTTTCATTTGAAAGGGAAGCAGGGAGATCATAAAACGCCGCTTCCTGAGTTTCGGTAGAAGTCGCTCGACCTCCTTCAGCGGAATCCCGGTCAAGTCCTCGATCTTTCCCAGCCCCTCTTCAGCCTTCTCGATTCGCGTCAAATAGCTCTTTATCTTCTTAACGATCCGACTGATCTCTTTATCCTTGAGGTGCGTCTTCTCAATGGAGCGAACGATCTTCTCACGATTCCTCCGGATCTCATCGTCCCGGTCTGTCCCGTCTCTGCCCGACCGGGCAAAGAGGGGTTGGCCTTTCCGGATGACTTCATCAGCCTCCTCGATGTCAGAAAGGATCGCCAAAACCCGAGACCCCCCACGTAATGTCTCTCCGGTGTCCCTCTCTGCCTCCTCAGCCTCGCCAGTCATGTCACCCAGGGACGCCTGGTTCGCCTGGAGAAGTTCCCCTAAACGCAGGATTTCCCTGATAGCAACAGGACAATTCGAGATCGCCCAAAGTACGTCCCGCTTGCCCTTTTCGATCCGTTTGGCAATCTCCACCTCCTCTTCCCGAGTCAAGAGGGAGACCGAACCCATTTCTCGGAGGTACATCCGGACAGGGTCCGTGGTTCTTCCGGTATATTCGCTGTCCTCAATTTCCTCCCCCAATTCCAGCTTCACTTCCCTATCTTCTCTCAGCCCAGGAAACTCCTCCTTCAGCTTGATGTCCATATCATCAAGCATCATGAGAACATCATCGATTCCCTCTGGGGAGACTCCGGCATCGGTGAATGCTTCACGCATCTCATCATAGGAAGATAAAACCTTCCTGCTTCCCACCGCCGATTCCAGACCCTCAGGGTTTTGCCTTCTGCCTTTTGTACTCATGCGACCTTCCATCCTCTCGATCGTAAGAGTACCTTATAGATTCCTTTCCTGTTCAATCAGATGTTGCTTCTGGCGGAGGAGTTCCTCAAGCCGACGGGTCTCATCGGTCTTTTCCAGCTCTTTGATTCTCTGGGTGATCAGACGCCGATCCCGTTTCAGTCGGCTCAACTTGACCGTTCGAATACAGTCCTGAACAGTCCTCTCGAGATCCTCCTCCTTGAACTTTCCAGAAAAAGCCCAGAAAGAGACTCGGCTCCTTAAATCCTCTTTTGAAACCGCACCGATGATCTCCCCCATCAAGACTTCCCCTTTTCTTTCATAGGCACGCTTCAAAACCTGGGCAATCTGACGGAGATCTTCACTCTCGAACGCATCGACGGCCCCGCTCTCAAAAATCCTTGGGATAAGATCGCAATGATTGAGCATGACCTCGACAAGGGCCTCTTCAGAAGCCGGAAACGTTGTTTTCAGTCTCCTTTGGTCGTCCCCGAGACCCACCCTTTGCCGAGCCCTCTTCTCCTTTCCGGGTTCGACAAGAAGATCCTCCTCCAGCACCCCGAGCTTTTCCGAGAGCGACTTCGCGTAAAGCCTTCTCTCAAGGGGATCTCGAATTTTCTCCAGCACAGGTCGAATGGTCCTGGCGATTTGAACCTTGCCCTCGACGCTCTCCGAATCCCCCTGCTTCATCGTATGCTCCAAAAAGAACTCAACGAGGGGAATAGCCCCATCCACCGCTCTCTCCAATGCCTCTGGTCCCGCCTGTCTGACGAAGCTGTCCGGATCATGACCATGTGGCAATTGGATCATCTTGGGGTGGATCTCCTCCTCCATGAAGGGGTCCAGGCTCCTGAAAGCGGCCTTGATTCCCGCTTCATCCGGATCGAATATGATGACGAAGTTCCGTGTATAGCGCTTCATGATTCTCACTTGTTCTAATGTGAGTGCCGTGCCGAGGGGGGCCACGGCGTTTGTGAAGCCGTTCTGATGGAGGATCAGAAGGTCAAAATACCCCTCAACGATAAGGGCACAATCTCGTTGCCGGAACTCACGGCTCGCTATCTCGATCCCATAAATAGACCGGCTTTTCTTGTAAATGAGCGATTCGGGTGAATTCAAGTATTTGGGCGTCGCATCATCCATGGCTCTTCCCCCGAATCCGACGATTCGCCCATTTGTATCCCTTATCGGAAAAATCACACGATTCCTGAAATGATCGTACCATCCTTCTTGCTTCCTGGGGACGATCAAGCCGAGGCTCTGAACCATTTTCATATCGACCGATTGTGTCCGAAAGTGGCCGACCATGTTCGTCCATCCAGGCGGTGCATAGCCAAGGCGGTACTTCTCAATGGTCTCGTGGCGAATTCCTCTACGCTTAAGATATTCCCGAGCACCCCTTCCCGCTTTTTCGCTCAGGAGTCTGGCATGGAGGTAATCGGCTGCGATTTGATTGATTTGAAAGAGAAGGTCTCTTTTGCCTTGGTCCTCTCCCCGATCGTATCCCCTCGGGACCGTGAGGCCCACTCTTTTCGCCAATTCGTTCAGGGCATTATAAAAGGTCAGGTTCTCGTAGCGCATCAGGAAGGTGAAGACATCCCCACCGACTCCACACCCGAAGCAATGGAAAATCTGCTTCTCTTCGCTGACCATGAAAGAGGGGGTTTTCTCACGATGGAATGGACACAGGGCACGATAGTTCTTACCGGCCTTTTTCAAGGCGAGATACTGAGAGACGAGATCGACAATGTTGACCCTCTCTCGAATGGCGTCGATTGTGTCCGAAAAATCCCTAGGCAAATCGACTACCCCTCAACGAATGGTTAGGGTTCAGCTATCAGCTTTGCGCTTCTTCGGGTCACACATAATGGGAATGGCTATCATGCTGGTCTCTCAAGGGCCACGTTTTTCTCCCATCCGAGTTGGACGACCGTAACACCGGTACCTCCTCGAGCAGGTTCCCCCCGTTGAAATTGCGTCACGGCTTTGTGTTCTTTGAGATAATCCCGGATAGCCTCCCGAAGTCTGCCCGAGCCAATGCCATGGATGATGGTCACCGTGTCGAAGTTTTCGACCAGAGCCCTGTCAATGAACTTGTCTACAGCTGGCAATGCCTCATCGACAGTCAGACCAATGACATTGATTTCCCTTGAGGCATCGGTCGTGGAAGAGGCGCTTGCCATGGGGGGCTGTCGCTTCCTTGATGGTTTTTCGTCGTCCTTGATCCGCTTTAGATTGTCAAAGGAGGTCTTAACCTTGAACCGCCCCACCAAAACCTCAGCCGTGTCAACCGTCTCTTGGACATCGCTGACCATTCCCTCTCTGTCCAGATCCAGAACCCTTACCCATTCGCCAGGCTTCAGATTCTCCACGCTCGCCCGCTTTCTCTTTTGGTGTCTCATCTGTGACCGGAACCGATCCTCGATCTCCTGGATTCTCCTTTCGGGTTTCTTTTCCCCAGCCTCTGGCGGGGGAAGGCGACGGAGGAGTTCTTTCAACTCCTTTTCCGTCTGCCTGATCAGGTGTCTTCCTCGCTCCTCTGCCCTGAGGAGAATCTGGTCCTTCTTTTGGCGGATTCCTCTCAGCAGTTCGTCCAGACGGGCCCGCCTTTTGGCAACTTCCTCTTGAAGCTCGATGAGCTCGACTCTCTTCTGGCTGACCTCCACCTGAAGCTTTTCCAACCTTTGAATTACGGCACCCGTCGACCGCTCGCTTTTCTGCTGGTGTCGGCCGGCCCGATCCAGGACGTCTCGGGAGATCCCGATCTTTTCTGCCACCAGGAAGGCATGACTTGGAGCAGAAGCCCCATAGGAGAGCCGATACAATGGTTCCAGAGTCTGTGGATCGAATTCAACCCCCACATTGACCACACCTGGCGTCACATACCCATATGCTTTGAGCGGCTCAAGATGGGTCGTCACCGCCACAGCAGCCCCTCTCTCCCTTAGATAATCGAGGATCCCCATGGCCAGGGCAGCCCCTTCTGTCACATTGGTTCCGCCACAGATTTCATCCACAACGACCAATGAATCGGCATCTGCCCCCTCAAAGATCTCGTTCAGGTGGAGGAGATGCGCAGAAAACGTGCTCAGATCATCTCCGATACTCTGTTCGTCTCCGATCTCGGCAAAGGTCTTCCGATAGACCGAAATCTGACTCCCCTCGCCCACCGGGATCTCCATCCCCGACTGGAACATGAGGACGAGGAGGCCAAGCGTTTTAAGCGCCACGGTTTTCCCACCCGAGTTCGCTCCACTGATGATGAGGACTGAATGATCTGGTTCCAGAACGATGTCGATTGGAACCGTATCATCCGGCTTTCTGGAGAAGAGAAGCGGGTGTCTGGCCTTTAGCAGGCGAATCGATCCGGCTTCATTGATTTCTGGCTGGATTCCATGGAGGAGCTGACTCAGTTTCAACTTGGCGCCAACCACGTCCAGTTCCCCCAGGGTCTCAAGATCCTGCCACAGGGCTTCCTGTTTCTGCTCCACAGTCTCCGTCAACCGCTGGAGAATGCGAGTTTCCTCCTCCCTTTCCTCGTCAAGAAGGATATTCAGATCGTTATTCATTTCCACCACAGCAATTGGTTCGACAAATACGCTCATCTTGCTATGGGAGTAATCATGGACGATCCCCTTGATGCGCCCCCTAAACTCCGGTTTGACCAAAAGCACTGCCCGACCGTTTCTTTGGGCAATAATGCGGTCCCGAAGGATCGGTCGAAAATCCTCCTCATTGAGCAGGCGTTCCATCTCCTTTTGAATCCTCGATCTTAGCTCTCGAATCCTTTTCCTCAGGCGCTGGAGGTTGGCGCTTGCTTCATCCCGGATCATGCCATCCGGGGCGAGACACCGGCGAATCTCCTCTCCGATCTCCTTTGAGACCGAGAGCCGATCGGTCAGTGCCATCAAATGGCCATAGGCCGTGCCTGTTTTCTTGAAAAATCCCTTGATCTTTCGGCAGGTTTCAATATTTGCGGAGATATCGATGAGTTCTCGAGGTTCCAAAACGGTTCCGGCCACACGGACCTTTTTCAAGGCGTCGCGAGTGTCGCAGAGCTCAACAGAAGGGATCGGTCCCCGTTCAGCGTCGATTCTTTTGAGCTCATCGATTTGAGTGAGGGATTTCTTGATTTCGGTAAGTTCTGCTATAGGAAGGATTTGCCGGCACAGCTCCCTTCCGATGGGGGAGCAAGCATTCTTCTCGAGGATGTTTATGATTTCGAGAAATTCTAGGGCCCTGAGTGATCTTTCATCGATTTTGAAGTCGGTTTTTGAAAAACCTCTCTTCACTTTAGCCCGAGAGCCTCTCTCTTACCATTTCATTGACGGTTTTCCCATCCGCCTTTCCGGATACTTTGGGCATGAGAATCTTCATGACCTTGCCGAGGTCTCTCATGTCCACGGCACTGACTTCTCGAATAGCTTCATCTATGAATGACTGGATTTCTTCTCTCGAGAGCTGCTCAGGGAGAAAGCTTTTCAGAATCTCGACCTGGTGACTCTCCTGATCCACCAAATCTTGCCTGCCCCCTTGCTTGAACTGATCGATCGCCTCCTCGCCTTTCCGAACCATCCCGCTAATCACCTTGACAATGCCGCCCTCGTCGAGTTCCTTTCTGCCCTGCTCAATTTCTTTCTTTTTTATGGTATCGACGAGTAACCGGATGGTGGACAGTCTTGTCTTGTCGCTCTTCTTGAGGGCGTTCTTCATCTCCTCGTTCAGCTTCTCTTTGAGAGACATTCATTTAACCCCGCGACTGCAGTTTCCTTAACCTCTTGAGAGCCCTCTTCCTTGCGGCCAGAGCCTTCCTCTTTCTCTTCACGCTCGGCTTTTCGTAATGCTCACGTCTACGGGCCTCTGAAAGGATCCCTGCTTTTTCACACTGCTTCTTGAACCGTTTTAGGGCATTTTCAAAAGACTCGTTCTCCCGGATTCGAACATCGGCCATTTCCTCATATCCCCCCTCCCTCCGCCAGAATTTGGAGTATATTTCAGACAAGGCAAAACTTCCAGTATATCAGACGGCGACTTATTGTCAACCCCAATTCATTCGGCAGGCGGCACTTTCCTGGCTCGATGGCCGGCTTATAACGCCTTCGTGGAGACTCAGCGCGACGCCGTCGGAGCTAATGGACAAAAGGATGCACCTCACAAACATGAAATTGTCGGAAATAATCCAAACGATACGGACACAGGATTCTGAAACTCGCAGACACTCTCCTCGAAATTGCCCTTGACAAAACATGGGTTTTAACATATTAGACAGAGTTTACTTTCCAACCGGTTGAATGATCAGGGTAGAGGGAGTCTTGCATGAGCAAGGAAACCGAAAGGCAAATGATCAAGGCGACGGCGAAAAGGATCGCCACCAAACTCATCGCGCCTCGTGCGGTGGAGGTTGATGCTACTGGAGAATTTCCCTGGGATATCGTGGAAATCCTCGGTAAACAGGGACTTCTCTCCATCTTGCTCCCCGAGACGTATGGCGGTATGGACGGCGACATCACCTCTTTCTGTCTCGTCATCGAAGAGATCGCCAAGGTATGCGGATCATCCTCTCTTCTCGTCCTTGTCCAGGGAGTCGGGACTATGCCCATTATGATAGCGGGAAACGAGGAGCAGAAAAAGAAGTACTTCGACCTCATTGCCTCAGAGAACCATCTGATCGCTTTCACACTGACTGAGCCCGATGCCGGTTCTGATGCGGCTTCTCTCAAGACTAAGGCCATCAGCCAGGGAGACCACTATAAGCTAAATGGCCGAAAATGCTTTATCACCAACGGAGGGGTAGCCAACGCATACTCGGCTTTTGTGAGCACGGATCCCGAGAGGGGGCACGAGGGTATCTCCGCCATCCTGGTGGAAAAGGGGACGGAGGGACTCTCCTCCGGCAAGCCCGAAGACAAATTGGGAATGCGCGGCTCAGACACGACAGACGTCATTTTTGAGGATTGCCTTGTTCCAAAAGAGAACCTCCTCGGCCAAGAGGGGCAGGGGTGGGATATTGCCATGAAGACCCTCAACATGTCCCGTCCCGCGGTCGGAGCTCAGGCTGTAGGAATCGCTCAGGGTGCTCTCGACATTGCGATCGAATACAGCAGTGAACGCCAGCAATTCGGAAGGCCTATTTCAAAATTCCAGGGAATCCGGTTCATGCTCGCCGATATGGCCACACAAATCGAGGCGGCTCGCTCCCTGGTATACAGAACTGCGGCCCTGATCGACTCTAGGGAGGAGGACACCGATATGCTCTCGGCCATGTCAAAGTATTTCTCCTCGGATGTGGCCATGAGGGTCACGACTGACGCGGTCCAGATTCTCGGTGGGTACGGGTATATGAGAGACTATAAGGTCGAACGCATGATGCGAGACGCCAAGGTAACCCAGATTTATGAAGGTAGCAATCAGGTCCAGAGGATGGTCGTCGCCCACCACCTCGTCACGGCAAAGGAGGAACAGGCAACGGACTAAAATGCCATTCTCACCATAGAACGTCGGTATCCCATGAAATCCGATGGTTCTCCCCCCAGCGCTTTACCGCTTCTATACTCCATACTCCTCGCCTATTTCCTCGGAGTCGGTCTCTCCAACAGCTTTACGCTGTCCCGAACTCTCCTACTCGCTTTGATGGGGGGGCTCTTTTTTTGGGCTTTTCTCTCCGTGGTCGGGCCAAAAATCGCCAGGGCCTCTATCCTTTGGCCTGCCGCTTTTTTCTGGTTCGGCATTCTGGCCCTCCAGGTTCAGATTCATCCATCGCTCCCAGATAACCACGTGAGCGATTTTGCTGGGCGAGGACGAGTCGTGGTGGAAGGCATCCTGGCTCAATCTCCAGAACGATCTACGAGAAGGGTAAGGCTCTACGTGGAAGTCCAATCCGTGATGAGGGATGGAAAATCCATCAAGAGCACGGGCGCGGTTTTGGTGTCATTACCCCCATTGGACTTAAGCCTCGACTACGGGGACCGGATCCGTTTCGCAAGCAACCTCCGCCACCCCAGGAACTTTAACAATCCCGGCGGATTCGACTACCGAAGGCATCTTGCCACGCGGGGAATCTGGGTCACAGCATTCGTCGACGATCCTAAGAAGATCGCCCGAGTGGCAAGGAGACAGGGCAATCCTCTCTGGACATGGCTGGAAATACATCGGAACCGGATCAGAAGCTTCCTGGAGGAGTATTCGACCGACACGTCGGGTCCCATTTTTAAAGCCCTGATTCTGGGGGAGAGAGGGACCATCCCCGAGGCGGTCAGAGAGGACTTTGCCGTTTCAGGAGCCGCTCATATTATGGCGATTTCCGGTCTTCACCTCGGAATCATCGCTTTTTTCCTTTTCCGGGGGCTCTTATGGATTTTCAGACAGGGCGAGTGGATGGCTCTCAAGACCAATATATTCAAGCTCTCTGCCCTTTTGACGATTCCCCTGATTATCCTCTATACCCTCGTCGCCGGAGCTCGGGTTCCGACCGTAAGAGCGATGATCATGATCATCGTTTACTTGCTCTCCATCCTTATCGATCGTCCCAGGGATCTTTACCACACTCTAGGCTTGGCCGCATTGGTGATCACCCTGATCGACCCCGCCTCTCTCATGGAAGCCTCTTTTCAGCTCTCGTTCATGGCGGTTCTGGCTATTCTTTATCTGACACCGAAGATTGGACGTATTTTGAGAAGAGACGAGATCCTTCCAGTAAGGCAAAAAGGCCTGGTACAGTGGCTCATCTCATGGGCTCGGACGCTTTTCATTGTGTCGCTTGCGGCCATCATCGGAACGGGTCCGCTCGTGGCTCATCATTTCAATCGCCCTTCCCCTATGGGATTGATCAGCAATTTCTTCGTCATCCCCCTTCTAGGTTTCCTCGCCGTCCCAGCCGGTCTCATCTCCTCTGCCCTGTCCCTATTCTCCACAAGTCTGGCCGTTCCCGTTCTACAAATCGCGAGCTGGGTGGTTGACCTCTCGGTCTCTGGAATCCACTTCCTCGCCTCTATACCGGGAGTCTCTTACTATGTGATCACCCCGAATCTGTTTGAGATTGCCATAGTTTATGCACTCATTGCCCTGGTCTTCAACCTCCGGCGCTCCCTTGCCTGGAAGGTCGCGTTCGCCGGGGTTCTTTGTCTTGGGATAGGGGATTTCGGTTATTGGCTCGCGAGAACCCATTACAACAGAAATTTACGAATTACCTTTCTCGACGTCGGACAGGGGGATTGTGCGTTCGTGGAATTTCCTCGGGGCAAGCGTGCCCTCATTGATGGCGGTGGGTTCTATGATGACAGCTTTGATGTCGGCAAAAACGTGGTCGCTCCATTTCTCTGGAAGAAGAAGATCCGGAGCGTCGACTACCTTGTGCTCACCCATCCAGATCCAGACCACCTCAACGGGCTCAAGTTCATTGCACGTAACTTCCGAGTCAAAGAACTCTGGGACTCGGGACAGGATAGCCCATCGCCGTACTTTCTGGAATTCATGAATACGTTGAGGCAAAAGGGGGTCCGACGGGTTTCACTTTCTCGGGAGGACGAGCCCAGAGGGATCAGCGGCGTCTCGGTCCAGCCCCTCCACCCTCAAAAGGAGTTTGTGCGGGCTCGATTCGGAGCCAAACAGCCGACATCCAACAATCTATCCCTCGTTCTCAAGCTCGCCTTTGACAGGCATACCTTTCTCTTTACGGGAGATATCGAGCGAGAAGCCGAAGCCGAGCTCGTCGCGTCAGGAATCGAGCTGCGGAGTCAGGTCATCAAAGTCCCCCATCATGGGAGTCTCACGTCTAGCACGACGCCGTTTCTCAGGAAGGTTCGACCGAAGATAGCGGTTGTCAGTAGCAGGCCGAGGAGATTCTATCGTCTTCCGAGCAGCCAGGTTCTTGAGCGCTATGAGCATCTGGGATCGACGATCTTCAGGACAGACCACCACGGCGCCATCACCATAGAAACCGACGGCGAGCATTTAACTGTCAAGACGTTTCGAAAGGCCCGACCAGACCCGTCCCGAGATGGTGACTCGGACACGGGATCACCCGGTTGAAAGGGGGCGCCAGCGTCTCCTCATCGAGTTGAAGTTCGCCGACACGGTGGGCGAGAAAAAGGAAATCGCAGACAAAATATGATATGAATATGGTGTACATCACATTCAAGAGGGATTGAACGTGCTTCCAGAAATCGAAAGGATATTCAAAAACCATGTGCACGCCCGACTCGCGGGATGGGCGATCCCTCTCGTGGTCCTGTTCCTCCTTTTCGGCTGCTCGACCACGAAGAAACAGACGACCAAGGATAAAGCCTACGAGGATATCCCCTTTTCAGAAATCCTGAGATCCCCGCAGGGATACACAGGAAAGGTGGTCAGGCTGGGCGGGTTGATTATTAACACGGAGAACCGTGAGGAAGAAACGGTTTTTGAAATCCTCCAAAAACCGCTCAACTGGCGAGGACGGCCGAAACTGGGCGATGAATCGGATGGTCGCTTCATGGTGGTTTTCGACGGCTTCCTCGATGAGGCAATCTATCATTCCGACCGACCGGTTACTGTGGTCGGCGAGGTTATGGGCACAAAAACGGGTAAAATCGGAGAGAAGGCCTACCACTATCCTCTCCTTTCGGGCAAGGACATTCGCCTTTGGGAGGAAAGGGGTTATCACGACAGACCGCGCATGCACATTGGGATCGGTATCGGTGGGGGGAGCGGTGGCAGCCATGGGACGTTCGGTATCGGCACAACCTTCTAGTGTAGTGTCTCAGGAATAACTCGCATAAACTAAACGATCGCACGGCGTTCTGAGAACCAACATCTTAAATCCGAAATTCGAATATCCCGACCGGGACCCATTCGAAACAAATCCCAATATCAAATGACCAAAATGCCAAAAATGTTTAACGCATTGGAGAATTTGAATTTTGATATTGTTTCGAATTTCGAAATTCGTGCTTCGAATTTTGGAACCTGACGTCTCAGCACATACGATCAGTTTGGGATGGGAAAGAATGAAACCCTCCGCAATGAATTCGGGCACGTCACGTGCGAGGAGCCTATCACCATGGATATGAAACCACTCATCCTCGAGTTCCAATACTCGGAAAAGATTAAGTCCCAACTCATCATTGGCTCCAATCTTCTTGCGTTGATGGAATCCCTTAAGGGCGACGAGCGGACCGGAGCCGAAAAGATCGTCAAGACCTACCTGCAATCTCTTCTCACCGAGATCCGCATCGCTCAAAATAGCATAAAATCGGTGAATTACCACGGTGCAGAGAAGAATGTGACCGAGAGCCTTGGAAGGCTCGAAATGCACGACATGGCAAATTCGAATCTCTCCATCTCCAAGGCCCTGAGTTACGTTACCACCTCGTGTGAGGCAGCGATGACGACCCTTCAAGAAAACGACCTCCTTTAATGAGAGACCGCGATTTGGAGAGCGACATGGAAGAGATCAACATCCACGGTACGTTACTGCGAAAGATGGCGCTGGGTTCGTTTGAGAATAACATCTATGTCATCCTCGATCCTGACAAAAAGGAGAGTGCTATCATTGATCCTGCTGCAGAGGCTGACAGGATTCTTGAAGCAGTGCAGGGAACCCGTGTCCGCTTCATTCTTCAAACCCATTGCCACATGGACCACATCATGGCGCTGGACCCAGTGAGGAGTGCAACAAAGGCTCCAGTCGGAATCCATCCCGCCGATGAAAAGGCCTTTGGTGTGCGTGCCGACTTTCACCTGGAAGATGATCAGATTCTTGATATCGGAAACAATAAGATCCGCGTGATCCACACCCCCGGTCACACACCTGGCGGGGCCTGCTTCCTCATTGACCGTCACCTCCTCTCCGGTGATACACTTTTCCAGGGAGGTCCTGGTAAGACAGCAAGTTCAGCCGATTTTGAGCAGATCGTAAGAAGTATCACCCAGAGATTATTTCGGCTCCCAGACGATACGATCTGTTACACGGGACACGGGCCGAATACGACGATCGGGGAAGCGAAAAAGGAGTACCAAATCTTTGCCGGGAAAAAGAGGACGAAACCTGTTTATGGTGATGTCGTATGGCTTACCTCGTGACGCGGGCGTTCAGGGCCATGGAGTTTTGCAGATAAGGGGGGAATCATGGAACTCAAAGTGGAGCAACTCGATTTCCCCGAGGGGTGTAACATCATCCTCGGGCAGACACACTTCATTAAAACGGTCGAGGATCTCTACGAGATCATGGTGGGGACGGTTCCGACGGTAAAATTTGGCCTCGCCTTTTGTGAAGCCTCAGGGGCTTGCCTTCTCCGTATCGAGGGCAATGACGATGAACTGAAACATGTGGCCGAGACTAATGCACTGAGGATCGGCGCTGGGCATACGTTTTTCCTCGTTATCAGAGACGCCTTTCCCATCAACTTTCTCAATGGCATAAAGATGTGCCAGGAGGTCTGCCACGTTTTCTGTGCCACGGCAAATCCTGTTCAGATCATCATCGCAGAGACCGATCAGGGGAGGGGAGTTCTCGGAGTGATCGATGGTGCTTCCCCCCAAGGGGTTGAAAAGGAAAAGGATGTGGCATGGAGAAAGGACTTACTCAGAAAGTTCAAGTATAAGCTGTAGCTGACGTTCAAAGTGCTCGAATCGTTCGAGTTGTTCAAACCGTAAATCTATTCCGAGTCGAACAGAGGCGGAGCGGGTCGTACGAGCAAAGCGATCGAACAGTCCCGACCGTTTTCTAGCAAACGCTGAGGATCTCTGCCTCTCCATTCGTGACCAGGATCGAATGCTCGAAATGAGCAGAACGTTTACCGTCGGCTGTCACCACGGTCCACCGGTCGGCCAAGACGGTGACATGCCAATCCCCTGCGTTGACCATGGGCTCCAGCGCGAAGACCATGCCCGCCTGTAGGCGGTCACCTGTCCCTGGCTTCCCGAAATTTGGAATCTGCGGGTCTTCGTGCATGTGGCGCCCGATCCCATGACCCGTAAAATCTCTCACCACGGAAAACCCGTTGGCCTCGACGTAAGACTGAATGGCATAGGATATATCAAACAGACGATTCCCCTCTCGAGCTTGGTCGATTCCCTTCCTGAGCGCTGTCTCCGTCACGTGAAGCAACTGGCTCGACTCCTGGTCAACCAAATCCACCGGCACAGTCACGGCAGCATCCCCAACATAGCCCTGATAGATCACACCCAGGTCTAAGCTCACAAGGTCCCCGCCAACAAAGCCTTTCGAATTCGGAATTCCGTGGACTACCTGCTCGTTGATGGACACGCAAATGTTAGCAGGATATCCCCGGTATCCTTTAAAGGCAGGGATCCCCCCCATCTCATGGATCATCCTCTCAGCCGCCCGATCCAATTCGTTCCCTGTCATTCCGGGCTTCACCATCTCTTTCAGGTGCTGGAGGACCTCTGCAACGATTCGGTTGCTCTTCCTGAGAATCTCGATTTCCCGTTGAGACTTGATGTGAATCATCTCATCCCAGATCCATTGACTCGAAATATCAATTCTCAAAATAACCCCTCCCTATTGTCTTTTCAAGCCTCCCAGCCCTCCTGATTCACCATCAGGGCCACAGGGCCGCTCGGCGAAACCACCATTTCGAATTTCTCCTCCATTTCTCATACTTCAATTCTCGGCGGTGCATTTTCTCACCCTACAAGAGCGGGACGAGCACAAGCGCATTCAGAATTCGAGGAGTCCCCCCATTTCTGAGAGAGCCTGCTGTCTCTGAGCGACGTAGCGGAAGCGGTGGGGACCCCTCATGGATGAGCGCGAAGGGGAAAGCCGCGCCTTCAGAGCGCGGAAGGGGCAGGAATTCCCCACCGGCGAATCCCGAGTGGGTCACCGCGTGAGCTTGGGAGCGAAGGGACAGTAGGCTCTCATTCGATAACTCGGAAATATCTAAAGAAATCAACAGCTTGTGAAACACATTTCTTGAGAAATGGGGGAACTCCTCAAGCTGTTTTCCATTGACTTTCGGGTGGGGATCGATACAATAGCTATGCTTGGCTCCCGCAGAGCCAGTTACTCTCCCATCCTGCAACTTTCCTCTCTCAACGAGAAGTAAAAACAAAGGGGTGGCCTATGATTCCGAGATATACCCGAGAGAGAATGGGCCAAATCTGGACCGACCAGAACCGTCTCGACAAATGGCTTCAGATAGAGCTTTATGCCTGTGAGGCTCTCGCCGAATCGGAGGAAATCCCGAAGGAGGCGGCGAAACAGATCAGAGAAAAAGCAAGATTCGATCTCGTCCGCGTTCAGGAGATCGAAAAAACAACAAAACACGATGTCGTTGCCTTCATTACCTGTGTGGGTGAGTCTGTCGGAGAGCTTTCGCGGTATCTCCACCTGGGGTTGACCTCATCAGATATTCTCGATACTTCGATGGCCCTGCTCCTTCGAGAATCCGCTGAAATCATCATCGAAGATATTGATGAGCTGCGGAAGGTTATCCGCGATAAGGCCTTTGAACATAAAGAGACGGCGATGATTGGGCGGTCTCATGGTATTCATGCCGAGCCAATCACTTTTGGCCTTAAAATGGCCCTCTGGTATGCAGAGATGGGCAGAAACCTCGACCGGATGAAAAGGGCAAAGGAAATCATCAGCGTGGGGAAGCTCTCGGGGGCGGTCGGGACATACGCAAACATCTCCCCCACCGTTGAGACCTATGTATGTGAAAAACTCGGCCTGAGGCCTGCACCCATATCCACCCAGGTCATTCAAAGAGACCGATACGCGGAGTACTTTAACACCTTGGCGATCATCGCCGCATCCATCGAAAAATTCGCGATCGAGATTCGGCACCTACAACGGACCGAAGTCCTCGAGGCCGAAGAGTTCTTTTCCAAAGGGCAGACGGGATCCTCGGCCATGCCCCACAAGAGAAATCCGATACTTTCGGAAAACCTGACAGGCCTGGCCAGACTCGTTCGAGCGAACGCCATGGCGGCACTCGAAAATGTTGCCCTCTGGCACGAGCGGGATATCAGTCACTCCTCAGTGGAGAGAATCATTGCCCCTGATTCCAATATTCTCGTCGACTTCATGTTGGGCCGCCTGACGCGGCTCATCAAAAATCTGATTGTCTATCCTGAGACCATGGCTGCCAATCTGGAAAAAACCAGAGGCCTCATCTTCTCCGAGCGGATTATGGTTGAACTCATGCGTAAAGGACTCAGCCGGGAGGACGCCTACCGTATCGTCCAGAAGAACGCCATGCAGATATGGGAGCAGGGAGGGGATTTCAAAGAGACGATTCTCAAAGATCCAGATATTATGGCCCATCTGACCCCCGATCTCATCGAAACCGCTTTTGATATGAGGCACCACCTGAATCACGTCGACACAATCTTCTCGAGGGTTTTTGGGTCAGAATAAGCGACTTGGGTCCCCGAGCAAGAGCGTAACTCTCCATACGATTCTCTTGATATATTCGATGACATAGGGTAGATATTTTGGACAATTGACTTATGCATTCAAAGAGCTGAACAACCGTCGGAATAAAACTGCCCAAATTGGTTCGTCCTCTGTGATTGGATGGGTAGCCCAAAATCGTCGATCAAGGAGGTCCACACATGGTCTATCTGACTTTTATTATCGCGGTCATTGCACTCATCATCGCCATACTGGCCTATCAGAAGGTAGGAGGCTTGGCTGAACTCAAAAAACAGATCGATCAGATCGCCTCTTCGGCCGAGCTCAAAAAGTCGATCGAGTCGATGGCTGCGGCAACCGAATCGCTCAGGGAGAAAACCGCAGGAGCTATCGGAAGGCTTGAAACGACCTTGAAAAAGGTAAGGGAGGAGAAGAAAGCAGCACCACCACCAAAAAAATCCCCCCGAAAAAGGACCACGAAGACAAAGGAAGCAGAAGTGGAGAGCACCGAAGAGCCGTCCTAAGGGAGAACTCTCCTAGACTCGGGCCCAGGGAGGATTGGTCTCTCTGTTCCATTCTCTGACCTTATGGGCCTACCCCCCTCGATGGTCTTTGGACGGTAAGGATCGTAAGTCAGACACGGAGATAATTCGATGGGAACTCAAATAAAGGCATTGCTTCTGATCGCCCTCTTGTTCTTGGCCATTACCTTCGGGACCCAAAACTCAGAATCTGTGATACTTCGTTATTATTTCGGTATCGCGTCCATCCCCGTTCCGTTTTATCTCGTCATTTATCTGGCGATAATACTGGGCATCATCGGGGGAATGGCCCTCGATGTTTCCTCTCGTTTCAGCCTGAAGAGAAAGTTGAAGCAACTCAAAAAAGCGAACAACGCCTTGCGGGGAGAACTGGATAAGCTCAAGGAAGAAACGGGTGAAGAGGAGAAGGAAAAGCCAGAGATGGTCCCTGCCGAAACCGGGGGCCGCGAGACCCAGGTGCTGCCTCCTTCTTCCCCAGCTCAGGCCGAGGATGAGTAAAGGGATGGACGGAATTTAGGGCGCCTCCCTAGTCCTTCGCCTTCACATAGCGCATCCTGAGATCATAGAGGATATTCTGAATCAGGGTCTCCTCATCAGCCGTAAGATTTCCCTTGGTCTTTTCTTGGAGTAACCCCAGGATGTCAATTGTCTGCTTGGCCAGGGGAAGGTTTTTGCTTGATTCCTTGCTTACCGGGTCCGGAATCTCCCCTAACTGGATCAGTGCCGAGGTGCTGAGGGAGAAAATGAAATTTGCAAAGTTGATTTCCGGGAGAGGTGTCTCCTCTTCAGGCTTTGCATCCTTTGCCTTTTGCTCCTGAGGCTGCTCGGCTTTCGGAGGTTCTCTCCGTTCTTCCTTTTTCTCCTCTTGAGGAGCTTTTTCTTTCCCCTCGGCAAAAATGCGTTTGTCTCTTACCGTGAATCCTTTGTCCTTCTCTTTCTCTGCCATCTTTCCCTCCATGATAGAGAAATCATCCGTGGCTACCCCAAACATCCACGGTGACATAGTTTGCCCATGGGCCCCTCTGGATCTGAAAAAGGACATTCCTCCTCATCTCAATCATCCTCGCAGCCCTCTCATAGCCCCCGAGGTCCACGATGGTTCGATCACCGATTTGACGGATGACGTCCCCCGGCTGAACACCGATTCGTCCTAGAATCTTACCCCGATCCACCGAGGTCACGACGACTCCCTCGCGAGTGTAGAGATTGTATTTTCGTATCATGGTGTCATCGATTTCTGCAATATCAATCCCCAAGACCGATCTGGCCAGCCGAAGCCCATGGTCCGGAGGAAATTCACCCCCCCGAACCTTCAGATCGATCCGCTTGCCTTTTCGAAAGACCGTGAAGTCGATCTCATCACCGGCTGTAAACTGCCGGACCGCCTGAAAGTAATCCTCGAGAGACCCTGCCCCGATTCGACCTACCTTCTCGATAATGTCTCCTCGCTCCAATCCGCCCTTTTCCCCTGGACTCCCCGCGTGGACTCGGGTCACAACCACACCGCCCTTTCCCCTGTATTGAAAATGCTTCACAAGAGACGGGCTGATCTCCTGAAGCCGGATACCAATCCAAGCCGGATGTACTTCTCCGTAGGCGATGAGATCGTCCACGATTCTCATGACCCGGTCAACAGGAATGGCAAAACCGATTCCTTGGGCTTCACGGTATATGGCTGTATTGATTCCGATCAGCTTACCGTTGATATTCAGCAGCGGACCGCCACTATTCCCAGGATTGATTGAAGCGTCGGTCTGGATGAAATCGCGGTAGATCCGATCACCTGATTTGATTGACCGGTGGAGAGAACTGATTACCCCTGCCGTGACCGTGTGCGATAGGCCGAATGGATTGCCGATGGCAATCACCGTCTCTCCGATCATGAGATCTCTCGATGTTCCCATGGTGAGTGTCGGGAAAGGTCCCTCACCAAGGATTCTGAGGACGGCCAGATCAGATTCTGGATCGGAGCCTATGAGCTTCCCCTCGAACTCCCTCCCATCAAGGAGGGTTACCTTTATCCTCTCGGCCCGGAGAATCACATGTTCATTGGTCAAGACGGTGCCATCCGGTTTGATGATGACACCCGACCCGAGGCTCGACCGGGATCTGGAGGGGGACTCGAGGAAATCCCTGAAGAATTCATCAAAAAGGCTACCACCGCCGAAGGGATAGAAGGGGTTCGTTCTTCGATCCTGAACAATTTCAGTGCTGATATTCACAACCGCTGGGCTCGACGCTTCTGCGACCTGCACGACGACGTTCCGCCTGGAACCCTCTGTATCCCGAACGACTGCATCGCTCACAGATCGAGACCCTGGCGTAGTCAGGAGAAGAGAAATCCAGAGCCAGATCGTCAACTTCCACCGACCCATCATCGTACGATCGAGAAATCTGCCGCGGCTATGCTGAATCTTGCAATCTCCTATCACCAGTCTGTACGAGGCAGACAGGCAAGAAAATCTTACCATTTCTCCCCAAGCCGGGCAATGACATCGGGCCTCTTTGATCCACCATCTGATCTCTGCGAAATCCTCCCGGAAGAGTGTCCCCTTCGCTCTTTAGACGAAATTTCTGGCCCCTTCTGAGGCTTTCGCCGTGAGGCGGGACTCAACGAACGACAAACGAAACACAACACATCCCTCGAGTCCCCTGGCCGTGGTGGATTCTGGATCTCTGATGCTACTCGTATAAGGCTCGGGCAAAAACTGTTGACAACAATTGAAGAGAAGGAATAGACTGAATTTTGTGATTTTTTTCTTTAATCGAAACCCCAGGAGTCATAGACAACATCACTCTCAGGACAGACCGAAACGAGCAGAGGAGGAGGGTTCTTAGGATGGCTAGGATGGTCAAATGCGGCTTGATCCAGGCGAGTACACCCGTGCCGGGGACGGAAGATACAGAGAAGATTAAGAAGGCCATGATTGAAAAACATCTGGCAATGATCGAAGAGGCTGGTCGCAGAGGGGTTCAGATCCTCTGTCTCCAGGAGTTGTTTTACGGGCCGTATTTCCCGGCCGAACAAAACCGAAAGTGGTATGACCTCGTGGAAAAAGTCCCTGAAGGTCCGACAACCAAGATGATGCAGGACCTGGCGAAGAAGCACAAAATGGTGATGATTGTGCCAGTCTACGAGGAGGAGATGACGGGCGTCTATTACAACACGGCGTCTGTCCTCGACGCCAATGGAGAGTACCTCGGCAAGTATCGAAAGAGCCATATCCCCCACGTGGATCCCGGATTCTGGGAGAAGTTTTATTTCAAACCCGGTAACCTGGGGTACCCAGTCTTTGAGACGGTTTATGCCACCATTGGTGTTTACATCTGTTACGACCGGCACTTTCCGGAAGGGGCGAGACTCCTGGGTCTCAACGGCGCTGAAATTATCTTCAACCCATCGGCCACAGTAGCGGGGCTCTCTGAATATCTCTGGAAACTCGAACAACCCGCTCATGCTGTTGCAAACGGCTATTTCATTGGAGCCATCAATCGGGTGGGACACGAACAGCCGTGGGACATCGGAGAATTCTACGGAACCAGCTATTTCTGCGACCCAAGAGGTCAGATCGTGGCAGAGGCCAGTCGTGATCAGGACGAGCTTTTGGTTGCGGACCTCGACCTCGACATGATTGAAGAAGTGAGAAAGGTCTGGCAGTTTTTCAGAGACCGCAGGCCTGAGACCTATGAGAATATGTGCAAATTACTACCCTAAAGGAGGGACGAAATGGAGGTCACCGAACTCAAGAAACTGGACAAGGCTCACGTCATGCACTCGTGGGCCGTCAATGCCACCCTAGATCCGATGGTCATCTCTGATGTCGACGGTGTGTACATCATCGATGCCAGTGGAAAACGGATGCTCGATTTCTCCTCTCAACTCATGTGCGTCAACGTGGGGCACAAGAACAAGAAGATTATCAAGGCAATTCAGGAACAGGCCGAAAAAGTCTGCTATCTCTATCCTGGATTTGCTTATGAATCCCGGGTAAAGCTCGGGCAGGCCCTTGCCGAGGTAACACCCGGTGACTTGAACAAGTTCTTCTTCACCCTCGGTGGTGCCGAAGCGAACGACAATGCCATCAAGATTGCCAGGTTCTATAGCAAAAAGCACAAAATACTCGCTCGTTACCGCTCCTACCATGGAGCGACATGGGGTGCGATTACCCTCACGGGGGATCCCAGAAGGCCTCCCGTGGAACCCGGCATCCCTGGGATCGTCCACGTCCTTGATCCCTATTGTTATCGCTGTCCCTTCGGTCTCACCTATCCGGAGTGTGGGATTCAGTGTGTCGAAAATATCGCTGAGGTCATCCAGTACGAGATTGCTGACACGGTGGCAGCCATTATTGTCGAGTCGGTGACCGGAAGTAATGGGCTGATCATTCCTCCCGACGGTTATTTGAAAAGGTTAAGAGAGATATGCGATGAGAACGACATCCTGCTCATCGCCGACGAGGTCATGGCAGGATTCGGTCGGACCGGAGAGTGGTTTGGCATCCAAAACTGGGACGTTGTACCCGATCTGATCACCATGGCCAAGGGACTGACATCGGCCTACATTCCCCTCGGCGCCGTGGCCATGTCCAAGGAGATCAGCGACAGCCTTGACCAAGAGATGCTCTATTGTGGTTTGACATACAATGCGCATCCTCTTTCATGTGCAGCAGCCATTGCGACACTCGAAGTGTACAAAGAGGAAAAACTCATCGAAAATGCCAGGGCTATGGGAAAGATCCTGAAAACAGAACTGGAGCGCTTGAAAGAGAAACATGCGTGTGTGGGAGATGCGAGAGCCATCGGTCTCTTCTCGTGTCTGGAACTCGTTAAGAACAAAAAGACCAAAGAACCCCTCAGCCCCTACAACGCCATGGGTAAAGCGGCTGAAAACAGCACGCAGATTCTCAAGCGCTTGATGGAGCGTGGCCTTTTCACTTTTGTCCGCTGGATGTTTCTCTTCATTGTGCCGCCCCTCCCCATCAATGAAGATCAATTGCGTGAAGGCCTCTCGATCATCGATGAAGTTCTCGACTATGCTGACACGCTGACCGAATAAGGGCCCAGAGGACGGTAGGTAGGAGAAAGAAGTCAGGGATCAGGAGTCAGAATTCAGAATGACATGACAACAGACAGAGCTTCCTCAAAACTCGGCCGTCGGGTCAGAGAGTCACCCGTACACTATTTCTGCTAGATGATTCACTGGAATCTGTTCCGGTTTCTGACTTCCCTGATGAATGGAAGCAGAAGAGGAAAAGGTCACAAAAGGGCATACGTAAGACAGCTGATGAATCTATGATGGCGAATCGCATCTTTGAAGAGGCTGAACGCAGTTATACCCCTCAAGAAGCGGTAGCAGAAGCTTATCGGTGCATTAAATGCCAGGACGCGCCCTGCAATAAGGGGTGTCCTGCTGAAATTGACGTCGCCAAATTTATCCGTCAGATTGCGAACAAGAACTTCGGCGGTGCCATCCGAGTGATTCGGGAGGACAATATCCTTCCGGGCACCTGCGCTCGCATCTGCCCTCAGAAAGAGCTGTGTGAAGGGAAATGTAGCAGCACAGAACTCGCTCAAGCAATCCGCATCGGAAGGCTCCAGCGGTTCGTGGCTGACTATGAAAGGGAGAAAGGGGCAAAGCTTCTTACAAAGCTTGAACCAAAAGGCCTCTCCGTGGCTGTGGTGGGGAGTGGCCCTGCAGGACTCTCCGCCGGGGCGACCCTGGCCAGGCTGGGTTATGAAGTGGATCTTTTTGAGGCCAATCCCTATCCTGGAGGTCTCCTCACTTATGCGATCCCCCCTTACCGCCTCCCGTACCAAGTGATCAGAGACGAAATTGAGTACATCGAGGCGCTCGGTGTGAAAATTCATCGTGAGTCCACGATTGGGAACATCCCCAGCCTTCTCGATAAATACTCGGCTGCCTTCGTCGGCCTTGGTGCGAGCGAGCCCAACCGATTAGCCGTGGAGGGAGAGGATCTGGATGGAGCGATTCAGGGGCTTAAACTCTTAGAAGAGATTAATCTCGCTCAAATAGAAAATCGCGAGATCCGACTTGATTTTGGCCGGCGAGTTGAGGTCATCGGAGGAGGGAATACGGCGATCGATTCAGCCGTCAGCGCCAGGAGGCTGGGTGCTCAACAAGTCACCCTCCGCTATAGACGGACAGACAAGGAGATGCCGGCTTGGCAGGACGAAATAGAATTTGCCCAGAGGGAAGGCGTGAAATTCGAGTTTCTATGCACGCCGAAACGCCTGATCGGAAGTGATGGAAAACTCCGGGGCATCGAATACCTAGGAATGAGACTCGGAGAGAAAGACCATTCGGGACGCCCGCGCCCAATGCCGGTAGAGGGCTCCGAATATACCGTTGAGGCGGATACAGTGATCATTGCCGTTGGCCAGACGCCCAAGCCCGGAATTCTCGAAGGGGCGAATAAAACACCGGAGGGAAGCATTCTCGTCGATGAGGGGACAATGGCGATGTCCATCGAGGGACTCTATGCCGGAGGGGATCTCGTCAATGGAGGAGACACGGCCGTCAGGGCGGTGGGAGAGGGCAAAAAGGCCGCCTTTTCGATGGATGAATACATTCGAAAGAAAACAGGAGTCAGAAGTCAGTAGTCAGGAGTCAAGATAAAGAGAACATCTTTCAGAGGGCAGGATCAAGGAGTCAGGGGGCAATTTTCAGAGGTCAGTGATCAGGAATCAGTCATCGGTAACCACTGGACAAAGTTGAGAAAAGAGCAGGAGTCAGAAGTCAGTCGTCAGCAGTCAGAATATGCATGGCGACGCAAACGTTAGAGAAACAGGAGGACCCGAATGAAGATCTCCAAGGAAGCCGACCTCAGCGTAGATTTCTGTGGTGTAAAATTTCAAAACCCTTTTGTTCTGTCCTCTGCACCGCCAACCACAACAGGAGAAATGATCAAGCGTGCTTTTGACGCGGGTTGGGCCGGAGCTGTTACAAAGACCCTGGTGAGAGCCCATGAAGAGATCGTCAATTTGAAGCCTCGCTTTGGCTCCTTGGCCTACCCAGGATCCCCAGAAGAACCCAAAAAAATGTACGCTTTCGAAAACATCGAACTGACGACCGACAGGCCTTTCGGTGTATGGCTCGAAGAGATAGCGGATATTCGGAAATCCTATCCTGACCACGTGATTATCGCGAGTCTCATGGATGACGCCTCCAGTCCTGACGGATGGCGGGAAATGGCGAGGAAGGTCGAGGATGCCGGGGCCCATATGATTGAATTGAATTTGTCCTGTCCTCACGGCATGCCTGAGAAGGGCATGGGCGCGGCTATTGGCCAGGATCCGGAATTGGCCGGAATGGTGACCAAGTGGGTGGCAGATGCGGTCAGGATCCCTATTATCGCCAAGATGACTCCCAATGTAACGGACATTGCCTACCCTGCCAAAAGCTGTGTGGAGAACGGGGCATCGGCTATATCAGCCATCAACACCGTCGCTGCGATCATTGGGGTTGACCTAGAGACCTTCGTGCCCAAACCGGCCGTTGCCGGATACTCCGCCCACGGTGGTCTTTCCGGGCGAGCAGTCAAACCCATCGCCTTGAAAGCCATCGCCACGATCGGCCAAGCTGTTGACGTCCCCATCTCCGCGATCGGCGGAATATCCACCTGGGAGGACGCAGCAGAGTTCCTCCTCATGGGAGCCTCCACGTTGCAACTCTGTACAGAGGTGATGGTCCGGGGCTATGGGATCATTGAGGACCTGAAGGATGGTCTCAGCAATTACATGGAGGAACATGACTTCGGGTCTATCAATGATATGGTGGGCCTGGCACAGAAGAAGTTGAAGGCCATCTCCGATCTGAGCAGGGAGTATAAGGTCGTCTCCAGTGTTGACGAGGCGAAGTGTGTCAAGTGCGACATCTGCTATATCTCGTGTCAGGATGCGGGCTACCAGGCGATCAGCTTGAGAGAGGACCGAATTCCCATCATTGACGAAGAGAAATGCACGGGCTGCTCTCTCTGCTATCAGGTCTGTCCCGTGTGGGACTGTGTCGCCATGAAGGAGGTCAGCACGGGGTAATGCGCTCCACTAAGAACGTTTGTGGTGCTGCTTGGCACGGGCCCCTGAGGGCACACGGATTCCACAGAAAGGAAGCGATTTGACGCAACTGGAATGCGAGCATCCGATTCCAGTCGCATATACGCCCGCCTTCGGCGGGAAAGCAGGGTGTAGGTTTGGCTAATATATCGGTCCGGGGGTTGTCGGTGATAAGAGGGCAAACTAGAAGATAGGTTCTTCCCACGCCCTAGGCGTGGGACCGAGTGCTTTTGCAATCAGGGTTTCCCTGATTGCAAAAGCGATAAGGTAAACTGTGAAACCCGTGAGATCCGTGTCAAAAGACACCGCTTAACGATGCTTGGAAGGGAGGAGCAAATGGATATCAAGATTGCTAACGGAACGATTATTACGCCGACTGACAACTACCGCGCTGACATTGGCATCAAAAATGGCAAGATTGTGGAGATTGCCAAGAGGATTTCAGATGGGGCAAAGGAAGTCGTCGACGCAAGGGGAGCTTATATTTTCCCCGGCGGCATCGATATGCATACCCATCTCGACATGCCCTTTATGGGGAGTTTCTCATCCGATAATTTTGAGACAGGAACAATCGCCGCGGCCCATGGGGGAACGACATGTATCGTGGACTTTGCCATTCAGGGGAAGGGACAATCCCTCAAACAGACCCTCAACGCATGGAAGGCGAAGGCGAAGGGAAAGGCGGTCATCGATTATAGTTTCCACGTCGCCATCTGTGACTTAACCCGAAAAGTCCTCGACGAAATCCCCAGGGCTGTCGCTGAGGGCGTGACCAGTTTCAAGACATTTCTAGCCTACAAGGGCGCCCTCATGATCGACGATGGAGCCCTCTTTCAAATCCTTCAGAGGTGTAATGAGGCCGGCGCGTTGGTCATGATTCACGCTGAAAACGGTGATGTCATCGATCTCATGGTTAAGGATCTGCTATCCCAGAAGAAGACCGCTCCAAGATACCATGCGTTGAGCCGCCCGGCTGCAGCAGA
>CAYFYO010000027.1:0-44741 GCA_964347335.1 uncultured Thermodesulfobacteriota bacterium
AGACGGTCTCGGCTGAATTGTTGGGAGACGCCGGAGAACTCTGTCTGAAACTCGGTATGATCGATACGGGGCAGTCCCTTTTCGAAAAAAGCCGATCTCTGGATTCTCAAAAGAACCATCCAAAGAGCCCGAAGTTTTCAAAATCTGGGAGGAAGGGATCGGCCAAGCGTCAGTCACCCAATCACCCAGAATAAGCACGGGGAGAACAATGAAGCAGAGTCGTCGTACTGATCCCCCACCTTGTCGCTCAAAAGGAGCGGATTCTCACCTAAAGGCTTCTATCATTATCCCTGTATTCAACAAGGTCGAATATACAGAGAAGTGCGTGAACGGTGTCATCGAGAACACGATTGACACCTGTTATGAGGTCATCGTTGTCGATAATGCCTCGACGGATGGAACAAGAGATTTCCTGAAGCGTCTTCGGGGCGAGGTCAAGGTCATCACAAACAGGACCAACCTTGGGTTCGCCAAGGCGTGTAATCAAGGTGCACGGGTTGCCCATGGGAGATACCTGGTCTTTCTCAACAACGATACGGTTCCTGAGAAGTTTTGGCTCCGTGCCATGGTCGAAGCGATTGAGAAAGCGCCTCAAGTTGGTATCGTCGGAAGTAAACTCCTCTATCCTGACGGGACCGTCCAGCATGCCGGTGTCGCATTCCACGGGAGAACGGGTTCGATTTTCCATATTTATAAGGGCTTTGATGGCGACCATCCAGCGGTGAATTACGGGAGAGACTATCACGCCGTCACCGGGGCATGTCTGCTGATTCCTCGGGGACTGTTCTGGAATGTTGGTGGCTTCTACGAGGGATTCATTGCCGGGTATGAGGACGTGGATCTCTGCCTCAGGGTAAAAAAGGAGGGTTACGGGGTTGTCTACGCGCCCAAGAGTCGGCTCATCCATTTCGAGGAAGTGACGCGGAGGGAATTCCCTTCACACGGGATTGCGGACGGCCAGTTGCTGATGAAAAGGAACGCCTTCCCCGATGACGCCGAGCAAAAGGCGGAAGAGGATGGATTCGCCGTCAAATATCTGGAAGATGGACGCGTGGCCTATGTCCCCCTCCGATTGTCTTCGCCTGAGAAAGGCACGAGACGGGGCCGCCCCAAAAAAAACGGCGCGAACAAAAAGAGAGAAAATCCATCTCGAAAGAAGTCCGCCAAAGTCCCTCGGGCGAGGGGACGGCCCAAGATCGCCATTGTCAGGGGCCCAAATCTAAACAAGTGGGAGATGCAGAACTGTGAGCCCCTTTGTGAGCGATTCGATATCACCGCTTATGCAACAACGACACACGCCTTCGATACGCACGACCTCAAGATGCCGATTGTTCACCTTCCCGCAAGCCCCAAGAATCCTGCTCAAATGCAGGGCCTTGAGGACCATCTTGGCGATAAGCATATCATTTACACCGCAGATATCACCTGGAGCTTCTCCCTGCAGGCGGTCAAAGCGAAGGAAAGATATGGAAATCGGGTGGTCTGCCTCGAATGGGAGAATATCCCCTTTGCCTATGAGGATTATGAGACGGTTCGGGCAATCAAGGGGGGAGTGATCGACAAGGCGGATCATTTTGTTGCGGTGACGAGGCGTGCGAAAGCAGCGTTAATGCTCGAGGGCGTTCCAGAGGAGAGAATCGATGTGATCCCCATGGGGGTGGACGTCAACAGGTTCAAACCTGAGGCGGAGACGCGGGAGATAGATCGAAGAGAACTCTGGTTTGAGGAGAATGAACTCGTCGTCCTATTCCTTGGCAGGCTGGTTTGGGAGAAGGGGATCTATGATCTTGTCCATGCGGCAAAGATGCTCCTCATCGATTCGTCGGTCCATGAACTCCCCGTAAAGTTCCTGATCGTCGGCAAGGGGCCTGAGTTGACTGGCGTGAGAGATCGGATCATTCGAATTGGCGTATCCGATCGGTTTCGATTTGTCATGGAGTACGGCTACCACAAAATCCACAAGCTGTATAACCTCGCAGATATTTTTGTCCTTCCGAGTATTTCGACCCGAGACTGGCAGGAACAGTTCGGTATGGTCCTTGTCGAGGCCATGGCATGCGGTAAACCGGTCCTATCGACCCTCTCGGGCTCGATACCTGAGGTCGTGGGTGAGGCTGGGGTTTTGGTTCAGCCCAATGACCCCCTCTCTCTTTTCGGGGAGCTAAAAGGTCTACTCCTGGATAGAGAGCGAAGGGACAATCTCGGGAGAAAGGGGAGAAAACGCGCTGTTGAGGAATTCAATTCTGAGAAGGCCGCGAACAAGATCGCAGCCCTTTTCGACAGGGTTCTCGCCGGACATGCGACGACCAACGGCCCTCAGGCCGTCCATGATCAGGCATTGAATCTGTGGAACCAAGGGAAGAGGGAGCAAGGGTTCCAGAAACTGTACGAGGCCTTTCAAGAGGATCAGCAGAACAGGGGATTGTTAGAAACGCTCGTCAAAATGGCCGATGATCTGAACAGAGCCGAGATCGGAGAGCGGTGTCTCAAGGAGTACCTGAGGCTGCACCCAGCCAACATTGAAACCCTTCTCTTGCTCGCCGACAACTTAGTCTCTCAGGGGAAGTTCGAGGAGGCTCAGCAGGAGATCGACAAAGTACGGATTTTTGACCCAGGAAACGAACAAATTCAGTACTTAATCGACCAAATTGGTCGCGTGTAACCCCTATCCGTCCTTTTCCTCGAGGGTTTCTCCAAAAATCCAAATCACACCGTTTTGGAGGAGGGTTCCTGGGGCAAATCCACTCGTCCAAACATACACCTCGTCAGGATAACCCCTCGATCAAACCCGCGTATCACATGGCATGATCGTTGCTTGGAATCATGTAAAGCGCTAACAGGAATCACCCGTGAAAACAGTCCCAGCCAGGGTGAGGACCTTGCGCGCAGGAGGTTCCGCGGCAGGGGTGAAGAGATTTGTATGACAGGTCCTATAGTCTCTGATAAGAAATCGACGCAATTCTCTGGTTTCAAGCCAAACTTTTTGGGTATCGGTGCCGCGAAATCGAGTACGACGGCGGTCGCCACGTTACTCGCTTCTCACCCCGAAATCGGGTTTCCAGTCGATGGGACCAAGGAACTCCACTACTTTGACGAACGGTATGATGATTACTCCACGGCCTGGTACTTTAGTCATTTTCGGGAGAATGCTGCAGTCGGTGAGTATACGCCCAGCTACCTGTTTGTCCCTGACTGCCGCGACCGAATCTACGCCACACTGGGGCCAGATACGAGATTCATTGTGGCGCTCAGGAACCCGGTCGACAGAGCTTTTTCGCATTACTGTCATGCTGTGAACAACTGGTGGCAGGAAAGCTATCGAGCGCTGAATTACCCGGTGGAAACCCTGAGTTTCGAGGATGCTTTGAAAGCGGAACCCGCACGACTGAAGAACGGGAAGTACCACATTCGCCATCTCAGCTACTTCCGCAAGGGCCTGTATGCAGATCAACTCGTATGGTATTTCCAGCGGTTCAAGAGGGAGAAATTCTACATCTATCTATTCGAGGACTATGCGACTGATCCTGCCCGAATCTTGGGCGAGATTTGTCAATTTCTCGGGGTTCACCCAAGGTACCGGTTCCGAGGTCTGGAACGGAAATACAATGCTCAGACAAACAGACCCCTCGATCCATCCACGAGAGAAATGTTACTGGCCAAATATCTGCCCTCTATTGAGGCCCTCGAGGTGTTGCTGGAATTGGACCTATCGATTTGGAAAAGGAAAGGGACCCTGAAGAGAATCCGAAACGAACAGGGTCGAGTCGGAGATGAAACCGGGGAAACACCGACGGAGGATGGAAAGAGCTTCAGCACTGGCCGCGAGGGCGGGCCGCAGATACTCAGGGATCCAATCTTCCTGGTTGGCTGTCCCCGCTCAGGGACAACCCTTCTTCAGTGCATGCTGTGTGCCAGCGATGAGACCTTCTCTCTCCCCGAGACTCACTATTTCTGCGATACCTTGCCCGCTTTGCGCTTGGATTTTCAAGATTCACTCAATTCCGCTCTCCTGGAGAAAATCGTCAGCCTTTTGAAAAAGCGGATGCTGTTGTCCATGCCCAGTTCTCTGTATGCCAAATTGAGGACGCTCGCCCGAGACCATCAGCTCACCGGATTGGATGTTTTTCAGGAGGTCGTCGAACTCTATCGGCCGACTCATGACCAGACGAGATCATTGCGACTGATCGAAAAAACGCCCTTCCATGTCCTCTATTTGAGACAGATTGTCGAATGTTTTCACTCGGCAAAATTCATTAACATGGTCCGCCATCCCTTCGATGTCGTGAGCTCGCGAATGGTGATGCCCACAGAGCCGCATAAGTCCATCATGAAATTCGTAAACGACTGGATCCGGCTCGTCGAAGCAGCAAAGGACTTCTCCGATCAAAATCATGGAAGGCTACTCACGATCCGCTACGAGGATCTCGTCCATCACACCGAGAGGACACTTCGGAAGGTCTGCGAGTTTTTGAGCCTGGAATTCCAGAAAGATATGAGGTCGGCCTTTGCGGCCCAATACGAAGTGTGCACCTTGGCCGGCGATGAACCGTGGAAAGGCGAAGTCAAGACCGGTAGAGTCCTCAATAAAATCGGAATATGGAGGGATAGAATCAGTCCTGGGCAAGCGTGGTTGGTGGAGCAGGAAGCAAAGAGGCTAATGGATGAGTATGACTACGAAGGGGTTGCCACACCGCCAGAGGAAGAGAGAACCCTCTGGAGAGAGCGGGATGCGCTTGCCATCAAGCGAATGCCCCGGCTGGAGAGGTCGAATCTGCACCTCGAATGGGCCAACAGGTATTTCCGTCAGAAGCGATACGGAGATGCAGAAAAGAGATATAGCGAAGCCCTTTCGATAAGAGGGATCCCAGCTGAAAGAAGATTCGATGTAATCCTCGGATTGGCAAATTGTCTACGAGATCAAAACCGATCCGAAGAGGCGCAAAAGTATTACCGAGAAGCCTTGGCGATAAACAGCGTCCCCAAGGAGAGAAAGGTGCACGCTATTCTTGGTCTTGGATTAGCCTATACAAAACAGGGGAGAGACACCGATGCAGAAAAGGCGTATGTCAAGGCCCTCTCCTTCGGCGAGATCAAGGATGTGGATAGATTTCTCCTGCTTCTCCGGCTCGGGGATGTCTATTTGAATCAAGGGCGGCTCCAAGAGGCAGTACAAAGGTTGAACGAAGCGCTATCCGTTCAGGGGATTCCTGAGAAAGAGAGATTCCATACGTTATCGATTCTTGGAGGATGCTTATTCAGACAAAAGCAATACAAAGAGGCTGAGGAAAAGTACGAAGAGGCTTTTCGTTTGCCAATGACAAGCGATTCGCGATTCAAAATCGCATCTCACCTTGTGCAATGCAGCCTGTTCAATGGCAAACCCGACAAAGCCAAGCGGCTCCTCGAGTTGATTATGGCTTCGGATGAGATCGAAGAAGGAGATAAGCTTTCACTCATTATGAGTGCGCGGAAACTAACCGGTATGTTGCCTCATCAAGGAGGATGAAGTATGCAAGAACCGCTCGTCTCCATCATTATCCCCTGTTACAACGCAGCGAATACGTTGAAGAAGACACTTGTCTCCGTCGGAATGGAGGCGTATTCCAACTATGAAGTTATTGTGGTGGATGATGGAAGTACGGATGAATCTTTTGAAATTATTAATGAATTCGAAAAGATGGATCACCGTTTCAAGGGTGTCAGGCAACCTCAAAAGGGTGTCTCGGCGGCGAGGAATCGAGGGATAAGACTCGCTCGAGGAGAATACATCGGTTTTCTCGATGCGGACGATCTTTTTCTCAAGAACAGTCTCTCAAAAAGGATGCGTGTTTTCATCGACGACGATGATCCTGACATGGTCGGAGTATTTTGTCCAGCCGTCATGATTGACTCCAAAGGAGAGGTGCTGAGCGATACCCTCTTTTGCAATTACTCGCTCCCTTTTGACCGGTTGTATTTTTCCACCATGCCAGACTGTGTCTTCGCCATCTGTTGCGTCATTGCAAGGAAAAAGGAGATCGAGAAGGCCGGAGGATTTGATGAAAACCTGAGCAACGGCGAAGACTACGATCTATGGCACCGGGTGCTGAGAGGCGGGGGATATTTTCGATACGTTGACTCGTGCCGTGTGGCATGGACTCAACACCCTAAGAGCGTGAGTCATACAGGGATACTGAAGCATCATACGCAATGCAAGATGGTATTGCAAAGGATCTTTTCAACAAGCACGAACGGGGCGATTCCGGAGTATCGGGATGGCTTTGGCAACGCACTTTTCCATTTGAATCTCACGAAACGCGCCTTCTGGACCGCGGTTATGGCTGTGGTGACTGGACAATACCACGAGGCAAAGGAAATCGCTTTGGACATCAGCAAAGATATGCTTCAACAGATTGCCCCTATTGAGCTGGAACATATGGTCAAGTACACGGCGTTAAGGGCATTGTGTAAGCCCGAAGGAGAGTGGGAGATTTCTGTCTGGCCGAGTATTCGTACAGACATGATGCGTTTCATTACCGAGTTAAACGATGCATTCGGTGGGAACTGTATCAGTCTGATCGCCCTCAGAAACCGGCTTGGTTGGAGCAATAGATCTGATGCTGAGCACGACTCGAGGTGACGTGATGCCCCAAAAGCCTGATGTTTTCAACGTCGTTTTGAACTTCCATCAGCATGATCAGGATTCAGCGAGAATATTGATGGAGCTGTTAATGGCTGTGGAAGAGGGAATGAATTGCAAATACCATCTCCAGTATGGAAATGCGGTGAATAGTCTGAGAATACATGAAACGATTCTTCACTTCATAGACAGCAAAGACGCTTCCTTTTCCACCCAATTTCCCGATATCGAGATTCCCGTGGATATGGTCGAAAACGATCCCAATCTGCTCAGATATGACGGCAATCACACGCTCAGAACTAGAGCGGAAAAAAGAAGAATATTCATGTGGAATCTCTGTGTTTATAAGTACATTCGTCTCATCGATTCGTTTCTCGTGATAGAGCCTGACTGTATTGTGCTGAAGCATGAATGGTTGCGGGAGATCTATTCCGAATGGAAAAAGTGTGAGGTGCCCGTTTTTGGCCATCTCAAGAAGGGGAAAATCAACCATAAATACGTTCCAACCCATTGGGCAGGTTGTTCGGTTTACGATTCGCGGAAGCTCAGGGAACTACCCTTGGAATACTACTTCTATCACCGCTACGAGAATCCGTGGTGGAAATATCGGAATGAAGAGGGCACGGTCACGGAAGGCAACTGTTTCTGGGGCCCCGTTTTTAGTGGATACGACATCTCCTATGACTATTTTTTGTTCGCTCTCTATTGGAGGGAAAAAACCGGTGTCAATGATCCTTTCCAATGGCCGTTGGAATCCCTTGATGATAAGAGGGATTTGATTTTCTGTGACTTCCATTCAAAGATGAAATCCGATGAGGTATTCGAGAGGTTTGTCGAGAAATTACCCCTCATCCACGGGATAAAGGATGATGAGATCAGAGAAAGGGTGCTCAAGCATTTTGGTTCGACGACGAACAACCCTATCCCCAAAACGGGGTATTCGCCGCCTAAGCACCTCCACCCGAGTTCAGGGGGCTCCCAGGAAAAGCACGATAGACTGAGCGGCCCCTCGGATGGTCCATTGAGAAATAATGAAAAGCACCTGACGATCGGTGACTTGAGGGATATGTTCGCGGGCAAGCGATGCTTTATCATCGGAAATGGGCCAAGCCTCCAGAAGACGCCGATGAAGCGACTCACCGATGAATATACGATCGGATCTAACAGAATCTACTTGAACTACGACTCCATGGGATTTGAACCGACTTTCTACTGTGCGGTCAACCGTTATGTTATTGAGCAGTTTTATAGAGGAATTGACAGGCTCAATTCGATCAAATTCCTCCGAAAAGAGGCCGAAAGCCTTATCCGGAATCGACGGAACACTTTTTTCATGGAGAGCTATGGAGTCCATCATTTCAACCCCGATCTTGAAACCTTGAAGTGGTGTGAAGGATGGACGGTCACCTTTTGTGCCATGCAGGTGGCCTTCTATCTTGGATTTGAAACCGTCATTCTGGTGGGGGTGGATCATCGTTTTGAGGGGGTTGGAGAACCGAACAAACTCGTCATCGCCACCGGTGCCGATGAGAATCATTTCCATCCCGAGTACTTTGGGAAGAACGTCAAATGGCAATATCCAGACTTGAAAAGGTCCGAGATTTCTTATGCGGTTGCAAAAGAGGTCTACGAAAAAAAGGGACGCCTCATTTTGGATGCGACGATAGGGGGAAACCTTAAGATATTTCCCCGAGTCGATTTTCACGAGGTCCTACGGGCAGGAAGTGTTCCGAGATCCGCCGCTTCTTTCAACAGACAAGGAGAAGCGCTATTTAGTCAGGGGGACGTTCCAGGTTCGGTTGTTGCGTTTGAAAAGGCGATTGAGATGAACCCGAACTTCTCAACGCCGTATAACAACCTTGGGGTATTGTCCTGGCAGATGGGTCGGGCGCGGCAAGCTGAGGAATACTTCCTGAGGGCTTTGAAGATCGAACCCGATGATCGGGACACCATCGTGAACTATGGGGAGGTACTCAATAGCCTGGATCGGTTTAAGGAGGCCAGGAGGCTCTATTCATCGTTTCTTCGCAAAAATACCAACGATCTTGAGATTCGAGATTTGCTTCGGCGCGTCTCAAAGGGAGAAGAACTCCGATAGGGACTCGCCGTGAGCGGGTGGGAAGCACCCTGTCGAAAACCGCAACAGCGATCTTCTATGGGTCGCGGTGCTTGTTCACGAATCCGAAAAACTCGTGAATCATACAGGCGAGAGAGGCTAACGATATTTCTCTACGGATTGTCTATGGGCTCAGTGAGAACGGTGAGAGAAGAAAGGGTTCTGGTTTCTGCCATTGTTTCGGCTTACAACTCAGAGCGGTTCATGCCTGGGAGACTGCAAAACCTGGTCGACCAAACCCTCTTTGAAAAGAAGCAGCTTGAAATCATTGTCATCGATTCCAGCTCCCTCGAGAGAGAACAGAGAATTGTCGAAACCTTTATGTCGAAATATGAGCATGTTCGATACTTCCGCACCGCCGTGAGGGAAACCGTTTACGGCGCCTGGAATCGAGGAATTCGGCTTGCCGGTGGACGCTATGTGATTAACGCAAATACCGATGATCGTTTCGCCACGGACGCACTGGAGCAAATGGCTGACCTGCTCAATTCGGATGTCGGTGTCCATGGCGTGTACGGTGACTGGATGGTTACGAAGATCGAGAACGACGCATTCGATTCTGATTCTGAAAAATTCGTTTTCCATTATCCAGAGTTCTTCCCGCCCCTGTTCTTCTACTACCAAATCACTTCTCATGCCCCCCTCTTTCGCAAGGAGGTTTTCCAGAAAATCGGATTCTATGATGACAATTTCAAAGTATTCGGGGATCGAGACTTTATGTTTCGTTTCTCAACCCGTGGTCTCAAGGCAAAGAGGATCCCATCCGTGGTTGGATTGTACCTGGAAAACGAGACGGGTCTCGAGCGCTCGGGAGCGGCTGCTGGAGCGGAGTTTGCCTCGATTCGGGAACACTATCTTACCCCGAGAAGATTTGTTCGGCTTTTCGGGTATGATTCGATTCCTGAGCGAAAGGAGCTCGCAAGGCTCTATTCCATAACGGGCTCCCTGGGCAAGGATTTCTATCGATGGGACGGTCGACCGGTAAACGATTTCAGGTTCAGCGCAAGACTATTTGGCAAGGCGTTGGAGCTAGACTCGTCAAATACGATGGCCCTGAACAACCTCGGTATCATCCTCTATGTGCTCGGACGGAGAAGAGAGGGAATTCATCTGTTTCAAAAGGGGCTGGAACTTAACTGCGTGCCCTATTCGGACGCGGTCAGTACAAACCTTGCCCTCGCCAAAGCAGGTTGCGAGGCAATCGAGGAGTACGCCTGGGTCACACCAAAGGAGTCACACCTCTCCAGTTGATCCGTTAACCTCGTCTCCTTCGAGAGGGTCACTGGAGTCGGATCGAAAATGGGATCTCCGCTCGTCAGTGTCATTATTCCAACCCACAGTCGTCCCGCCTTGCTAGAGGTGGCGCTGAAGTCGCTTTTGGCGCAAACCTACACAAACTGGGAGTCAATTGTCATAAACGATGGGGGAGTTGATGTAAGTCCATGGGTCAACTCCCTGGATCCAGAAGGGCGCATTAAACACGTCTCGAACAGAAAACCAAGGGGGCCGTCTGCGGCGAGGAACACCGGGCTCAAAGAAGCAGCGGGGAAGTATATCGCTTATCTGGATGATGATGACTGCTATCTGCCTGAACATATCGAGACCCTGGTCTCTACCCTTGAAACCAGATCCTGTGCCGTCGCCTATACAGATGCCTATAGGGCGACTCGAGATCGTTCCGATGGAGAAAATCGAGGAGAACGCTTGGAAATACCTTTCAGTGAGGATTTTGAGAAGGAAAGGCTTTTGGTTTGCAATTATATTCCGCTGCTGACGCTCATGCACTCGAAGGGTCTCCTTGAGAGTGCAGGCTTCTTTGATGAGAGTTTGAGCATTCTGGAAGACTGGGACTTACTCATCAGGCTCTCACAGGAAGTGACATTCCTTCATGTACCGAGAGTCACATGTAAGTTTACCGTCAGGGTCGGCGATGCTGGTCATGTCAATTCACCTCTTGCACGCCAACTCAAAGGGTTCAGGATCATTTATGAAAGATACCCGGTGGATGATACACAGGTCTTACGACGAAGAATAGAAATGCTGAAACGGTTAACGAATGAAGCCCGGAAATAAGCACGGGAATTGATACACCCACACACCGTCTCACACCTCTATTCAGCAAATTGGAGAATACCAGACCTCCTCCCAGGGCAATCCCAACCCCCTTTTGGCACGGGGGTTGCTAATTTGCTTTTGAGTACAAACAAAGCGAGTTTGCCGATTGGCATCGAAACCCATGAGCAAGATCTTGGTCATCCAGTTGGCGAGAATGGGTGATCTGCTCCAGAGCGCACCGTTGATTCAGGCCATTCGAGCGAAAAGGCCTGCTGCCTCGATCACGCTTCTGGTAAGCGAGAAAAATCGGGAAGTTGCCCAAACGATTCCTGGGGTTAACGAAGTCTTGGCCTTCGACTTTGGCAAGGCCTATGGGATCCTCAACGATGGGGCAGAAGAAGTTTCCCTCAAGTATCATCGTTTCCGCGCACTTGTGGATGGGCTCAGAGGAAGATCCTTCGAGGAGGTTTATAACCTCAATCACTCCAACATTAATGCCAATCTGATGAATCTCATCCGGTATCAAAACGCCTTCTGTTATAGTCTGGATGGACAGGGGAGGAGGATTCTGAAAGACGAGTGGCTTAGCTATATGTTCACTATTCTGGAAGACCGGAGGCTCAACCGATTCAACCTTGTCGATATCTACCTCCATGGCTCACACCTGGGTGCCGGCAGCCCCGTTCACTTTCTCAGGCCGGACAAGGAGATGATTAGCCGTGCAAATCGCTACCTGGTTCAGCAAGGGGTCCTCGAGGGGGAGCCCTTGATCGGGTTTCAGTTGGGGGCGGGGGATGGGATTCGTCGCTGGCCCGTGACCTCCTATGCTTATCTCGCCGATTTGATGCTCCGGCGGCATGATGTCAAGATTCTTCTCTTCGGTTCTCCGTCCGAAAGAGCATCGAGTTCAGAGTTCCAAGCCCGATTCGATGAGAATCGCGGGCCAAGAGATCGTGTCATCGACTTGGTGGGTCAGACGACCTATCCGGACTTGGCGGCTTTTCTAGGGAAGTGTGACCTTCTCGTTACCCCGGACACGGGAACGATGCACGTTGCTGCGGCTGTTGGGACTCGGGTTCTTGCCCTTTTCATGGGCTCAGCTTTTTGTCATGAAACAGGACCCTACGGACCCGATCATTTCGTCCTTCACCCGAACATCGGGTGTTATCCGTGTCTTCAGCACCGTCCCTCCTGTATGGATTATCCATGCAAAGGGCTGATCTCTCCTGAGGCGGTGGTCGAGGTAATTGGGTGGATCTGTCAGGGGAAGAACGACGGGCCGACAGAGGCAGATCTCGGTTTCTCAGAAAACAGATTGAGGCTTTTGCATTCACAAATGAAGCACGGTTTTGTCCAATACGTCCCCGTCAAAGGGGGCCCCTTTTTCTTGGAGGACCTCATGGCGCAGGGATATCGGATGATGTGGCAAGGGGTCCTCGATGATCGATGGAACGGGACAAAGACCGGCCTCAAAGAGGTTTTGGACGCTCGTGGCCGGGTCTCGCTTCCAGAGGAAGAGATCCGCGTGATCGCGGGTCTCGAAGAAGATTTCGGCCGGCTCGAAAGTGCTTTTGACGCAGCCAGTGGCTCCTCTCACGGCGCACACCGATTGACCCAAAACATCGCCCAAGAGGAAGCGGACGCCATACGATGGGTCAGGCCGATCATTCGTTTTCTCAAGATCGAGCAGGCCAATAGTTGCCCGTCTGGACAACGTGTTGATGATCAATTTCAAGAGCTTCTCCGGCGGCTTGCCAGGGGAGCCGGGTTCATGAAAGCATTCTGCCAGACCCTTTCGAACAACTCGTGAAAAATTGGGTTCATCGATGAGGCTTTTTCAAAAGAACCTCGCCATGCTGAAACGTGTGGATGAGCACCTTGCCCGACGGATCGAGGAGGTTCAGGTGGCGAGACCGGTTGATCTCTTTACCGCGAGGAGCGGGCATCTCACCCTCAAGGTGGGAGGGCTTTCCATGCATAGCGCTTATGATCCCGAGAAGGAGGCGGAACAACTCGTCACCGCATTCATGGAAGGGGCCTCCGGCGATGGACTGATTTTCATTCTGGGGTTAGGGCTCGGATACCACGTGGAGAGACTCATTGACACGACCTCGGCACCGTTGGTTTTGGTGGAGCCCGATCCTGAGATTTTTCGAATCGCCCTTGAAAAAGTCGATCTTGAACGGATCCTTCGCAAGTGCCGACGGCTGTTCGTTGGCAAGGACGTCGAGGAGGTGTTTACCCAACTCGAGGAGGACCCCCTCTTCCAGGGTGAGTGGCGGGTCTTTGTCCATCAGCCCTCCATGAAGATGAACCGACGCTATTTCGACCGCCTGATCCCGAAACTCCAGGTGAAGGATACCCTCACAGCATTAAAACTGAATGTCCTCGTTGTCCCTCCGGTATACGGTGGGTCTCTGCCCATAGCCCGCTATGTCGCAGACGCCTTCAAGCGGCTGGGGCATCATGTGACGGTGATCGATAATTCACTCTACCATCGGCCATTGAAGGATATCGATCAGGTGACTTCGAACACCCTTCATCGAGAGCAACTTCGTGGGTCTCTGACGCAACACCTGTCCGAGAGGGTCATGGCAAAATGTCTCGATATCGGGCCCGACTTGGTTTTTGCTCTGGCCCAGGCCCCTTTGACCCCGGAGATTCTGGACAGGATGCGGGAGTTTGGTTTCATCACTGCCTTCTGGTTTGTAGAGGACTCTCGAGAGTTTACATATTGGAAAGAGGTTGCGCCGCGGTACGACCATTTCTTCGCCATTCAGAAACGAGAGGCCTTTGAAGAATCGGAAACCCTCAGAGAGATAGATTTCCATTTTCTGCCATTGGGGTGCGACCCACGGGTTCACAAGCCCGTGGATCTCAATGATCGAGACAGAGAAAGGTTCTCCTCGGAGGTCTCGTTTGTCGGCGTGGGGTACTACAACCGTCATGTTTTCTTCCAGGGTCTCCTCGATTTTGATTTCAAGATCTGGGGAACAGAATGGAACCCCGCTTCCCCAGTGGGCCGTTTCGTTCAGGAGAGGGGCAGAAGGATTACCCCACGGGAAACGGTGAAGATTTTTAGTGGCACAAAGATCAACATCAACCTCCATTCATCAACCTATCACCGAGGGGTTAATCCAGCCGGCGATTTTGTGAATCCAAGGACTTTTGAGATTGCTGGCTGTGGCGGATTTCAGCTCGTTGATCGAAGATCCCATCTGCCGGAGCTCTTTGTACCTGACCAGGAGGTGGTCTGCTTTGAGACGATTGGAGACCTTCGAGAGAAAATTGCCTACTACCTCTCTCACTCAGATGAGCGGGAGCGGATTGCTCAAAGCGGATACCGACGCGCCTACAGAGATCACACCTATCAGAGGAGAATTGGCCGGGCATTGGAGGTCATCGTCGGGAAGGCTCCGTCTCGTTTTACGGCGCCGAAAGCGAAGGCTCGGAGCTGGGAACGTCTGATTGGCAAGGCTGAAACTGAAACCGAGCTCGGGCGATTTTTGAGTCAGTTCAGGGGCGAGAAGAACCTCACCCTGGACAGGATTGTTTCCGAGATCAAACGGGGGGAGGGGAAACTCACCGAGCCCGAGGTCATTTTCCTGCTCATGCACGAGTTTTCCAAGCACACGGGGAAGGCCCGCAGGGGTTCGCCTTAGAGAAAATGGCTGGAGAGAAGCTTAGGGTCCTCGTTATCAATCTGACGCGTATGGGTGATCTTCTCCAGATGACCCCTTTCCTGAACGCATTTCGCCAGGAGTTTCCTGATGTTGAAATCACGCTCATGGTTCTCAAGCAGTTTGAGGATGTGTGTTCTGGATTTTCCGCTGTGGATAAGCTCGAGGTCTTCGACGGGAAGGATTTTCTCTCGAGACTCGGGAATCCCGAGTACTCTCTCGTTGGACTTTATCGAAAACTCGAAGAGATGTTGGCGGGGGTGAGGCGGAGGAAGTTCGATCGGGTGATCAATCTCTCGTTTTCCAATCATTCGGCTCTCTTAACCTATCTCCTCAATCCAACGGACGTCGTTGGCATCACCGTTGACGAACAGGGGAATCGACTCCTCAAGAATCCTTGGGTGAGACACTTCTACAACATGGTCGACAACCGGGAGATAAACCCTTTCAACTATGTCGATTTTATCCGCAAAATTGGTGGGTCCCGCTCGAGAGCCCCGATGGCCTTTGCCGTGTCCGAGGCGGCCCGGGAATTCGCCGAGGCATTCTGCGGCAACCACGGTGTATCGAAGGCCGATTGGGTGGTCGGCATTCAAGCCGGGGCCAGCACGGAGAACAAACGGTGGCCCGCGCGGTCTTTTGGCGGGCTTGCCGAGGAATTCATTGGAAAAGGGGCTAAGGTCTTACTCTTTGGGAGTCCTGGAGAGCGCTCCCTCGGAGAGCAGATCGCGGAAGTCATCGCGCTTCCCCAAGAACAGATGGGAAGACACCTGATTGATGTGATTGGGGAGACCTCCGTACAGCAACTGGCTGCCCTGCTTTCCAGGTGCGACCTTTTGATCACGAACGACACGGGGACGATGCACATGGCCACTGCCGTGGGAACGCGCGTCGTAGAGCTCTCTCTCGGCCCGGTCTACTTCCCGGAGACCGGACCCTATGGAGAGGGCCATATTGTCATCCAGACCGCGCTGCCATGTGCCCCCTGTTCCTTCCACGTCCGATGCAGGAATCCGATCTGTCGGGAATCCATCCGGGTAGACCAGGTCCTGAAGGTCGTCGAAATGGTTCGCGGGGGTGAGTTCGAGGGAGACCATCAGCTCCAGGACGCTTCAGAATGGGACAGTATCCAGGTCTACCGGAGTGCTTTTGATGAGGATGGAATGCTCGAGTTCCATCCGGTGATTCGGCGGCCGCTCAAGCCCGTTGACCTGGTGAAACTGCTCTACCGAGAGATGTGGAAGATCGTCTTAGACGGAAAGTCCCGGAAGGTTGATTCCCCCCGAGTAGAGGAGAAGATCCGTCGGTTCTTTTGCGTGGATGGCGGTCCCCCCAATTTCGATGAGGATCGAAAGGCCTTCCGATCCCTTGTGGAACTCGCCCGTGAGGGAATCGAGGTTTCCAGGCGCCTGATCGTTTGGGCAGAGCAGACCCCTCAGAATATTCCCGCCATCAAAACGGCAGGCGGGCTCATTCACGAGATCGACGAACAGATCGAACTCCACGGGCTCACCCACCGATCGTGTCACCCTTTGACATTCATGTTCCAACAGGGCAAGGAAAACCTGGAAGGAGAAGATGTGGGTTTTCTGTCGCAAAAGACCCTTGAGCTTTATCAAACCCTCCTCTGTGAGGCTACCCTGATGGATAGAGCCTTGGAAGAAACCATTGGCCTCTTACAGGAAGACCGTGAAGGGAGGCGCGTTGACTCCAACATGCTTTCAAAAAAATAGGGCGGCCATCCGTCAAACTTGCCCCCAATTGGTGCGGAAATTAGACCGAGTGCGTCAAAAAATGTCAGATATTCATGTATTTCCGTCCCGTCAGGGACCGATGACCTGTCGGGTTTTGGCCCGAAACGGCCGGTGGGTGACCCTTCACAGTACGGTTAACCCAGAGAATGAATCCATTCGAATCGTGGAAAAGCTCGGGGTTGACCGGGAGGGGATCGTGGTCATCGTGGGCATGGGCTTGGGCTACCTCCTCCTGGGGCTCATGAACTGCACTGACGTCACCGGGCGCACAGTTGTTCTCGTGGAGAGAGACCTCTCCCTCTTCAAGAAGGCGATGGAATTGTTTGATTGGACACCCCTTTTCCAAAAAGCCGATGTGCATTGTTTGGTTGGTGAAGAACTGGAGCCGATTGTTAGGGCGATCACTCGGATTCGCATGAAAAGAGGTTTTCAGAACTTGGTTCTGATTCCCCATGGGCCCTCCCTGCGGAGAGACCCCGATTTCTATGGCCCCCTCATGGATCAGCTGCGTCTGATCGAGGCCTCACGCTTCAAGGCCAGGAAGGATCTTCGACCCTTTGTTCGGGACCAGTTAACGGTGCTTGTCCTTGACTCGGGTTACTTTCTCATCCGGGAGTGCATCAAGGCCCTGGAAAGAATCGGCCACAGGGTATTGCGGGTCCCTGTTTCTGACGGAAAACTGCTGGAAGGCATTCTGGGGCGTGTGGCACAAGAGAGGCCAGACTTCCTACTTTCGGTCAACCACCTGGGGTTCGATGAGGGGGGGAAGCTGACCGAGCTTCTCGGAGATCTCAACCTCCCCTTTGCCGTATGGTACGTGGACAGCCCAAGCTTTATTATTCGGAATTTTAGGAAAAACGTCGTTCCGAACTGCATGCTTTTTATCTGGGAGCGCTCCTATCTAAAGGGCATGAAGGATTACGGATTTGAAAAAGCCTTCTTCCTCCCACTGGCAACCGATCCCTCGGTTTTCCGGCCAATGAAACGGCAGCATATCCCGCTCCGTTTTCGGGGGCCGGTCAGTTTCGTCGGAAACTCCATGGTTGAAGCTGTGGAGGATTGGTTCGGTCGATTTCCCAATAGTCGGGTGGTTCAAAAGATCAGCCGCCTGGCCATCCCGCTTCAGATTGAAAACCACCATCTGACCGTAGACCAGATCCTTGAGACCATTGCCCAAGTGCATGGCCTCCGCCCAGGGTTCCGGGATCCTCTCCATGACCTCGATTTTCAGGCCGCCCTGGTGTGGAAAGCGACCCTGGATTATCGGAGGATCCTCATCGAGCGTCTCGGATCTTTCAATATTCGGGTTTTTGGCGATAGCGGATGGCGCCAGATTTTGGACGGTTCTGTGAAGATCTTTCCCCAGGTAAACTATTACCGGGAACTCCCACTCATTTACAACGGCACCGAAGTGAACATCAATGCCACCAGTTTTCAAATGAGTTCTGCCGTCAATCAAAGGGTATTCGATGCAGCTGCCTGTGGGGCCTTTATGATTACAGACGATCAGCCAGATATGGATGAATTCTTCGAGCGGGATGCCGAGGCGGTTTGCTATGGCGACATGGACGAAGCCCAGGAGCAAGTGGCATACTATTTGAAGCATTCAAAGGTTGGGGCGGAAATCGCCGGGAGGGCGAGGCGGCGCGTTTTGGATGAGCACACCTACGTGCACCGTCTGAAAAGAATGATCCGTCTTCTGAAGGATGAATTCGGTCCTTTGTAACCCGAGGTATTTGGAAGGATAGCCGGGGAAATCCAAGGAGTGAGACATGCGTATCTACATAGACAGACGGGAAGAAGAGATGGAACTCCCTCCCGGAACCTCTCTTTCGGAGGTCATTGACCGCCTTCGTTGTGACCGCATACTCGGTGAGCGGGTAATCACCCGTGTGAAGGTGAACGGCCAGGAACTCCTCGAGGATGAAAATGGCCTATATCCAGATCTGCAGAGTGACGAAATCGAGTCACTCGAACTGAAGACAGGGCTTCCCGCAGACATGGCCCACCAAGGGCTGGACGATGCAAGAGAATACCTCCAGAAGCTCAATCCTGGAATCGAGAAGACCGCGGAACTCTTCCGCCTTGGTGAAGCGTCCAAGGCCAATGAGTATTATGCTCACTGTGTCGATGGAATCAACTGGTTCATTCATGTCTTGGAGGGGGTCAGGCAGGTCATGAAATTGAACTTCCAGGATCTCTCATTCAAAGGGGAGCCGGTTCAGTCCCACGTTGAAAAGCTCCAGCAGATCATCCGCCAGATGTGGAGCGTTCAGGTGGAAGAGGACTGGGTCATGCTTTCCGATCTGCTGGAATACGAGCTATTGCCGATCATGGAGGCGTGGAAGGGGATTCTTCCTCTGATAGAAAGGGCGGCAAGAAATTCTCGGAAAGGCGTAAAGAAGAAGAGAAATGCAAAAAAGTAACATGAATGAGGATCCTGAAAAAACACTCGTGCACCGACTTGACCTGGTCGAAGAGATTCTTCGTCTGACAAAAAGCGAGAAAAAGGCCGTTGGAGCGGAAGAGTGGGAGGAACTCAAAACCATTCTCGATGAGAAGGACCGCAGGATCCGGCAGTTCGAAGAGCTAGAAAAGCGAGCCAAGGGCTGGAAATCGCTAAGAGTCATGGCAGAAAAGAATTCATCTGTTCAACGCGTCCTCAAGAGAATCGAATCGAGAGTCGCGGCCATCCAATCATTGGAAGAAGAGTGCAGGGGGGTCCTGATGGAACGCAAAGACGAGGTTGGCAGGCGTCTTCAGGAATTTAGACGAGCCCGCGAGGGAATCAGAAGGTTCAAGTTCCGTGGGAGGGGAGTCCCTCGGTTCGTTGATCTTCACAAATGACCCCTGCTTAAGTTTGTCAGGCAGCCTGCCGATAGAGTGGATGAGGGAAGGAAGGCTTTGGAGGGGGAATGTCGGATGACAACTGCGGGTTTTCGGATCCAGAACATTCTCAAAATCTGCCGCAAGGGCATTCGGGGAGGTGCGGAAAAGCCAAAGAGAGAGGAAGAGGGAACTCGTGAGCCGGACAGCACGAAAACCTCATTCGAAGGGAGAAGAGCGCTGATCCGCCAAAGAGCGGCAGTCGACCTCATCAAAAGGTTGACGAAGTCCAGCAATATGCCCGTCTCCCCTCCTGAGGAGAGCCAGTGACTCCCAAGAAAGAGCCCCTGAACATCCTGCTGGTCGACGACTATATTCCTTCAAGAAATGTCCTTGAAGAATCCTTGGAGGGCGATAGCTTTTCCATCGTCACCGCGGAAAACGGTTTGGAAGCGATTCACGCCTTAGAAGGGGACCCTTTTGACCTTGTCATCACCGATCTCAAAATGCCCGGGGCGACGGGAATCGAGGTGTTGAGGCGAGCCAAGGAAGTGAACCCAGATGTCCAGGTCATCATTATTACGGGATATGCTTCGCTGGAAACCGCCATCGAGGCCATCAAAGCTGGAGCTTACGACTATATTACCCGGCCTTTCAAGTTGGACGAGATCAAAGTCGTTGTGCAGAATGCCTCCGAGAAAATCCGCCTCCTCAAAGAGAATCAGAGATTGATGCAGAATATCAATCAGCTCTACCGAAAGATGAGGGGTCTCCAGAAAGGAAAGATCGAGGCGCCGAGTCGGAAAGGTAAATCCCTCAGAAAAGAAATGGATGCCATTGAATCCCCCCTGGATTTTCAATCGGTTGCAGGGGCGACGCTTCCCCTGACGATGCAGAAAAGGCGCACAGACAAGGGCTATGTACTCGTCGAATTGGAGAAATTGGGACAGCTGAGAAACGAAGGCGTTCTCAGCCAGGACGAATTTGATCGTTGCAAGCGTAAGATCCTTGAGAAACTGTGAAGTCAGGCCTGATCGGCCGGTTCAAAAAAACCCTCTGGAATTTGTGGAGTTCTGTGTAAGCGCCGCGCTTTGCTGCCCAAGGGCTTTGTTCGACCGATCCGTCACGTATCAGTTCACCGCTTTCAGGGCGATTCATGGTTGAAATCGGTAATCAAGAGGCGATAGATCCCGAGGACATGAAAGAAGAGTTTCGCATTCTCATCGTCGATGATGATAGCGGGGTGAGGGAAATTCTGAGAGAGATTCTTCTGGAAATTGGTAGAATCCAAGTGGACTGCGCGGGAGACGGTGAAACAGGCTTCTCCGCGATAAGAGAAGGGGATTTCGATCTGGTATTTATCGACATGCGACTACCCGGAATGGATGGTCTCGAACTCCTAAGCCTCATCAAACGGCATGATTCGAGTCTCCCTGTCGTGATGATCACGGGATTCCCTTCTGTGGATAGTGCGATACAGGCGATGAAGGATGGCGCTGCTGACTTCATTACCAAACCCATTCGGTTTCAGCAGATTGAACACGTGGTTGAAAAACAGCTTTTTGGACGGGCAGGTCCTTGTCGGGATGGCCTCAGGGCGACTCTCGGTTCGGCAGAGAAAACCAATGAATCCCTGGGTGTCAGGCTGAAGAGCAAAATCAAGGAACTCTCCATTCTTTATTCAATCAGTGAATCGATGGGGACGACTGACCTCGACGTTGACCGGTTCTACGAGAGGATCGTGGATATGGCCTCGAGAATTACCGGAGCGGAAAGGACCTCTCTGATGATCCTCGATCGGGAAGCGAACGAATTGAGGATTAAAGCCGCAAAGGGGCTCAATCAAAAGATCGTTGGATCGGCGAGGGTTCCCCTGGGACATGGCGTGGCTGGCAGAGTGCTGGAAAGCGGAAGACCAGTTCTGGTCAAGGACAAGGGGTTGCCATCATTAGAGACTAAACAGCGGGTCTATAAGACGGGGTCCTACGTCTCCATACCCCTCACCATTCGGGGGGAGACTTTCGGTGTTCTTAATGTGACCGATAAATCGGATGGGGGTCAGTTTGATGAGGGAGAAGCCCTTTTGCTGCTGACTCTGGTGAGGAAGGCGGCGTTGAACATTGAGAATAGTTTTCTCTATGAGACGCTCTACAATAATCTGATTGATACTCTTCAGTGCCTCGTGACGACCCTGGAGGCGAAAGATCGCTACACGCAGAGACACTCCCGGAGGGTGACAGATCTTGCCTTGGGGATCGCCAAAGCCATGTCATGCACCAAGGAGGAGATTGAGAGCATCCGCTTTGCAGGCCTTCTCCATGACATCGGCAAGATTGGCATTCATGACGTGGTGTTGCAGAAATCGGACAGGCTCACAGCGGGCGAATTTAGCCTGGTGAAAACCCATCCGATTGTTGGACAGAACATCATTCGTCCTCTGGGGCTCCTCCCCGTTGAAACGGCGATTGTCAGAAACCATCATGAACGGTGGGACGGCCAGGGGTATCCTGATGGATTGGCAGGTGACGGGATCCCCCTTCTTGCCAGAATACTTGCCGTGGCCGACTCATTCGACGCAATGACCTCGGATCGCCCTTATCGATCTGCCAAAACCCGAGAAGAAGCCATCGGTGAACTGAAGCGATGTGCTGGCTCTCAGTTCGATCAGGGAGTGGTAAAGGCCTTCCTTCAGATGGATCTCTCGAGGCTGGACGAGGACACTGCTGATTAAACCACATCGGCGCCTTTCCCCTTCTCAGCGTGTACTGGCACGGCTTATGCATCGGGATTGTGTATGTCTGTTCCTGTAGCCCTCATATCGTCAGGCAATCAGTAAAACGAGAAAGAAACGGAGGAATTTTGAACACGACACTCGAAAAGGGACAGTCGATTGCCCTGCGGATTGCAACCGGTCCGGAGGAGAAGGAATTCTTGGGAATCATCCGCTCTTTTGATCAGGACCAAGGACTCATCTACCTCGAGATCGGTTCACAAAATCGATGGCAGCCCGGCTTTTTCGCCGGAAGGGCGGTGACGATCGTTGGGCAGAGCGCTGGCTCGGATCTTGACCTCCCCTGTGTGGTGGTTGAGGAGAATCGGTTCCCAATTCTCGTCTGTCGAAAGGTTGACCGGAGGAACTATGTCAGGGTGAGCGCTTTTCTGCATCTGCAATACCGCATCGTGAAGAGGGAACTCTATGAGGCAGATCCTGAAGGATGTCTGCTAAGGATACGAGAAGAGATGGGGAGTGGTCGAAGCGCGTTTGAAACCTTGGCAGACGAGGTGACCCAGGACTCCCTTGATCCAAAAATCCTGTCCCTCCTGACAGACATGAGCAGGAAGTTGGATCGGATCCTCGCCATCCTAGAACGAGATCAAAATGGTCAGCCTCCCGAAGCGATCCCGGTCAATATCAGTGGGTCGGGTATCCGATTTACGGTTCGGGAGAGGATAGAGGCGAGACAGTTGCTTGCGATACGGATTGTGCTCCCCTTGTCCCCGCCAGCCCCGGTGGTTTTTTTGGGAGAGATCACGCGGGTGAGGGATAAGGGGAAGGGCGAATTCGAAATCGCCGTGAAATATACAGCGATAGACGAGATGGACCGTGAGCAGATTGTTCATTACGGGTTCAAGCGTATGCGGGAGTCGATTCGCAATCGGAGAAAGAAAGTGGCTCAGAAGTGATCGGCCGCTGACCTTTGCGCCTTCTTTCGATTTGGGAGGTCGGAGGAAGGGAACCCATTACTCAAGTTGATCAAGCTTCGTTTTGGCTGATTTTGCGGCTTGACTGAACGGATAGCTGTCCATGATTCGGACAAGAAACTCTCTTGCCTTCTGGGGATTCCTCAGCTCACTATACGAAAGGGCGATTTTGAGTAAGGCCTCTGGGACATGGTTGGAATAGGGATTGGTGTCGACCAGCTTATGAAAGCTCGAAATGGCGCTCTGAAAATCACCTTGGGCATAGTAAGATTCACCCATCCAGTATAGGGCATTATCCGTCAGGTCATTCGGGGGGAAGGTGGTGAGAAATTCTTGAAACCGAGAGATGGCCGTGGGATAGTCACCGTGGAAAAAATATGCCTCGAAAGCGGTGCGATAAAGTCTCGTCGCGTCGGGGGAGGGTGTCCGCAAACTCATCGGAGGAAAGCCTTTCTCGGATTCATGAATCCATCCACGATTGCTTTGGTCGTCGGCTGAAGATCGGTGTAGCGCGTTGAGCGCGTCGATAGCGTCGCGGAGAGAGATCAGTTCCTGCTCAAGAGAGGCTATCTTTTGTCGGTTTTCGGCCATTCGGGTCTGGGCCTTTTCATTTTCCTCCCTCAGGGCGGTGAGTTGTGTGCGAAGGGCCTCTCCTGAGATGTCGGAGGAAGGAGATCCACGGGAAGCTTGCGGTGAGATGGCTCTTTGCGGGACGCAACCGACCCACGCGGAAAGAAAAAGAAAAACCATCAGGGTCAAGCCAAATCGGGCACGTGAAGTTTTTCCGATGAACTGGTTTTTCCAGTCTCTGAAAGGGAGTGTCATGGAATTTTCTACCCTATGTCAACTACTTCGATCCTTTGTCAATTTTTGTGCCAAAAGGGCGAATCGTGGGGTCGGGGGAGCGATTTTGATTATCGGGCTCATTGTGGCTCCACTCCAGCAGGGTCTCTGCCTGACCGCAGAGGAGATCGCATATCTCAAAAAGGCCGGCGTGAGCGATGAAACGATTCAGCTCATGATCCAGCAGGAGAATGAAGGGAAGCGGAATTCTCGCACCGGAGTGTGGGAGGTCGAGGACGATCAAGGCGATCGGGCGACCCTGTACCATGCCGGAAATGATGACCGGGGTCTCGAACGCGAGCGAATTGAACAGGAAAAGGTCGACCGAGCCTGGGAGATGCTGAGAAACCTGGTCATTGATGCGAGGGAGTAAACACCTACTGGGGGAGCCATTCGCTCTTTATCATGGCGCCGTCTGCACTCCACTTTGGACTGGTTTGCATGCGAAAGAGTACCCATCCGCCCGTCGCCCAATCTGTCGCCTGCGCTTTGATCGAAAAAGAAGAATCATCTGGAGACGTTGAATACGAGAAGTACTGGACCTCAGAGAGGTCCACACCGTGGATACGCATTTCATCATGGTTTGACGCCGTGTAATATCGATTATGTTGGCTCGCGTAAATCCCCTGGGAACGGATAATCTGAGGGAACACGGAATAGATTTCGACGAGCCTGGCCTCATCGCTATACTCCGCATAGAGTGTTGAACCGACGGCGACGAGAATCGCCAGAATATTGACTGCAATGAGAAGTTCGATGAGTGTTAGCCCGCTTTGATGGCTCTTCAATGTCCTTCCGATCGAGATATGGTATATATGCTTTGTAATACAAATAATTACATACGTCAAGGGGTAAGTTTGCCCGTGGACAGTGACGCCGACTGGATAAGAGAAGTTGGGCTATCAGCAGGTCGGCAGTCCGTCGTCCAAAACTCGGGAAACCTTCCACTTTGGAACAGGGGTTTTTCGGTTTTGGAGCCGGGTACGTCTGGTGGGCGTCGCGCTCGGCGTGCTGATTCGAATGGAGAAGAGATCTGGAGGCCTTTTCAGATTATTCTCAGGGGCTTTGAAAGGGCTCGAGGCGATGATCACTGGATTTGAGACCGGAGGTTAGGCTTTTTTTCGCTCAATATAGGCGTAGGCATTGTGATTGTGAATCGATTCGAAGTTCTCAGACTCCACAGTGAACCAAGTGATATTGGAATCGCGACTGAGCTTGGAGGCGACTTCCCGGACGACATCTTCAACAAACATGGGGTTATTGTAAGCCCTCTCGGTTATCAGTTTTTCGTCGGGTCGTTTCAAAATAGAGAAAACCTCACAGCTCGCACACTCTTCGATCATGTGGATGATGTCCTCGATCCAAATAAACCGCTTAAACCTGACGTGAACAGTTACGACGCTCCGTTGGTTGTGGGCTCCGTAGTCACTGATCTCCTTCGAACAGGGACAGACGGTCGTCATCGGAATCGTCACGCCCAGGTAAAAGTCGTCTTTCTCATTGCTGGAACCGCAAAAGCGGCAAACATACTCCATGAGACCCTTCGCTCCACTCACAGGGGCCCGCTTCTCAATAAAGTAGGGAAACTCAACCTCAAGGTGGGCCGTCTTGGCATTGAGTTTCTCTTTCATTTCGTGGAGAATTTTCGAAAACGTTTTGATGGCGATCTGGCCCCTGTGTTTGTTCAGGATCTCCACAAATCGGCTCATGTGGGTCCCTCTGAACCGTTGGGGGAGATCGACGTACATGTTGACGTTTGCAACGGTGTGCTGGAGTCCCTTGGCCTTGTCCAACACGATGATCGGATAGCGGATGTTCTTGACACCGACCTTATTGATCTCTTGATTTCGATAGTCCAGCTGACTGTGAATATCAATCATGGCTCCTGTCCTCTGAATATGAAGCGCAAGCGGTCTCCGATTCCCAGGCGGTGACCTTCTTGAGGACGACCTTGTGCCCCTCAAGTAGGGATTTCAGCCTGTCAAAAACATACCTGGCGATGTTTTCAGAAGAAGGGTTAACTTCGAGAAAATCGGGTAGTTCATTGAGGTACTTGTGGTCGAGTGTTTCTAACACCTTTCGGGTCGACGCCTTCAGAATCTTAAAGTCGAGAACCATCCCCCCCTCGTCCAGAGATTCGGAGGCGACGAGGACCTCGACCTTCCAGTTGTGGCCATGGAGGGCTTCGCACTTCCCATGATAATTTCGGATAAGATGGGCGCCAGAAAAACGGTCCTCGATTTTGATTTCGTACATTTCCGGTTCTTTAAAAGGCCCTCCGGAGTCACCGAGAAAGGCATGTGAAGAATATCGCAAGATCTCCGTCTTTGTCAATAGCTTGAGATTGAGGAGACGAGTGTCGTGTCTCAGTAATAACTCGCATAATTTACCCGATCACACGGTCTCCTGAGAACCGACATCTTAAATCCGAAATTTGAATATCCCGCCCTGAAGCGGGAAACAAATCCAAATATTAAATGAGCAGAATCGACTTGGTTGAGCCTTTGACCTGCGCTCAGGCCGAGGGGCTGGTCGTAAACCTAAACATCTCTAGGAAATTGGACAGTTTGAGCTTTGATATTCTCTTGGATTTCGAAATTCGTGCTTCGGATTTCCCAACTTTTTTGGGATAGGTTCCCTTTGTATTTTGTTTGCTCGTGAGCGTGGTTGCCCATGGATTCCGCAAATCTTGCTATCGCCAGGAGCCACTTGAGACTCGGGTCAGCTTTCTATGAGATCGCTTGACCTTGAGTCGTTGGTTGCTATAATTGAAGACCGACAGGAAGGGTGTGGAAGATTTCATGGACTTCGTTCCCCGAGCGATTTATACAGTCAGCCGGCTTACGGCAGAGATCAGAGATATCCTGGAGACGAGCTTTGATGAAATCTGGGTCGAAGGCGAGGTTTCCAACCTCCGTGTTCCCCCATCGGGTCATGTGTACTTCACCCTAAAGGACGAATCGAGTCAGATCCAGGCCGTGATCTTCAGGTCTCAGGCCAGACTGGTCAACTTTGAACTGGAAGATGGTCTCAGCATTGTCTGCCACGGGAGGATCGGTGTCTATGAACAGAGGGGACAATATCAAATCATCGTGGATCTCATGGAACCGCGGGGTCTGGGGGCACTGCAGCTTGCCTTTGATCAACTTAAACGCCGACTGGAGGCCGAAGGACTCTTCGATTCATCGCGGAAAAAGCCGCTCCCCCATCTTCCGAAGAGAGTTGGAATTGTGACATCCCCGACTGGAGCCGTCATCCGGGATATGTTGACCATTCTGGAGAGGCGGTATGAGAACCTAGGCGTCTTGGTCTATCCCGCGAGAGTGCAAGGTGAGGGCGCGTCTGAGGAGATTGCCGCAGGAATCACCTTTCTCGATCGCCATACGGATGTCGATGTCATTGTCCTAGCCCGGGGGGGTGGTTCCCTCGAGGATCTATGGGCATTCAATGAGGAGATGGTCGCGAGAGCCATCGAGAAGGCTAAGAAGCCAATTGTGTCGGCGGTGGGCCATGAGGTGGACTTCACCATTTCAGATTTTGCGGCCGACGTCAGGGCCCCGACCCCATCGGCTGCCGCGGAAATCGTCGTTAGAAACAAGGGCGATCTATTGGTTCAGGTCGAGCGTTTCCACGGCAGACTCATTCATGGGGTCTATACGATCCTAAAAGGAAGGCGTGAACTGTGGGCCAAAGTGAACGACCATTTGAAGGCTCCGAGAGGGCGTCTGGTGGATCTGCGGCTGAAAGGGGATGACCTGATGGTCCGGCTTCAAGGGGGTTTGCGGAGGATTCTGGATGACAAATGGTCCCGGATTGCCAACGTGGAGAAGAACTTTTTCTATCGGGCTCCTACTTCCAAGATAGGCCGGTTTCGTGATTCCCTCGGCCAATGGACGGAGAAACTGGGGATGACGATGCGTAATCACCTCCGGTTGAAACGGCGATCCCTGGAAAGATCAATGGACCGTCTCGACGGAATGAGCCCCCTGAATATTCTGCGGCGAGGATATAGCATCGTCCACCGGATACCGTCCATGGAGATCGTCAGAGACTCCAGAACCGTAGAAAAAGGTGACAAGGTGGATGTGAGACTCCACCTGGGACACCTGATCTGCAAAGTCGAAAAGACGAAAGGCGACAGCTGATCAGTCTCGGGTAAGATCGCTCGGTGAAAGCACAAATAGCGGTTGACATGGATCCCCGAAAAGGGATCACAAAACCCGAAGCACGAAGTCCGAAGCACGAAACAATCTCGAAATCACAAATACGAATGGTTGGGACTGTATTTTGGTTTTCTGTCATTCGGTATTCGAATTTGTTTCGAATTTAGAGTTTCGAATTTCGAGCTTGCAGGAGGTCGAGCAGACATTGACGCTCCTCTGGTCATGTTGGTTTGACTGACTGCGGCGAGCTGGAAACTTGTTGCTCTTTCCTTGACGGTAGAGTGAGATCCTGTATAATATTGAACGTTTGAGGCCGGATGGACTGAAAAAAGAGGGCTCATGGCGGAAGAGAAGTTCGAAGAGGCACTCGGTCGGCTCGAGGGCATTGTATCCAAACTCGAGGGGGGCGACCTGGACCTCGAAGAATCCCTGAAGTTATTCGAGGAAGGTATTCGCCTTTCCCATCTCTGTTGCAAGAGACTCGACGAGGCTGAGAAGAAGGTCGAGATCCTCCTCAAAAACAGTAAGGGCGTCCTCAAACCGCGGCCTTTCGAACCAGGAGGGGAGAACGAAGAAACCCCCTGATTCAGGAGCATCCTTGGACATTGAAGTCTATCTTCGAGACAGGAAAAAGCGCATCGATGACGCTCTGACGAAGCTCATGCCCCTAGAAACGGATTATCCGCCCGCCCTCTGCAAAGGTATGCGGTATAGCGTTCTCGGGGGAGGAAAGCGTATCCGGCCGATCCTTGCGATGGCGGCTTTCGACGCTGTTGAAGGAAAAGGCGAGGTCATCATCCCCTTTGCCTGTGCCCTCGAACTGATTCATACCTATTCTCTCATTCACGATGATCTTCCGGCCATGGACGATGATGACCTTCGAAGGGGTAAGCCGACGCTGCACAGGGTTTTTGGTGAAGCTGTGGCCATTCTGGCGGGAGATGCCCTCCTGGCAGAGGCGTTTCGAATCATGAGCCGGGGTGCATTGGAGTACACGCTTGATTCAAAGGTAGCCCTCGATATTATCTATGAAATCTCCCAAGTCGCAGGGTCTGGTGGGCTGGTGGCGGGACAGGTCGTCGACATTGAATCCGAAGGACGCGATATTGACCTTCCCACCGTTGAGTATATCCATACCCACAAGACCGGGGCCCTGATCCTGGGCGCTCTGAGAACGGGCGCAAAATTAGGAGGGAGCTCTCCTGAAAAGCTTGAGGCCCTTACTCGTTACGGCGGGAGGATTGGGCTCGTTTTTCAGGTTGTGGATGACATACTTGACGTCATCGGAGAATCCTCGAGACTCGGGAAAAAGGTGGGGAGTGACGAGGCGAGAAACAAGGCGACCTATCCGGGTGTCGTTGGAATCGAGGAGTCAAAGCGCCTGGCCGAAAACCTTGTCGACGAAGCGGTTTCTCATCTCACCATCTTTGAGAAGAGGGCTGAACCTCTGAGCCAGATTGCCCGCTATCTCGTTCGACGAACGTCATAGATGGGAAATGGGTCTGACCAGGGGGAATAGCTCGACGGTGTCAAAGGAGAGGTCTGGATTGTGTCCACAGAAATGTTATTAGATCGGATTCAGGGTTCCGATGATCTCAAGGCGTTGAATCGGGACGATCTGCCGAAATTGACGGAAGAGATCCGCGAAGAGATCATTCGTGTGGTCTCTCGATGCGGTGGGCATCTCGCGTCTAACCTCGGTGTCGTGGAACTCACCGTCGCACTCCACAGAGTCTTCAATCTGCCGCAAGACAGCTTGGTTTGGGATGTGGGGCATCAATGTTACGCCCATAAGATTCTCACGGGAAGGCGGCAAGAGTTCCAGATGATCCGACAAACCGGAGGACTCAGCGGTTTTCCCAAAAGGGGAGAGAGCGTGTGTGACGTCTTCGGGACTGGGCATGCTGGGACTTCCATCTCCTCAGCGCTGGGGATTGCGGAGGCTAAATCGCTGAAAGGCGAGGAGGCCAAGGTCATTGCCATCATTGGTGATGGGTCCATGACAGCGGGGCTCGCTTTTGAGGGTATGAACCAGGCGGGCATGCTCGATCGAGATCTCATTGTCGTGCTCAACGACAACGAAATGTCGATTTCCCGCAATGTGGGAGCCCTTGCCTCCTACCTCAGTCGAGTCATGACGGGCGAGCTGGCCAACCGTTTTCGCAATGAAATGAAATCCTTCCTTCGGACATTACCCGGAATCGGCGGGTCGGTCTATCGCTGGGCCAAGCATGCTGAGGAATTCTTCAAAGGTTTCCTGACTCCAGGGGTCCTGTTTGAAGAATTGGGATTCAAATACGTCGGGCCTATCGATGGCCATCATCTCGACCATCTCATCGAGGTGTTCACGAACGTGAAGGAGATGGAAGGACCGATTCTGGTCCATGTCCTGACCAGAAAGGGTAGAGGATTCGGTCCGGCCGAATCGGCGCCGGCCCGCTTTCATGGTGTGGGAGCCTTTGACCAAAAAAACGGACAGGCCCTGAAGAGCCGGGAAGGGACCAAGACTTATACGGAGGTTTTTGGGAGGACACTGTGCCGGATTGCGAAAAGAGACAAACGGGTTGTGGCGATTACTGCTGCCATGCCGAGTGGAACTGGACTCGAAGGATTTTCGAAGAAGTTTCCGGACCGTTTCTACGACATTGGCATCGCGGAACAACATGCGGTGACCTTCGCTGCGGGTCTCGCTGTAGAAGGCTTTAAGCCTGTTGTAGCGATCTATTCAACCTTTCTTCAGCGAGCTTACGATCAGATCGTTCATGATGTTTGTCTTCAAAACCTTCCCGTCGTCTTTGCTTTGGATCGGGGAGGGATTGTGGGGGAAGACGGGCCAACGCATCACGGCCTCTTTGACCTCTCCTATCTCCGTCACATTCCGAATATGGTCGTCATGGCTCCAAAGGACGAGAACGAACTCCAGCATATGGTGGAGACCGCCGTTGCAGCAGAATCGCCGATCGCTTTCAGATATCCTCGAGGGGGAGGCTACGGAGTGCCGCTAGATCGTCGGCTGAAGAAGATAGAAATCGGCAGAGGAGAGCTTTTGAAAGAGGGAGATGATGTTGTTATTCTGGCCCTGGGATCAACGGTTTTTCCCGGTCTGGAGGCGGCTCGGGATCTTCATGAGATAGGGGTCCACGCCGCCGTCATGAACGCGCGCTTTGTGAAGCCGCTGGATGAGGATTTGATTTGCGGGCTGAGTGCGGAGGTTGGAAGGGTCATCACCGTGGAGGAGAACGTGCTCGAGGGAGGGTTCGGCAGCGCAGTTCTAGAACTCCTCCAGGCGAGGGGACTTCATACCGTTAAGGTGAGGCGTCTGGGCATTCCCGATGTGTTTGTGGATCATGGATCACAGGGCCAGTTGCGTCAGCGATACTGGATCGATCGGGAGGGGATTCGTAATTTTGTTATGGAATGGCTGCCTGGGAAGGAGCGGTTGAAAAAGAAAGACACTGTCTTGGGTTTGCAAGAGATCTCTCAATGAGAGTGAAGGAGCGACTGGACAGGCTTCTCGTGGCGCGTGGGTTAGTTCCGAGTCGAGAAAGGGCGAAGGCGCTGATCATGGCGGGAAAGGTTTTGGTGGATGAAGACCGTATTGAAAAGCCGGGGACTCAGGTGAGCGTGGATGCGCAGGTTCGCCTGAGGGGAGGGGATATCCCTTTTGTGAGCCGTGGGGGCGTGAAACTGGAGCGAGCCCTCGAGGCGTTCGGGATCAATCCGACCGGTAAGAAAGCCATCGACGTGGGAGCCTCGACCGGGGGGTTTACCGACTGTCTGCTCCAGAGAGGCGCATTGAAGGTCTTTGCCGTGGACGTCGGTTACGGACAGCTTGCCTGGCGGCTTCAACAGAATCCCCGAGTTGTAAATTTGGAGCGTCGGAATATCCGATACCTCGAATTCCAGGAGATCGGCGAGCCAGTGGACCTCATTGTCGTCGACACGTCCTTCATATCGGTGAAGAAGTTCCTTGGGCGCCTTCGTGAGATGATCAAGGACGGCGGTGATATCGTAGCCCTTATCAAACCTCAATTTGAGGTCGGAAAGGGAGAGGCGGAGAAGGGGGGGATCGTTCGGGATCCGAAAAAGCACACCCAGGTTGTGGAGAGCATTCAACAATGGGCCGGGGAGATTGGGCTCCAAGTCAAGGGGGTTATGGAATCCCCCCTGAGGGGTGCGAAAGGGAACACGGAGTTTTTCATCCATTTTGTCAGAGCTATGGGCTCTGATCGAGCCGATGGTGCGGACAAATTCTCTTGAATCTCACTTGAGGAGGTCTTTGCCTCGCGCCGAGAAACAGTCGGTCCAGCCGTCGCGCGATTCAACCAGGACAAGGCCTGTCCTCCTATGGGACAACCGAGAAACCCGAAGCCGGTCAAATTGGTGATGAGCCTTATTCTTACCTCTGAACCGTTGTTCGAAGAGGTTGTCCACGATATTCAGTCGAATTACGGTGCCCCCGATTTTGTAAGTCCTTGGATGACTTTTGACTTTACCGATTACTATACCGCTGAGATGGGAAAAGGTCTGAAACGCCGGATCGTGGGTTTCCAGAGACTGATCGCGCCTGATACGCTTCCACTGGTAAAACTCCAGACAAATGAAGTTGAACAGAAATATGCCCGACAGGAGAAGCGTCAGGTCAACATAGATCCCGGATACGTCTGTGGGGAACACGTGATTCTCGCGACGACGAAGGCCTATTCCCATCGGCCGTACCTGAGAGATGGGATTTACGCAGACCTCACGCTCATCTTCCGGGAGGGAGGCTTTCGATCCCTAGAGTGGACTTACCCCGATTATCGGCAGTCCGAGATGCAGGAGATTTTCAACGCCCTCAGAAAGACCTATCTATTGCAACTCAAGAAGGAGACCGGGGGGATCCCACGATCATAGGCAAGGGAGGACGACTTTGGAAAGTATGACCGGCTACGGCAGTGCAGAGGGATCTACCTCCCTGGGAGTCCTTTCGGTGGAGGTTCGGTCGGTAAATCACCGCTTCTGTGATATTGTTTTGAAACTTCCCCGAAAACTCAATCCTCTCGAAGGGCGCATCAAAGAGTTGATCCGACTCAGTTTCTCTCGCGGGCGATTTGACATTTCTGCGAGGCTGGATTCCACGGAACGGAACACCTATCGGCTTGCGCCAGATTTGGAAATGGCCGGCCAGTATCTCGAAGCGCTTCGGACAATAAAAGAGAAGCTGAAGCTCAAAGGAGAGATCAGTCTGGATACGATTGCACAGGCCAAGGACATCATCATTCAAGTCGAAGATGAACAGGGAGTCGAGGATTACTGGGAAGAGATCAAAGAGATCATCGAACATTCTCTTCAAGCCCTGAAGGAGATGCGGAAGCATGAGGGAGAGCGGCTCGCCCTCGATCTGCGCAAAAGGCTTCAGACCGTCAGGGATCTCCTCGAAAAGGTTAAGGAACGGGCCCCCGTCGTTCTCGAGGACTACCGTCGCCGGTTGGAGCAGAAGCTTAAGGATATTCTGAAGGGGATCGAGGTTGACACCGGCCGTTTCAACCAAGAGGTGGCCTTGTTTGCGGAAAGAAGCGATATTTCAGAGGAGACCGTCAGGATGGCGAGTCATCTGGCGCAGCTCGATCAGATGACCGATTCGGATGAGCCGATGGGAAGAAAACTCGAGTTTCTGGTTCAGGAGATCCATCGAGAGGCGAATACGATCAGTTCAAAGGCCAGCGACCATACCATCTCCCAGACAGTGGTGGAGATCAAGGGAGAACTCGAAAAGATCAGAGAACAGGTTCAGAATATCGAATAGTCACTGAATACGGGACATAACGGCACGTTCGAAGATGTTAAATGGGTTGGGGTATATGCTAAAATGAAATCGTTTCATGGGTTCCTGACACATCATGGTCAAGGGGTTTGAGGGAGGTATTCCATGGCTCCGAAGCTCCTCAATGTTGGTTTTGGTAATATGGTGGTCGCATCTCGGGTGGTGGCCATCGTCACGCCGAGTTCTGCTCCGATGAAGCGCCTGAAAGAGGGGGCCAAAGAGGCGAGTAAGCTGATCGACGCCACACAGGGCAGGAGAACCCGGTCTATTGTCATCACGGATAGTGATCATGTGATTCTCTCCGCGGTCCAGGCGGAGACGGTTACCCAACGATTCATCTCCGAAGATAAGCTGCCGAGCAAAGGATAAAGAGGGATGGATGGCGGAAGACTCTTCGTCATCTCTGCGCCGTCAGGAACAGGAAAGACCACGATCCTCAAGCGGGTGTTACGAGAATTCCCCGAGATAGAGTTCTCCATATCCTACACGACGAGGCCTCCCCGCCCGGATGAGAAAGAGGGGGTGGAGTACCATTTCGTAACACATGATGAATTTCAGAGAATGCGAAAGGGAGGGGTATTTGCCGAGTGGACGAAGCTCCTGGGGGACTACTATGGCACCTCCAAGGTGTTTCTAAAAGAATGCTTCGCCCAGGACACCGATGTGATTCTGGACATCGATACCCAGGGAGCCGAGCAGATTCGCAAGAACTACCGAAATGGTGTATTTATCTTCATCCTCCCTCCCGAAATCGAAGAGCTAAAAAAACGCCTGACCCGAAGAGGATCCGAAAGCCAGGAAATGATCGATTTGCGGATCAGGAATGCCTATAAAGAGATTGAAAAGGTGGACAATTACGATTATGTCGTCATCAATGACCAGATCGACGGTGCAGTCCAGAGGATCAAGGCCATCATTGTTGCAGAGAAATGCAGACGTGACAGCGTCTTATATCGGCTTAAGGGGATTGCGAAGCCCTGAGCCTTATTCAGGTATTGCTCTCGGAGGCGGTTTCGAATTGCTACGGTTTTGTTCTTATTTGAGAGATCGGACAGATTGGGGGAGGTGAGACGATGGCGAGGATTACCGTAGAGGATTGTCTCAAGAAGGTCGAGAGTCGGTTTGAACTGGTCATTTTGGCGGCGAAACGGGCAAAAATGCTCCTCGGCGGTGCCAAATCGGTTGTCGACGCCGACAATAGAGAGATCGTAACGGCACTGAGAGAGGTCGCCGACGGGAAGGTTTGTTTCGTGGAGCCGGAAACCGAGGAGTCGGAGTCGTCCGATGAATCGACCCCTCAGGGAGAATCTGAAATCGCGGAAAAAGCAGAGAAGACCAAGGAGTAGCCGCCCGCACGACCAATGCGGGGGACCACTTCATCCCCGTTCACCCTAAAGGATTGTTTCCTTCCAGAGGCATCACAATAGGTTCTTTTCACCCCATCTCAAAGGACAAGGGCCTTCCCAGACCCGAAGGGGTGCCCCTTTTCCCTCGAAGTCTCCCGTCTTTTGCCTCCTGACGATCGTTTCAAATTGTTCATAGACCTATGAAAATATTTTCGCTCTCCGCTGGATGCGCGGCGATACGATACGGATCATCGGAGCAAAATCTCTTTTTATTCCGCGTACAAAGAGAAAAAAGGGGGGATCCTTCTTGGGCCAAACGGCGTAAGTTTGGCATAGAATGTGCAGCCTAGAGAACCGGTAAATTATCATTCTCCTTGATCCGGGACGTATTTTTATGGACCCGCTCTTACGAAACATACTTCGTCAGCTCAACGTCGCGGTGGTCAACAGCAAGGTGTACGCGCCTGACCATCCGAACACGGTGAGCTCCATTGAGCGGTCTTACGGGGCCTTGAGGAAAATCCTCGAACAGAAGCGGGAGCTTGCCCTTGGCGTCGTCGAAAACGCACTCGTCGTCGACGAATCACCGATCGAAGAGTCGGATTCGCTGATCCTGAAGTTTATCGACGAACTGAGGGTCCGGAATATTGAAGGTCTGGTCTTCTACCCGGATGTTTCCCCAGAGGAGTTCAGAGCCTTTCTCGATTGCCTCGGTGAAGAACCAGATCGCCTCATCGAAAGCGGAGGCGCCCAGAGTTTTTTGGAAAGCCGAGGCGTGTCTCGTGTTGTTGCCAATGAGGGCAAGTTTGGAAGGATAAAGGATTCTCTCGGAGCTGGGGAAGGACTCGACGAGGCCGTCATCGCAGCTTTCTTGATGGGGAGGGTGCCAGCTTTTCAAGGAGACAAGAAGGGTTTCCTCTCCACGCTGGAGGAGGATCCCAGCAAGATCAGTGGGGTCATCGACGAGGACCTATCAAAAATGAGAGAGGACGGTGGGAGCGAGGAGGAGGTTTCTAGAGCAGCGAATCGAGCCGTGGCGCAGGTAGCTCGTTTTCTGGAAACCCACTCGGAGGACTCTAGCAAGCACGCCAGTATCATGGCCCAGATTGTTTTCTCCCTGACCCCAGAAACCCAGGCCGGCCTATACCGGTTGAAGGCGAAGCAGGATGATAGCCCCCCGGATCGGGTTGACCACCTTGTCATGGATTTCAGTGACGAAGAAGTGATTCGTCTGATGAGTAATGTCTATCGGGGAGGCCTTAGATCACCGAAAGTCCTGTGTAGGATAGCCACCAGGGTTCTAACCACTTTGGAACGGTGGGAACGTGTCGCGTCGAAGCTGGGCCGGGAACTCATGAGTTTGGGAATGCCAAAAGACGCATGGGAGATCCTGCGCGACGAGATTCTTTGGCATTGCTATTCACTCGGTCAGAAGGTCGAGCGCCTCGCCTCGAGGGCCCAAATGAGTCAGGACGATTTCGAGAAGATCAAGAGCCTCGGCTCGGATCTGGCCGGGAGTGAAAAGGGGGGAGAAATCAAGAAGCTCCTGAGGAGCCTTCTCACCGGGCTGAAGGCTAAAGACCCTGAGGTGCGCGTGGGCGTGGCGAGCTACTTGCCTCAGTTTTACGGAATTGTCGAAGACTCGGGCAAGTTCAGGCGTGCAGATCTGTTTTTCTGTCAGCGCCTCATTGCGCGGGTCAGAAAAGAACCGGATGAGAGGGTTCAAGAGGCCATTTTGCACTGTATTGCCGTGATTCTGGAAAAAGAGATACTCAAGGACCATTTCAATACCCCTGCGAGGGCTGTTCTCACCCTTTCAAAGATGGGGTATGTGGAGCAACTGGTCAAGAGTTCCCCATCGCTTCTGTCGCAGGATTTCTGTGATCACCTGACCGGCGCCTTTCTTGGGGAAGACAGGAGACGCAGCAATGAGGCACTGACCCTTCTGAAACTTTTTGGGCGGGCCGTGCTCGAATCGATACTCTTTGTCCTTGAGCGCGAAGAAAACCCCGGTTCGCGAAGGCGATTGGTGGACGTGATCAGGTCCATGGGACCTGAGGTAAAGGACGATATCATCAAACGGTTGGCAGACAGAAGGTGGTACGTGGTTCAGACTGCCCTCTTTGTTTTGGGAGAAATGGGCGATAAGCCCATCTCGCCGAATCTGTTGACGAGTTCGGTGTATCACGATGATTTTCGAATCAGAAGAGAGGCCATCAAGACCCTTGGCAAGATGAAGGGCAGGGGAGCGATCAGGATCCTCTGCGAGCTGCTCGAAGAAAAAAGCGAGGACATTCGGCTGTTTGCGTTGAAGGCATTGGGTGAGGCCGGTGAAAAGATGGCTGTCCCCCATATCCTCCCCTTCATCCAGAAGCGGAAGCTGAAGGGTCAGAAATCCGACATCCTGCGGCAGGCGGCTATTGAAGCCCTCGGGAGAATCGGCGATTCAGAGGCGATTCCCGCCTTGCTCAGCCTTCTGAAAAGCAAAGGTTTTTTGAGGAAAGCGGACGAGGCGCTCCGAAAAAGCCTTGTTGAAGCCCTCGGAGCCATCAGAGACCCAGACCTGGAGGGGGTTCTTCAGTCTGTCGCGGAAAAGGAGGCCAACGCTTCTGTGCGAGAAGCGGCGCGAAGGGCCCTTCTGCATTTGGGAACCTCCGAGAGAAGGGTTGCCGTTTGACACATCTTGGGATTTTGGAATCCGTGGAGTTTCCCGGTTTTCGCATCTCCTCCCCTGTTCCGGGCTCCGTCCATTCGTCTCCTAAGCTCATGCCGTGACCCTTATCGGGATTCACGGATTCTGCCCTCGCAAGATTAAGGGAAAAGGCAAAGGGAGCGAGGAAATGCACTCCTCATTTGTTACTTGTTATTTGTCATTGGTCATTGGTGATTGGTCAATTAGCATTTGTTTTTCAGCCTTCATTATCTGGTCTCTAGTCTCTCATCCATAGTCTCTGGCCTCTCGTCCTTAGTCTCCAATCTCCAATCTCCGGTCTCCAGTCTTTGGTCTCCCGTCTTTAGCCTATTTGGGTCTCCACTCCCGCCGCAAGCAGGATCGCTCAGAGACAACAGACTGCTTCATAAATGGGGGAACTCCTCGGAAGAAACCGATTGACAAGTTTTGATGGATCGATTTAAATTTCCTCCTAAAGGGTGGGGTGCATCTGGTGGAGGCTCGCTTCAACGTTGGACAAGCGGATCCCGGCTTTGGGGAATGGCTCTTCATTCTAAAGGAATTTTGTAACTAACCGATATTAAATAACAATCGTGCTGCATTATTTTTGAGCAGAATGCCAAAAAACCCGGATAATGAGGGACTTAACCCTTTCTTCGAGGGAGTTGTCCACGGGGTTTTCCACAGAAGTTGTGGATGGGTTCGTCATGGACCTGGGCTAAGCATGGGTGAAAGGCAAAAATGAGAGCCTCCCGGTTACCCCGTTTTGTCAAGCGAATCCTCGTCATCCATCAGGGCGCTCTGGGGGATTTCATCTGTGCCCTGCCCGCACTGAAGTCCATGCGGATGGCTTTTCCAAATGCCCACATGACGCTTATGGGATTTCCGAGGATTCTCGATCTTGTCAAGGATCGATACTACGCTGACAGCATCGTCTCAGTCGATCGGGCTGAGATTGCCAGTCTTTACCAGGAGCGACAGGATTATCCAGCTTCTCTGAGAGATTTCTTCGGCTCTTTTCAAATCATCGGCGTCATCGGTTGGAGTCGCCATCCCTTTTTTCATAATTTGCGGGAGGTGAGTCGGGCTTGGGTCGTCATGATCCCCCCTCGTCCTGCACAGGGAGAGGCTGTTCATATGGTGGATCACCTTCTCTCCCTTCCAAAATGTTTAGGATTACCGGTTGAGAGGGATTTCCCATGGTTGTACCTCCTGGACAGTGATCGGAACCGAGCCGTAAAGGTTTTGGCCAAACATGGCGCTGTCCCCGACGATCTCTTGATCGCCATTCATCCCGGTAGCGGAAGTCGTGCGAAGAATTGGCCTGTGGCGAATTTCCTGGATCTCGCGAGTGATCTCGTCGAAGCGTACAAGGCACAGATACTCTTTGTCCTCGGTCCTGCAGAAGAGGCGATCAAACAGGACCTTCTGAGACCCGTTCGGTCCAAAGGGCCCGTCATTCTCGATCGTCTCCCCCTCCCGGTTTTGGGAGCGATTCTCGAGCGGTGTAGTGGTTTTGTTGGAAACGATTCAGGAATAACCCATATGGCTGCTGCTGTAGGCATCCCGGTAGTGACCATATTCGGTCCCAGTGATCCTTACAGATGGGCTCCACAAGGGGAGAAAGTCAGCCTGGTTCGGCGGGGCCTGTCCTGCTCTCCCTGTGGGCAAGAATTCATGTCTCGGTGTGAGCCTCGGCAGTGCCTCTCTGAGATCTCAGTGGGTCACGTGTACCGAGCGCTGACACGAGCTATGGAGAAAAGGAGAGACAAAAACGCCTGTGTTTTGGCTTATCGACCCGGTGAATGCAGAGAGCCGGGGGCCGTCGGTGCCTCTCCTTAGGCATATTTTGGGAACAATTGGAATGAGAAAGGGGGTCAATGATGCCAGAGGAAAAGATCGGTACGGTGATCAAGTTTTTCTCGAAGATCAGTGTGGCGGCGATTCGATTGGAGGGGAGTCTGGCCGTTGGAGACAAAATCCACATCCAGGGGCACACAACGGATTACACCCAAGAAGTCCAGTCGATGCAGATCGAAAACCAGAACGTGACGAATGCAGGACCGGGGGCAGACATCGGTGTGAAGGTTGAAGATCGCGTGAGGGAACACGATACGGTTTACAAGGTGACGGACTAAGGCGTCTCTGTGAAATGCACCATTCCTGCCCTCGTTCGGGGCGTGTCCGGAATCCCGTGGACGTTTTTGCTTGAGATCTGGAAGGCTTCGGCTGAATCTTCTCGGTGGGGTTACTTTCTCATGGTTCAGAGCGACAACAGTCGGGGAGTGTGTCAGCTCTGCGGACAAAAAGCCGCCCCTCTCGCGGAGATTCTTCCGGTTTGCCGCAACTGCCTCAGGATCCCCTCGGAAGGCGCTGAGGCCGTTTTTCTTGAGGCCTGCCACCACTCTAGATCTCCCTTTGGCCTACCCACGTCGGTTCCCAAAGATCCCAGGGGTGTCGTATGCACGGTGTGCGCAAATACGTGTGCCATCCCCGAGGGAGAGAAGGGTTACTGCGGCCTCAGGACCAATCAGAATGGAAGACTGAGGGGTGTCTCGCCACGGTTCGCAAAAGTCTCGTGGTACTATGATCCCCTTCCGACCAACTGTGTGGCTGACTGGGTCTGTCCCGGAGGCACGGGCGCGGGGTATCCCCGTTTTGCCCACAGACGGGGACCGGAGCATGGATTTCGGAATCTCGCGGTGTTTTACGAGGGGTGTAGCTTCAATTGCCTGTACTGTCAAAACTGGACGTTTCGGAAGCGTCTCAGCCATCCGCCCAGCACTCCACCCCAGGAGTTAGCCGGGTTTGCTAGAGCTCCCACCAGTTGTATCTGCTACTTCGGCGGAGATCCTACGCCGCAGGTCTACCATGCCCTTTCGGTTTCAAGGTTAGCACTGAGAGGAAAAGGGGACCGAATCCTCAGAATCTGCTGGGAGACCAACGGATCTATGGACATTCGCCTCCTCCGAAGGATGGTCGATCTTTCCCGGTCCTCTGGGGGGTGCATTAAATTTGATCTGAAAGCCTGGAGTGAGGGTATTCATAGAGCCCTCTGCGGTGTGGGAAACCGGAGGACATTAGAAAATTTCGCCTATGTGGCAAGCCGTATCCAGGAGCGACCAGATCCGCCTCTCCTCATAGCCAGTACGCTCCTCGTTCCCGGGTACATCGATGAAATAGAGGTCCGAGGAATTGCCGGCTTTATCGCCGCCCTCGATCCAGCAATTCCCTATGCCCTTTTGGCCTTCTCTCCGCAGTTTTTTATGGATGATCTTCCTGCGACGTCTCGAGAACTGGCCCATCGGTGCATCGCCGTCGCCCGTGAGGTTGGCCTCGAGCGGGTGAGAATTGGTAATGCTCATCTGCTCCACTAAAGGGGGGAGCCCGGGTCGATGGGGTGAGGTATCGAAAGATCGGGAGGGAGGTCCTTGTGGCTGGCTGCTCCATATGATTGGATAAATCCGAAACTCAAATTTCGAAATTCGAAACGAGCACGAATATCGAGTGAGAAAAATGGAATTCGGCCGGTACGTCGTAAGTCCGTGGGCAATGATGTGAGGCGACCACATGACGGACCGCAGGCTTCTTAAATAATCGTGGAGGGGGTCTGATGATGAGAACCGGAATCGCCAACCTTCCGCTTCATGGCGGTAGAGCGCCTGCGTGGCTTTTCCAGCGCATGAAGTTCCTCGCACGAGAGATCGTCATCGTCATCGTTGAGGAAATGGGACCCTTCGAAATTCTCAAAAAGATGTCAGACCCTTTCTGGTTTCAGTCCTTTGGCTGTGTTTTGGGCTTCGATTGGCATTCAAGCGGTGTGACAACGACCGTGTGTGGCGCGGTGAAAGAGGGAATCAGTGGGCTAGAGGAGGAATTGGGTTTCTTTGCCGCGGGAGGAAAAGGCAGAGCCTCAAGACGAACTCCGACCCAGATTGAGAAATACTGCGACGCCGTGTCGCTCGATCCGGAGAGACTCGTATATTCTAGTCGGATGGCGGCTAAGGTTGACAGCGCCGCTGTTCAAGATGGTTACCACCTTTATCATCACGTTTTCTTTTTCACTCGAGGCGGTGACTGGGCGGTTGTTCAGCAGGGAATGAACAGCGAGACGCGCTATGCCCGCCGATACCATTGGCTAGGTCGAGACGATCACGATTTTGTTTGTGAACCCCACGCTGCTGTGTGCTGCGACTCCCGGAGCGCCAGTCTCAACATGGTGGCAGCCGAAAGCGATCAATCCCGCCAAGCGACAGCCGTCGTGGCATGCGAGCACCCTGATCGCTTGGTTCGAGAGCTGAAAATGACTCAAACCCTGACGCTGGCGAAGCATCACGATGTGAAGCCCGGGGATTTCGATCTCGGTCGGATGAAACGAATCCTGAGAAAAGCCTACGAGCGTCAACCCCAGCACTTTGAATCGCTGCTCAGTCTGGAGGGGGTGGGACCAAAGACCATCCGATCCCTGGCGCTGATCGCCGAGCTCATCTACGGAGCTCAACCCAGTTTTAGAGATCCGGCAAGGTTCAGCTTTGCCCACGGCGGCAAGGACGGCTATCCCTATCCTGTTGACAGAGAGAACTATGATCGGTCAATTGAATTGCTCAACGAGGCCGTTCGAAGAGCGAGGATCGGACATAAAGAAAGGCTGGAGGCTTTGAGAAGACTCGCACGATTCGCTTCTTAGCCCGTGTCGGCGAGGGAGACCTGGATGACCCCAATCGAGACCTCTGAGGACTGGGAGCGCATTGTGGAGCAGGTTCAGCACGCGAGAGGTACGGTCATGGTCATCGGCGCCCCAGATAGCGGAAAGACAACCCTCACAAGATTCCTCGTGAGGGAGCTTTCCAAACGCGGAGAGGCCGTGGCATATATCGATGGAGACATCGGTCAGTCGATTCTGGGGCCTCCAGCTACGCAGGCGCTGGCCCTTTTTGACGGCAAATCTCAGGACTTTGAGGGGGCACGACCGGAGGCCATGTATTTTGTTGGATCCGTATCCCCGAGAGGGCACCGCCTGGAAACAGTTGTGGGCCTGAAAAGGCTTCTCGAACGGTCGCAGGCCGATCGGCTCCGGATTGCCATTCTGGATACCACTGGGTATGTCACTGGCGAAGAGGCTGTCGAATTGAAATATCAAAAGATGGAGCTCCTCGGTCCTCGCCACATCGCGGCGCTTCAGCAGAAAGGAGAAATCGAACCCATCCTTCGAAGTCAGCAGGGCCGAGAAGGAGTCGTGATCCACAGGGTTGCTTCCTCCGTGCGTGCGCAAACTCGTTCTCAAGAAGAGAGGCGCCGCTATCGATGGAACCGTTTTAGGGAGTATTTCGAGACTGTCCGGATCCATCGGGTCGATCTCCGAAGGGTCACGTTGACGGGAACCCACCGACTCCGGGTCTCCGAGAGGAACGAAGCGGAAACAGAGGGGCTCCTCATTGGATTGAACGGCCCGGACAATTTTCTCCTCACCCTGGGGATTCTCGAGAGGCTCGATCGCGCAAAGGGGATTCTCTCCTGTCTCGTTCCTTCTGACAGTGAGGTTGAGCACACGCGAACTGTTCGCCTGGGTAGCATGAAGATCGATCTCTCAGAAGAGATAAACGGGGAGCGATTTCTAGGGTTTGACTGAGGACTCACTTTTCAGAAAGAACGATCATCCCACCACCATTTACACGCTGGGGACGAGCACCCGAACGCTCCAGGAACTGGTAGAGATCTTAGATTCCCACGGAATTCTTCACGTCGTCGATGTCCGGCGTTTTCCGACAAGCAGGCTCGAGCATTTCAAAAAAGAGAATCTCGAGGCGGCCTTGAAGGCCAGAGGCCTTGGGTACGCCTATCTGGGTCACGATCTTGGCGGATACCGAAGCGGGGGATACAACGCCTTTATGCACTCGCCCGAGTTCAAACGAGGGATCGAGGAATTGATCTCGTTGGCCAGAAAAGGTCCAACGGTGATTATTTGTGCTGAGCGGTTCGCATGGAAATGCCACCGAAGGTTCATCGGCGCTGCACTAGCAAATAGGGGATGGCTTGTCCTCCATCTGATTGAGCGGGACCGGATCTGGAGGCCGAAGCAGCCTGGAGCTGTCGATCGTCCTTTACGGCGGTAGGGCGTTGTTTCCCGTATAATAGTGCCCCTGAGTGTCAAAAAGATGGTCGGAAATCTACCATCTTTTCTGCTTTCTGGTGACAATTCCTGTTTGAAGCGCCCATCCCTCGCAGTGAATCGTTTGTAACATATTGATTTTGTGGGTGTATTTTACGGAGGCATTTTCCGTTGAGATTTGGCATTGGCCTTGCAAATGCGACAGAAACGACCGGATTCGACCGAGAAATGATCAAGAAAGCTTCATACGCCATGGGACGACGTGAGCCGGGCTGTAGTTTGACGCGAAAAATGCGCATGAGGCAATGCGTGATTCTCGGGTGCCTCATTGCGATGCTCTTCGTATTGGTGCCAGTGGCTCAGGCCGGTATCTATAGGTATGTTGATGAGAATGGGGTCATTCATTTCTCGAATGTTCCAACGAGCCCCCAATACGCGCTCTACATCAAAGAGGATGGGGATATCGATTTCAAGTATCCTGGATCCAGGCATGGTCAAGACAGTCGGTTTGATCACCTGATTCACGAGGCCGCTGAAGAGCACGGCGTCGACCCAGCGCTCATCAAGGCGATGATTCGCGCTGAATCGGATTTTGATCCGCGCGCAGTGTCCCGGGTGGGGGCCATGGGCCTCATGCAGCTGATGCCCGAAACGGCAAATGATCTCTCCGTCATAGACGCCTTCGATCCCGGGGAGAACATCGAGGCCGGGGTTCGACATTTCAGGTACCTTCTGGAGATGTTTCAGAATGACGTGAAACTCTCCCTGGCGGCCTATAACGCCGGAAAGAGAGCGGTTTTGCGATTCAACTCGGTTCCTCCGTACGGTGAAACACAGCGTTACGTTCAAAAGGTCTTGCGGTTCTACCAGGTTTACAAACAGTAATCGAGATTTCTTCCGCACCCTGCCTCCCGCCACCTACCCAGTGCGATTCATATTGACAATGCCAGCCATGTATTGTAATTAATATTCGAAAGCGTGGTATGTAGCCACGAGTGCGGGAATAGCTCAGTTGGTAGAGCACAACCTTGCCAAGGTTGGGGTCGCGGGT